>NZ_JAUZUX010000003.1:0-300726 GCF_031844285.1 Enterobacter sp. BRE11
GCGCCTTTTTTAAAGTTTTGTGTCGTTCGTCTGATTATTGCGCAAAACGCGCGTTTTTAGCGCTTTTTAATCGCCTGAGGCAGCTCGGCGATGCTATTCAGCACCCAGTCTGCGGCCGCTTCCCCTTCCGCCGTGACGGTTTTGCCGCTGCGCACCAGCACATTTGTGCCCACGCCCGCCGCTTTGCCCGCCAGCACATCTTCCGTTTTGTCACCCACCATATAGGAAGCCGCCATGTCGATATTGAGATGCTTCTGTGCTGAGAGCAGCATGCCAGGGTGCGGCTTGCGGCAGTCGCATGCCTGACGATAGGCTTCCACCGGCGCGTCCGGCAGATGCGGACAGAAATAGATGCCGTCGAGATCGACATCGCGGTCCGCCAGCGACCAGTCCATCCACTCCGTTAGCTGCATGAACTGCTCTTCGCTGAACATACCGCGGGCGATGCCGGACTGATTGGTGATCAGCACCAGCGCGAATCCCATCTTCTTCAACTCCTGCAGCGCCTCGATGGCGCCGTCGATAAACTGGAAGTTGTCGATTTCATGAACATAGCCGTGATCCACGTTCAGGGTGCCATCACGATCGAGAAATACAGCCGGGACTTTATTCGCCACTGAGAAACTCCTGCTACTAAAGATGCTACTAAAATTGCCGCCTAGTATTGCATGATTGCAATAAAAGAGAGAATGGCAGATGAGATGACTTTGATTGATTTAGACGTCTGGATGCCTTACCATCCGTTCAGCTTTCGCTCCGGCATTCAGCGCGAAAGGTTCCACACCACGGACAACGCAAGACGATAATAAATAACCTAATGATTAAACTCGAAAATATTACCAAAGTGTTCCAGCAAGGTTCACGCACCATTCAGGCGCTCTCGGATGTTAGCCTGCATGTGCCTGCAGGAGAGATCTATGGCGTTATCGGCTCGTCCGGCGCCGGTAAAAGTACCCTTATCCGCTGCGTTAACCTGCTGGAGCGCCCAACGTCAGGGCGCGTACTGGTCGACGGCCAGGAGCTAACCGCCCTGAGCGAACGTCAGCTGACTCAGGCGCGCCGTCAAATCGGCATGATCTTCCAGCACTTTAACTTGATGAACTCACGTACCGTCTTCGGCAACGTGGCGCTGCCGCTTGAGCTGGGTAGCCTCTCGCGCGAAGCGATTAAACAGCGCGTGACGGAACTGCTGGAGCTGGTCGGCCTGGCCGATAAGCATGACGCCTGGCCCGCCAACCTCTCCGGCGGACAGAAACAGCGCGTCGCCATCGCCCGCGCGCTGGCCAGCAATCCCAAAGTGCTGCTGTGCGATGAAGCCACCAGCGCGCTCGATCCCGCTACCACCCGCGCTATCCTCGAGCTGCTGAAAGATATCAACCGTCGCCTGGGCCTGACTATTCTGCTGATTACGCACGAGATGGATGTGGTGAAGCGTATCTGCGATCAGGTCGCAGTCATCAGCCAGGGCGAGCTGATCGAAAAAGACAGCGTTAGCGAAGTCTTCTCTCATCCGAAAACGCCGCTGGCGCAGCAGTTTATTCAGTCGACGCTGCACCTCGATATCCCGGAGGATTATCAGCAGCGCATGGTGTCGCAGCCTGCTGCCGAGCGCGTGCCGCTGCTGCGTCTTGAGTTTACCGGCAAATCGGTCGATGCACCGCTGCTCTCTGAAGCCGCACGCCGCTTCAACGTCAATAACAACATTATCAGCGCGCAGATGGATTACGCCGGCGGCGTGAAGTTCGGCATTATGCTGGCCGAGATGGACGGCGCTGAGAGCGACGCCAACGCCGCTATCGCGTGGCTGCAGGAAAATCATGTGAAAGTAGAGGTACTGGGTTATGTCTGAGGCGATGATGGCTTTACTGGCGCGCGGCGTCTGGGAAACGCTGATGATGACCTTTGTCTCCGGCTTCTTTGGCTTTGTACTGGGTCTGCCGGTCGGCGTGCTGCTCTACGTCACCCGTCCAGGACAGATTCGGGAAAACCGGACGCTCTATCGCATCCTCTCTGCGCTGGTGAACATTTTCCGCTCTATTCCCTTTATTATCCTGCTGGTCTGGATGATTCCCTTTACTCGCGCCATCGTCGGCACCTCTATCGGCCTGCAGGCGGCTATCGTGCCGCTGACCGTCGGCGCTGCGCCTTTTATCGCACGTATGGTCGAGAACGCGCTGCTTGAGCTGCCGACCGGACTGATCGAAGCGTCACGCGCCATGGGTGCTACGCCGCTGCAAATCGTGCGCAAGGTGCTGTTGCCGGAGGCGCTGCCGGGCCTGGTGAACGCCGCAACCATCACGCTGATTACGCTGGTCGGCTACTCCGCCATGGGCGGTGCCGTCGGCGCGGGCGGGCTGGGACAGATTGGCTATCAGTACGGCTATATCGGCTATAACGCGACAGTGATGAATACGGTGCTCGTGTTACTGGTCGTTCTGGTGTATTTAATTCAGTTTTGTGGCGACCGCATCGTGCGTGCCGTGTCCCATAAATAAGTCAGCAATATCATTACGTCTCCATTAAGGAAGAGATATGACTTTTACATTCAAAAAGATTGCCGCTGTGGGTGCACTGATTGGCGCGATTGCGCTGGCAGGATGCGATCAAAAAGCCAAAGATCCGAACCACATCAAAGTGGGCGTGATTGTTGGCGCAGAGCAGCAGGTCGCCGAAGCGGCGCAGAAAGTCGCGAAGGATAAATATGGTCTCGACGTCGAGCTGGTGACCTTTAACGACTACGTGCTGCCGAACGAAGCGCTGAGCAAAGGCGATATCGACGTCAACGCCTTCCAGCACAAACCTTATCTGGATCAGCAAATCAAAGATCGCGGCTACAAACTGGTGCCGGTCGGCAACTCCTTCGTTTATCCCATCGCCGGCTATTCGAAAAAAATCAAATCGCTGGATGAGCTGCAGAACGGCGCGCAGGTCGCTATCCCTAACGATCCGACCAACCTCGGTCGCTCCCTGCTGCTGCTGCAGAAAGTGGGCCTGATCAAGCTGAAGGATGGCGTCGGCCTGTTGCCGACCTCGCTGGACATCGTCGAGAATCCGAAAAACCTGAAGATCGTCGAGCTGGAAGCGCCTCAGCTGCCGCGTTCGCTGGACGATCAGCAGATCGCGCTGGCGGTAATCAACACCACCTACGCCAGCCAGATTGGCCTGACGCCAGCTAAAGACGGCATCTTCGTTGAAGATAAAGATTCGCCGTACGTGAACCTGATCGTTAGCCGCGAAGATAACAAAGATGCTGAAAACGTGAAAAAATTCGTTCAGGCCTATCAGTCTGACGAAGTTGCAGAGGCCGCGAACAAGATCTTTAACGGCGGCGCAGTGAAAGGCTGGTAATCCCTTTCCTGACACTTCTGACCAGGGCGGCGCATAGCCGCCCTTTCTTTTGCGCCGCATCCGGCGCGACTTGTTATTTCGCCGGGTCCTTGTTTCAATAACGCCACTTTTTACAACCTTGAGGATGTTGCCATGCGTTTATTTCCGCTCTGCTTGTTAGCATTGATGCTGACCGGGTGCGTTCACGAATATCACCCGATAAGCAGCGCACCCGCTCATTCGCAGCCCTCCCGCGAGCCCGCGCGCAAGCCCGCGCCGCGTCCTGCGCCGGTCAAAGTCTATACCGACGCCGCCGATTTGGTCAGCAAGCCGTTTCGCGATCTGGGCGAAGTCGCTGGCGATGACTGCCAGAACAGCCGCCAGGATTCACCGCCGAATATCGCCACCGCGCGCAAGCGTCTGCAGATTAAAGCCTCTTACCTGAAAGCCAATGCCGTTCTGCTGCATAAGTGTGAAATCGTCAGCAGCACGCCGGGCTGCTACCGTCAGGCGATCTGTCAGGGCTCTGCGCTGAAAGTGAATCAATGAGCGCTTTCGCCTTCGAGCAGATCGGCGTGATCCGTTCGCCGTGGAAAGAGAAATTCGCCGTTCCGCGCCAGCCTGGCCTGGTGCAGGATGGCCACGGCGAGCTGCATCTGATGGCGCCCTATAACCAGCCGGAGGCGGTACGCGGCCTGGAGAGTTTCAGCCATCTCTGGGTGCTGTTCGTGTTTCATCAGACCATGGCAGGCGGCTGGCGGCCCACGGTGCGCCCGCCGCGCCTGGGCGGCAATACCCGCATGGGCGTGTTCGCGACGCGCTCGACCTTTCGCCCGAACCCTGTCGGCATGTCGCTGGTTGAGCTGAAAGCCATACGCTGCGAGAAGAATCAGGTGATCCTGCAACTCGGCAGCCTGGATCTGGTGGACGGCACGCCGGTCGTGGATATCAAGCCTTACCTCCCCTTCGCCGAGGCGCTGCCGCAGGCAAAGGCCGGTTTCGCGCAGGAAGCGCCCGCGGCCGATATGCCGGTGCGCTTCTCGCCGCAGGCGGAACAGCAGCTGGCGCAGCAGCAGCAGCGCTATCCCTACCTGGCGCGTTTTATCCGCGACGTGCTGGCCCAGGATCCGCGTCCCGCCTACCGCAAAGGCGAAGCGCAGTTGCGCGAATATGCCGTCTGGCTGCTCGATTTCAATGTGCGCTGGCGCGTCGATGAAAGCGGTACCGAGGTAACCGGCATCGAGCCGCGCGAAAACGCGCTTTTGAGCCCGTGATCTCGCTGGTACACTAGCCGCCAACAAAACTTTTGTCAGTGACTCTCCGTTCAACTGGAACCTTAATCAATGCGTACTACTCAATATTTGCTCTCCACCCTTAAGGAGACGCCCTCCGATGCGGAAGTGATCAGCCACCAGCTGATGCTGCGCGCCGGGATGATCCGCAAACTGGCTTCAGGTCTCTATACCTGGCTGCCGACCGGTTTACGCGTGCTGAAAAAAGTCGAAAACATCGTGCGCGAAGAGATGAACAACGCGGGCGCGATTGAGATCTCTATGCCGGTGGTTCAGCCTGCTGATTTGTGGCAGGAGAGCGGTCGCTGGGAACAGTACGGCCCGGAACTGCTGCGCGTCGCCGATCGCCACGAGCGCCCGTTCGTGCTCGGTCCGACGCATGAAGAAGTGATTACCGATCTGATTCGTAACGAGCTCAGCTCCTATAAGCAGCTGCCGCTGAACCTCTATCAGATCCAGACCAAATTCCGCGATGAAGTGCGTCCGCGCTTTGGCGTGATGCGCTCGCGCGAGTTCATCATGAAAGACGCCTACTCCTTCCATATTTCGCAGGAGTCGTTGCAGGAAACCTACGACGCAATGTACCGCGCCTACTGCAACAGCTTTAGTCGTATGGGCCTCGACTTCCGCGCGGTTCAGGCGGACACCGGCTCGATCGGCGGCAGCGCGTCGCACGAATTCCAGGTGCTGGCGCAGAGCGGCGAAGATGATGTGATCTTCTCTACCGAATCGGACTACGCCGCCAATATCGAAATGGCCGAAGCGGTGGCGCCAGCGGGCGATCGCCCGCAGCCGACACAGGCGCTGGCGCAGATCGACACGCCGAACGCGAAAACCATCGCCGAGCTGGTAGAGCAGTTCCAGCTGCCGATTGAAAAAACCGTGAAGACGCTGATGGTGAAAGCCAGCGAAGAGAGCGGCCATACGCTGGTTGCGCTGCTGGTGCGCGGCGATCACGAGCTGAACGAGATTAAAGCGGAGAAGCTCGACATCGTCGCCTCGCCGCTGACGTTCGCCACCGAAGAAGAGATTCGTGCCGCCGTAGGCGCAGGTCCCGGCTCGCTTGGCCCGGTGGGTCTGGCGATGCCGATTATCGCCGATCGCAGCGTCGACAAGATGAGCGACTTCTGCGCCGGCGCCAACGTCGATGGCAAGCACTATGTCGGGATTAACTGGGAGCGCGATCTGCCGCAGGCGATCGTGGCCGATATCCGCAACGTAGTAGAAGGCGATGCGAGCCCGGACGGTAAAGGCACGCTGCAGATCAAACGCGGCATCGAAGTCGGCCATATTTTCCAGCTCGGCACCAAATACTCGGAAGCGATGAAAGCGGCGGTTCAGGGCGAAGATGGTCGCAATCAGGTGTTGACCATGGGCTGCTACGGTATCGGCATTACGCGCGTCGTCGCGGCGGCCATCGAGCAGAACCACGACGAGCGCGGCATTATCTGGCCTGCGGCACTGGCGCCGTTCGACGTTGCGATTCTGCCGATGAACATGCACAAATCTTTCCGCGTGAAAGAGCTGGCGGAAGAGCTTTACCACACCCTGCGCGCCAAAGGCGTCGAAGTGATCCTCGACGACCGTAAAGAGCGCCCGGGCGTGATGTTCGCCGATATGGAGCTGATTGGCGTGCCGCACACTATCGTCATCGGCGACCGCAATCTCGATAACGAAGAGATTGAGTACAAAGCGCGCCGCGCCGGCGAGAAAGAGATGATCAAGCAGAGCGAAATCGTCGACTTCCTGCTGAAAGCGCTTAACAAGTAAGACCCTTCCCGCCCCCGTTCTCGGGGGCGTTTTATTACAGCACTTTTCCCCGCATCGATTTGGTCGAACTGCGTCGCGCTTTGCCTTCCAGCCGCCGCTCTTTCGACGCGCGCGTCGGTCGCGTAGCGCGCCGCACCTTCTCTACCCGCGTCAGCTCCTGAATCAAATTGATCAGTCGCTGCACCGCCGCCTCGCGGTTCATCTCCTGACTGCGATACTCCTGCGCTTTGATAATTACCATGCCTTCCGGCGTAATCAGATGGTGTTTCGCCGCCAGCATGCGCTGCTTGTAAAACGGCGGCAGCGAGGAGGCGGCGATATCGAAACGCAGATGAATCGCGGTGCTAGTTTTATTCACATGCTGCCCACCGGCCCCCTGGGCGCGAATGGCGCTTAACTCAACCTCGCCGTCGGGCAGCTCGACCGTGCGTGAAACTTTAATCATCTGTCACCTGAGACAATGTCGCCTCGTTTAACCTGTTCATCAACTTAACCTTTTGTGCTTGCTGTTTATGGCGCGTAGCCAGCGGATTCTGTCACTTTAGCCGCTTTCGACGCGGCGATCCTGCTTTGCTCTGGCTGAAATCCAGGAAATGCCTGTGATATAGTTCCTCAGGCAACCAGAGTATTCTTGCTCTGCTGAGGAGGTGAAAGTGCAAAAATATTGTGAATTGGTTCGTCAGAAGTATGCCGAGATCGGCAGCGGCGAACTGGGATATGTGCCCGATGCACTCGGATGCGTTTTAAAGGCACTTGATGATATTGCCGCAAATTCTGCGCTAAACTCTTCTGTCAGGGAACAGGCAGCCTATGCCGCTGCAAACTTACTGGTGAGCGACTATGTTGACGAATGAAGCTTATAGACCCATCAACTGCGATGATTACGACAACCTGGAACTCGCCTGCACGAAACGCTGGACGCTTGAGCTGACCCTTAAAAACGGGGAAGCGCTGAAGGCGAAAGCGACGGATATGGTTTCACGTAAAAACGTTGAATACCTTTCTATCGATCTCTCCGGCGAAACGCGCGAGTTGCGCCTCGATCACATCGCCAGCTTCAGCCATCCTGAGCTGGGCACCGTTGTCGTCAGCGAAGAGTAGCGACAGCGCCTCGGGCGGGATACTCCCGCCCTCTTTCCTAAGGTTTCAGCGACCCATAGTAAGCCGACAAATCCGCCATATCCTCATCGCTTAATCCAGCCACAAAGGCCTTCATGACTTCCGCCTGCCCGCCGCTGCGCTCGCCCTTTTTATAGGCCTGCAGCGCATGGTTGAGGTAAGCGGCGTTCTGTCCCGCCAGGTTGGGATAGAGCGGCATGCTGCTTTTTCCCTGCGCGCCATGGCAGGCGGCGCAGGCGGCCGACTTCTGCGCCCCCGCGTTGATGTCGCCGTCGGCCAGCGTCGGCAGCGCCGCGGCCAGCAGCAAGGCGGCCAGTAATTTTTTCATAGTTGCTCTCCAGCACGCTCATTATGTTGCCAGATCGCCTGCCAGCCGCTGTCGTCGACGGCGGCGCCTTCCCGGGTGACAAACAGACCGGGCGCGCAGACAAGCGTCTGATTGTAGTAGATCAGCGGAGTACGGTCGCGCTGCCACGGCGGGATCGCCAGCTCCTGCCACAGCTTTTTGATTTCGCGGCCGCCGGCCCGGCCCGCCAGATGAAAATAGCCCTGCGCATGAAAACGTACGCTCACCTCTTCGTCCGCCTCGGGCTGGCGCAGCGCCGAGGGCGCACGGTGGGCATGCAGCACGCCGAGCCGCTGCGGCAGCACCAGCGGCGCGCGCCGATCGGACCAGAGCAGCAGCCGATCCTTTAGCGACGCGCAGCGCGGCACCCAGTAGAGCCGCTCGCGATAGCGACGCACCTCCGCCTCGCCAAAGCGCAAACGCGGCTGCGCGTCTTCGCGGCTCAGCATCACTTCCTCGCGCAGACGCGTCAGCGCGGCGCGCGACACCATCGGCGCGCCCTGACAGCCGATCCAGCGTCGCAGCAGCGCGTTCGCGCGCGTCTCGCTCATCTGTAAAAGCGGCGGGAAATGCAGGCTGCCGTCTGGATGCATCAGACCGGCCAGCTGCTCCGCCAGCAGTTCGTCCAGCAGCTGCTCCTGCTCGCCGCACAGCGCCGCGCTGCGCGCGCACGCGGCGGCGAAGTGCGGCCAGCGCGCCTGCAGCGTCGGCAGCAGATGCTGGCGCAGGAAATTGCGATCGTAGCGCGCGTCCAGATTGCTTTCATCGTCGACCCAGCGCAGCTGATGCTGCTGCGCGTAGGCTTCAAGCTGCTGACGCGACTGCCCGAGCAGCGGACGCAGCAGCACACGGCCGTGGCGCTGATGCCGCACCGGCATCGCCGCCAGCCCGGCCGGTCCGCTGCCGCGCTTCAGCGCCAGCAGCAGCGTCTCGCACTGGTCGTCGAGATGTTGTGCGGTCAGCAGCCACTCGTCAGGCTGCATCGCCGTCGTCAGCGCCTGATAGCGCGCCGTGCGCGCTGCGCCCTCGACGCCCTGCTCGCGCGCGTCGACCTGCACGCGCAGCACTTCGCAACGCAGCTGCCAGGCTTCACAGATCGCCACGCAGTGCGCGGCCCAGCTGTCGGCGTTGGGGCTTAATCCGTGGTGGACATGCAGCGCGCGCAGGCGCGCTTGTGGATGCGTCTGTTGCCAGCTAACCAGCTGATGCAGCAGCACGGTAGAGTCGAGACCGCCGCTAAACGCCACCGCCAGCGCGGCATCGTCAGGCAACAGCGAAGCGAGATGAGACAAAGGCATGACGCGTTCCAGAATCAGGGCCGCCGGGTGCGGCCCTTGCGCGCGCTATTTTACGCCTGATAGAGCTCCAGCGGCAAACCATCTGGATCGGCAAAGAAGGTGCACTGCTTGCCGGTCAGATCGTCGATGCGGATCGGTTCGCACACCACGCCTTTTTCCGCCAGCGTCGCGACCGCCGCACTCACGTCCGGCACGGTAAAGGCCAGGTGACGCAGGCCGCAGGCTTCAGGATGACTGACGCGCGCCGGCGGTGAAGGAAAGGAGAAAAGCTCAATGGTGTACTGGCCGTTCAGCGCCAGGTCACCTTTCCATGAATCGCGCGCTTCGCGGTAAACCTCGCCCATCAGGCTGAAGCCGAGCACATCGCAATAAAAGGCCTTACTGCGCGCATACTCGGTGGCGATGATGGCGATATGGTGAACAGAAGATAACTGCAACATGAAAAGACTCCTTGACTGTTTTGTTTATCCTGAGACGTGCGGCGGCGGCTTGCAATGCGCAATTGTCTGAAGCCGCTGCCTTTTTCCGTTATTTCAGCACCCGAACGCGATAATCGCCCTCTTCTGTCAGCGTTGCGCCGTGAATATCGGTTTCAAAGCCGGGATAGTGGCGCCCGATAGTGCAGAGCATCAGCAGAAAGTCGAGCACCGCGCGGCTCTCTTCGGTGATCATCTCCCCTGGCATCACCAGCGGCACGCCCGGCGGATAGGGCAGGATCATATTGGCGGAGACGCGTCCCACCAGCTGCTTCAGATCCACCGTCTCTACTTTGCCCTGCACCTGCTGCTGGAAAGCCTGATGCGGCGTCATCTTCATTTCCGGCAGCACGTCGAATGCCTTGAGCATCAGGCGCGGCAGATCGTGCTGACGGATCAGCTGGTGGATACCTTGCGCCAGCGTCTGGATGCGCATATGGCGGTAGAAGTCGGGATCTTCAGCATAAAGATCCGGCAGCATATTTTTCACCCGTAGGTTGAGATCGTAGGCGCGTTTGAACTCGGTCAGGCCGCGCAGCACGCTCATCGCCCGGGTCTTGTCGATGCCGATGCTGAACAGAAACAGCAGGTTATAGGGCCCGGTTTTTTCTACCACAATGCCGCGCTGGTCGAGGAATTTCGCCACCAGCGCGGCTGGAATCCCCTCTTCCGCCATCTCGCCCAGCTCGCTCATGCCGGGCGTCAGAATCGTGACCTTGATGGGATCGAGATACATATGGTCGGCGTCCGCCTGGGTAAAGCCGTGCCATCCCTCTTCGCCCGGCTGGATCGGCCAGCATTCAGCCTCGTCGATATGCTCCGGCTGCCAGATATCGAAGAACCAGCTGTCGGACTCCTCCCGCAGGCGCTGGATCTCCCGGCGAAAATGCAGCGCGCGCTCGACCGAACGATTGATCAGCCGCTTGCCGGGATTGCCGCGCAGCATTGCCGCCGCCGTTTCAATCGACGACACAATCGCATAGTTGGGCGATGTGGTGGTGTGCATCATGTAGGCTTCGTTGAAGGTGTGCTCGTCGTAATCGCCTTTAATATGGATCAGCGACGCCTGCGAGAAGGCCGCCAGCAGCTTGTGGGTCGACTGGGTCTCATAGATCACTTTGCCAGGCGTACGCTCGCCGCTCATGCCGCTTTTGCCGGCATAGACAGGATGGAAGTTGGTATAGGGCACCCAGGCGGAATCGAAATGGATCGACGGCACCTCCAGTGTCTCCTTGATGTACTGCGTGTTATAAAGTAGGCCATCGTAGGTGGAGTTGGTGATCACGGCGTGCACTGGCCAGCTGGCGCGGGCGGTATTCGCCACCTTCTCCTCAATGCTGGCGCGGGTGAACTCCCGCTTAGGGATGCCGCCGAGAATGCCCAGCGCGTTGCGCGTCGGCTTGAGCCAGATAGGCACAATATCGCTCATCATCAGCAGATGCGTCAGCGACTTATGGCAGTTGCGGTCAATCAATACCGTGCTGCCGCTCGGCGCCGCATACATGCCGACGATTTTATTCGAGGTCGAGGTACCGTTAGTCACCATGTAGCTCTGCTCGGCGCCAAAAGTCCTAGCAACATACTCCTCGGCCTCCAGGTGCGGGCCGGTATGATCGAGCAGCGAACCGAGCTCGGTCACGGAGATAGAGATATCCGCCTTCAGGGTATTGGCGCCGAAAAAATCGTAAAAGAGGCTGCCGACCGGGCTTTTTTGAAAAGCGGTGCCGCCCATATGGCCGGGCGTGCAGAAGGTGTACTTACCCTCTTTCACGTAGGTGAAGAGCGCTTTGGTCAGCGGCGGGGTTATCTGGTCGATATAGTCGTCGGTGTACTGGCGAATATGCAGCGCGATATCGTCCGCGGCGCTCAGCGCATATTCAAAGAAGTGCAGCGCCATGCGCATCTCGTTGATGCTGACATCCATCTGCGAATGGGTGTTGATAAAGGCGTAGAGCGGCAGGTATTCATTGAGCTGATTGATATCGGCACAGAGCGCCGGACTGTTGTGCGCGTCCCAGTCAAAGATCACGCCGCAGATGCGCGGGTTGTGCTCTATCAGCTTTAGCAGATCGTCGATGTTCGTCGGATAAATCAGCTGAAACCCCTGCTGCGTCAGCGCGGTATTCAGTTCACGCAGCGGCTCGTCTTTGTAGAACATGCCGTGTGAACCCATGATCGCCAGAATATTCAATGCGCACCTCCCTTTTAGTGTGGCAGGGCTAAGCATAGCGAAGGATGGCGGTCAGGTGCTGTCGGAATGCTCCTCTCTGCTGTCGATCGGTAAATCAAAGGTATAAAAAAAGCGGACCGAAGTCCGCTTTTTCACCGCGCTACGCCCTTAAGCGTAGCCGTAGCTCATCAGACGCTGATAGCGACGATCGAGCAGCTCTTCGGTGCTCAGGGTGTCGAGATCGGCCAGATCGGCCAGCAGCTGGTTTTTCAGCGACAGCGCCATATCCACCGGCTGACGATGCGCGCCGCCCAGCGGTTCAGGGATAATTGAGTCAATCAGCTTCAGCTCTTTCAGACGGTTAGCCGTGATGCCCATCGCCTCTGCCGCCAGCGGGGCTTTATCCGCGCTTTTCCACAGAATCGAGGCGCAACCTTCCGGCGAGATCACTGAATAGGTGCTGTACTGCAGCATATTGACTTTGTCGCCCACGCCGATCGCCAGCGCGCCGCCTGAGCCGCCTTCGCCAATCACGGTGCAGATAACCGGAATTTTCAGGCCGGACATTTCGCGCAGGTTGCGGGCAATGGCCTCAGACTGACCGCGCTCTTCCGCGCCCACGCCCGGATAGGCGCCCGGCGTGTCGATAAAGGTGATCAGCGGCATTTTGAAGCGCTCGGCCATTTCCATCAGGCGCAGCGCTTTGCGGTAGCCTTCCGGCGCTGGCATACCGAAGTTGCGGCGAATTTTCTCTTTGGTTTCGCGACCTTTTTGATGACCAATGATCATGACCGGGCGGCCGTCGAGACGGGCAATACCGCCGACAACCGCTTTGTCGTCGGCGTAGGCGCGATCGCCTGCCAGCTCGTCAAAGTCGTCAAAAGCGTTGCGAACGTAGTCAAGCGTATAAGGACGCAGCGGATGACGCGCCAGCTGCGCGACCTGCCATGCGCCCAAATCGGCGAAGATTTTACGGGTCAGCTCAACGCTCTTTTCGCGCAGGCGCTGCACCTCTTCGTCCAGATTAATGTGTTTATCATCCTGACGACCAATCGACGTAAGCGAATCAATTTTCGCTTCAAGTTCCGCGATAGGCTGTTCAAAATCCAGGTAATTAAGACTCATAATGTTCCTGTTTTAGTCAAACTCCAGTTCAACCTGCTCCGACCCTATCAACGAACGCAGTTCGTTGAGCAGGCGATCGCTGGGCGAAATACGCCACGCTGCACCAAAGCGTAGCTTCGCTCGCGCGTCGGCTCTCTGATAGTAGAGATTCACCGGAATCGTCCCCGAGCGATGGGGCTCGAGAGACTGGCGGAGCCGGTTTAATAGCTGGTCATCAATTTGCCTGTCCGTCAGCGAGATAGCAAGTCCGCGCGCGTATTTTTCGCGCGCTTCGTCAATGTCCATGACTTCACGGGCGGTCATTTTAAGGCCGCCGCTGAAGTCATCAAAGCTGACCTGTCCGCTGACGATCAGGATACGGTCTTTCTCCAGCAACTGCTGGTATTTATCTAACGCATCGGTAAATAACATCACCTCAAGACGACCGGAACGATCGTCCAGAGTACAGATACCAATTCGATTGCCGCGCTTGGTCACCATCACGCGGGCCGCCACCACCAGACCGGCGGCGACGGTAATTTTACCACGCTCGGTAGGATGCATGTCCTTGAGGCGCATGCCGCCTACATAGCGTTCAATCTCTTTCAGATACTGATTGATCGGATGGCCGGTGAGATAGAGGCCGAGCGTTTCCCGCTCGCCGTCGAGCTGCACCTGTTCCGGCCAGGGCGCCACGCTGGCGTAGGATTTCTCTACCTGCTCCGGCTCTTCCGCCAGTACGCCGAACATGTCGGCCTGGCCGATCGCCTCCGCTTTGGCGTGCTGATCCGCCGCCTTCAGCGCGTCGCCGAGCGAACTCATCAGCGCCGCACGGTGCGGACCGAGGCGATCGAAGGCGCCGGACATAATCAGCTTCTCCATCACGCGACGGTTAATTTTTTTGGTGTCGGTGCGCGCGCAGAGATCGAACAGCTCGCGGAAATAGCCATCCTGGTTGCGCGCTTCAAGGATCGCTTCGATCGGGCCTTCGCCGACGCCTTTAATCGCGCCGATGCCATAGACGATCTCGCCGTCGTCGTTGACGTGGAACTGATAGAGGCCGGAGTTGATATCGGGCGGCAGCACCTTCAGGCCCATGCGCCAGCACTCGTCCACCAGCCCGACCACCTTCTCGGTGTTATCCATATCGGCGGTCAACACCGCCGCCATAAACTCGGCCGGATAGTGCGCCTTCAGCCACAGCGTCTGGTAGGAAACCAGCGCATAGGCGGCGGAGTGCGATTTGTTAAAGCCGTAGCCGGCGAATTTCTCCACCAGGTCGAAGATCTTCATCGACAGCTCGCCGTCGATGCCCATGCGCTCTGCGCCCTCTTTAAATACCGAGCGCTGCTTGGCCATCTCTTCCGGTTTCTTTTTACCCATTGCGCGGCGCAGCATATCCGCGCCGCCCAGGGTATAGCCGGAGAGCACCTGGGCGATCTGCATTACCTGCTCCTGATAGAGGATAATGCCGTAGGTGGGTTCGAGCACCGGCTTCAGGCTTTCATGCTGCCACTGAATATCGGGATAGGAGATTGCCTCGCGCCCGTGCTTACGGTCGATAAAGTTATCTACCATGCCCGACTGCAGCGGACCAGGACGGAACAGCGCCACCAGCGCGATCATATCTTCAAAGCAGTCCGGCTTCAGACGTTTGATCAGATCTTTCATGCCGCGCGATTCAAGCTGGAACACCGCCGTGGTTTCCGCGCGCTGCAGCATGTCGAAGCTTTTTTTATCCTCCAGCGGGATAGCAGCGATATCGATCGGCGGCAGGCCCTGCTTCTCCCGGCGCGGATTGATCATCTTCAGCGCCCAGTCGATGATGGTGAGCGTGCGCAGACCCAGGAAGTCAAACTTCACCAGGCCAGCGTATTCAACGTCGTTCTTATCAAACTGCGTGACCGGATGGTTGCCGTTTTCGTCGCAGTAGAGCGGCGCGAAGTCGGTGATCTTCGTCGGCGCGATGACCACGCCGCCGGCGTGCTTGCCGGCGTTACGCGTGACGCCTTCCAGCTTGCGCGCCATATCAATCAGCGCTTTGACCTCTTCGTCCGCGTCGTATATTTCCGGCAGCTGCGGCTCGACGGCGAACGCTTTTTCCAGCGTCATGCCCGGATCGGGCGGGATCAGCTTGGAGATGCGATCGACGAAGCCATACGGATGCCCCAGCACGCGGCCGACGTCGCGGATAACCGCTTTCGCCGCCATGGTGCCAAAGGTGATGATCTGTGATACCGCTTCGCGCCCGTACATCTCGGCGACGTGATCGATCACCTGGTCGCGCTTCTCCATACAGAAGTCGACGTCGAAGTCAGGCATCGAGACGCGTTCCGGGTTAAGAAAGCGTTCGAACAGCAGGTCAAACTCCAGCGGATCGAGGTCGGTGATCTTCAGCGCGTAGGCGACCAGAGAACCGGCGCCGGAGCCGCGTCCCGGACCGACCGGAATGCCGTTATCTTTCGACCACTGGATAAACTCCATCACGATCAGGAAGTAGCCAGGGAAGCCCATCTGGTTGATAACGTTGAGCTCAATCTCCAGACGCTCGTCATATTCCGGCCGCTTCTCCGCGCGCACGGCCGCATCGGGAAAGAGAAACTCAAGGCGCTCTTCCAGCCCTTCCCGCGACTTCATCACCAGAAAATCTTCGGTGGACATATCGCCGGTCGGGAACTGCGGCAGGAAGTACTCGCCAAGGCGTACCGTGACGTTGCAGCGCTTAGCAATCTCTACGCTGTTTTCCAGCGCTTCCGGGATGTCCGAGAACAGCTCGCACATCTCCTCTTCGCTGCGCATATATTGCTGAGGGCTGTAGTTGCGCGGGCGTTTGGGATCGTCCAGCGTATAGCCGTCGTGGATCGCTACGCGGATTTCATGGGCGTCGAAATCCTCTTCATTGAGGAAGCAGACCTCATTGGTGGCGACTACCGGCACGCCTTCGGCGATGGCAAGCTCAACCGCGGCGTGCAGATAGCTCTCCTCGTCAGCGCGTCCGGTGCGCGTCAGTTCGAGGTAGTAGCGATTGGGAAAGTGGGTCTGATAGAAGTCGAGGCACTGCGCCACCAGCGCGCTGTTGCCGCGCAGCAGGCTGCGGCCCACGTCGCCGCAGCGTCCGCCGGAGAGCAGTATTAATCCTTCGCCCAGCTCCGCCAGCCAGTCACGGTCGATAACTGGCCCGGCGATGCCGTAGCCGCGCTGGTAGGCGCGCGAGATGAGCAGGGTCAGGTTCTGATAGCCGGTATTATTGGCGGCCAGCACCGTCAGCTGAGTCAGCTCGTCGCCCATCAGTTCGCTCGCGACTTTGAAGTCGGCACCGATAATCGGTTTGATCCCCGCGCCGTGTGCGCTGCCGTAGAAACGCACCAGCCCGCACAGGTTCATAAAGTCCGTGACAGCGAGGGCCGGCATGCCGAGCGCAGCCGCCTTTTTGACCAGCGGCCCGGTTTTCGCCAGGCCATCGACCATAGAGTAGTCACTGTGGACACGCAGATGTATAAAACGGGGTTCAGCCATATCGGTTTCCGGTTAAAACAGCGTCAGGCTATTAAAGCGTAGCTGGCTGGCCAGCGGCCAGAACGTCAGCGTCAATCAGGGCGTTGCGCACCGGCGCAAAGCTGCGGCGATGGTGCGGCGTGGCGCCGTGCTGCGTCAGCTTTTCCATATGCAGCGCGGTAGGATAGCCTTTGTGCTGCGCAAAGCCATACTGGGGAAACAGGCGATCCAGCTCCGCCATTTCGCTATCGCGCGACACCTTGGCGATAATCGACGCCGCGCTGATCTCCGCGACCAGGCTATCGCCTTTTATCACCGCCTGCGACGGCATCGGCAGCACCGGGCAGCGGTTGCCATCCACCAGCACAAAATCGGGGGCGATCGCCAGGCCAGCGACCGCGCGCTGCATCGCCAGCATGGTGGCGTGCAGAATATTGAGCCGGTCGATCTCCTCCGGCTCGGCGCGGCCCAGACTCCACGCCAGCGCTTTTTCTTTGATCTCGTCGAACAGGGCGAGACGGCGCTTTTCCGACAGTTTCTTCGAATCCGCCAGACCCTGAATCGGGTTGGCGGGATCGAGGATAACCGCCGCCGTGACGACCGCGCCGACCAGCGGGCCGCGGCCCACTTCGTCAACGCCCGCAATCAGGCGGGCATCGGGATAGATAAAATCAGCCATTGGCGATCTCCAGTACGGCGTCCGCTGCCTGTTCGTCTGCGTTCCAGCGGATCTGCTGATGCAGTTCGGTGAAGGTCGCAAGCAGCGCATCGCGTTGCGCACCGGCGTGCAGCAGCGGCTCGAGCGCCGCCGCCAGCGCGTGCGGCTCGCACTCCTCCTGCAGCAGCTCTTTCACCAGCTCGCGCCCCGCCAGCAGATTGGGCAGCGAGACGTAAGGCGTTTTCACCAGCCGCTTCGCCAGCCAGAAGGTTGAGGGCTTCATACGATAGCCGACGACCATCGGGCATTTTGCCAGCATACACTCCAGCGCGGCGGTGCCGGATGCCAGAATCGCGGCGTCGCTCGCAATCATCGCCTCGCGTCCCTGACCGTCCAGCAGATGCATCGGCAATTCAGGCGCGACGTCGGCTTTGATCTGTTCGAACTGCGCGCGACGTTTCGCGTTGACCAGCGGCACAACAATTTCCAGCGCTGGATAGCGTACGCGCAGCAGCTGGGCCGCGCGCAGAAAATCGGCGCTGAGCATCTCGACTTCCGCATGTCGGCTGCCGGGCAGCAGCGCGAGGCAGAGCGCCTCGTCGCTAATGCCTAGCGTGCGGCGTGCAGCAGACTTGTCCGGCTGCAGCGGCATCGCATCCGCCATGGTGTGGCCGATAAAGCGACACGGCACGTTGAAGCGATCGTAAAAGGCTTTTTCAAACGGCAGGAAGGCGAGCACCAGATTGGTATTGCGGCCGATTTTAAAGACGCGCTTTTGTCGCCATGCCCAGACCGAGGGGCTGACGTAGTGAATGGTGCGAATGCCGTTGCGCTTCAGTCGCCCTTCCAGCCGGATATTAAAATCGGGCGCATCGATGCCGACAAAGACGTCCGGCCTGAGTTCGGTAAAGCGCTGCGTCAGGTCGCGGCCGATTTTCATCAGGCGCGGCAGACGGCCGAGCACTTCCACGATGCCCATCACCGCCAGCTCTTCCATCTCATACCAGGTTTCGCAGCCTTCGGCCTGCATGCGCGGGCCGGCCACGCCGACGAAACGGGCATCGGGGTGACGCGCTTTGAGCGCGCGGATCAGGCCGGCGCCAAGAATATCGCCGGACGTTTCTCCGGCGACCAGGGCTATCGTAAGGGGACGCACTGACATGAATTAACGAATCAACCCACGCGTAGAACGAGCAAAGAAGTCGTAGAAAGGCTGTACTTCGCTATGCTGCTTTGCCAGCGCTTCAATTTCCGGCTTGGCTTCTTCCAGCGTTTTGTTGCTGCGGTAGAGCACTTTATAGGCGTTGCGAATAGCGTGCAGCGCCTCTTTGCTAAAGCCGCGGCGCTTAAGACCTTCGATATTGATACCGAACGGCGTCGCGTGGTTGCCCTGCGCGATAACGTACGGCGGTACATCCTGCGCGACGCCTGAACACCCGCCGACCATCACATGCGCGCCGATGGTGCACCACTGATGCACCGCCGTCATGCCGCCGATAATCGCAAAGTCGTCCACGGTGACGTGACCGCCCAGCGTGGCGTTGTTGGCGAAAATGCAGCGGTTGCCGATCACGCAGTCGTGCGCGATGTGCGCATTCACCATCAGCAGGTTATCGCTGCCGATAGTGGTGACGCCGCCGCCCTGCGCGGTGCCGCGATGAATAGTCACGCTTTCGCGGATGCGGTTGCGGTCGCCTACTTCAACGCGCGTCGGCTCGCCGGCATATTTCAGATCCTGGTTCACTTCGCCAATAGAGGCGAACTGATAGATCTGGTTATCTTTCCCGATACGCGTGTGGCCATTGATGACCACATGCGACTTCAGGACGGTGCCTTCACCGATTTCCACATGTGCGCCAATAAAGCAGAACGGGCCGATGTGGACGTTGGGGCCGATAATGGCCCCTTCTTCGATAACGGAACTGGCATGGATGGTGGCGCTTGGATCAATCACAGATTATGCCTCCCGGCTACGGGCACACATCATGGTCGCTTCACAGACGATCTTGCCGTCAACGGTAGCAACGCCTTTAAAACGCGTTAAACCGCGGCGGGTTTTCTCGAAAGTCACTTCCATGATCATTTGATCGCCCGGTACGACCGGACGCTTGAAACGGGCTTCGTCGATGCCGGCGAAATAGTAGAGCTCGCCCGGCTCCAGTTTACCCACGCTTTTAAACGCCAGGATACCGGTAGCCTGCGCCATCGCTTCCAGAATCAGAACGCCAGGGAAAATCGGTTTACCAGGGAAATGCCCCTGGAAAAACGGTTCGTTAACAGAGACGTTCTTTACCGCACGCAGATACTTGTGCTCTTCAAACTCCAGCACGCGATCAACCAGCAGAAACGGGTAGCGGTGCGGCAGCAGCTCTAAAATTTCTTCAATTTTCAGAGTATGAGTTTCAGTAGTCAAAATACTCTTCCTGTCCTAAAAATCTGATGACATCAATAACACGGCCTGCACAGATCAAGATGATCCTCCGCAGGCCGAAATCGGTTCAATGGCGCCTGGCTTGCCTGCTTAACCGTTTTTATTAGCAAGCCGGTCGCATGTGGGATGGCGTTTAGTCGTCTTTGCCGACCTTCCGCTCGATGGCTTTTAAGCGCTTGCTCATGTCATCGATGTTCATCACCAGCGCTGCAGTTTTGCGCCAGGTTTTATTGGGTTGTAGCGGAATGCCTGAGGAGTAGACTCCAGGCTCTGTGATAGGACGCATAACCATGCCCATACCGGTAACGGTCACTTTGTCACAGATTTCCATATGCCCGTTAATGACGCTGGCACCGCCAATCATACAGTAACGGCCAATTTTCAAACTACCCGCCATGATCACACCACCCGCAACGGCGGTATTGTCGCCAATAACCACGTTGTGTGCGATCTGACACTGGTTGTCTATGATAACACCATTGCCGATCAGAGTGTTATCCAGAGCGCCACGATCGATCGTGGTACAGGCGCCGATCTCTACGCGATCGCCGATAATTACAGCGCCAAGCTGCGGGATTTTCACCCAATTGCCGCGATCGTTGGCGTAGCCGAAACCGTCCGCGCCGATTACGGTGCCGGACTGAATCAGACAATCCTGACCAATTTCAATTTCATGGTAGACGGTGACGTTGGCCCAGAGGCGGCTGTTATTGCCGATGCGCGTCTTTTTACCGACGAAACAGCCCGCACCGATAACAACGTTGTCGCCGAGCACCACATCCGATTCAATCACCGCGTTGGCGCCGACAGAGACATTCTGCCCCAGTTTCGCGCTGGGATCGATTACCGCGCTGGGCGCGATATTCTGCGCAGGCTGCGGTGTAGTGTCCAGCAGCTGAGCCATGCGCGCATAGGTCAGATAGGGGTTCTTCACTACCAGCGCGGCCGAGTGGCACCACTCCAGATCCGCTTCCGTCAGCACCACGGCCGAAGCCTGACACTGGGCGAGCTGCTCGCGGTAGCGGCTGTTGCTGAGAAATGTGATTTGGCCGGCCTGGGCGGATTGCATAGAAGCAATGCCGGAGATGGCGAGGTCGCCATCTCCGTGCAATTCTGCATCCAACTGCTGGGCTAAATCAGCCAGTCGAATTGATGACATCGATTATTTAACCTGTTTCAGCACGTCAGCAGTAATGTCTTTCGCGTTTGCCGCGTAAGCCACCGCGTTGGCGTCGATCACCACGTCATAACCTTCGTCGTTCGCGACTTTCTTCACGGCATCCTGAATGCGGCTCAGCAGTTTGTTACGCTCTTCCATCTGACGGCGGCGGTTATCCTGCTCGAACGCCTGGGCTTTCGAAGAGAAAGCTTCGCGCTGCGACATGACGTCTTTTTCCATGCGGCTGCGTTCGCTGGCCTTCATGGTTGATCCGTCGCGCTGCAGGCGCTGCATCTTGGTCTGCAGATCGCGTTCCTGGCTCTGCAGCTCGGTTGCGCGGCCTTTGAATTCGTTTTCCAGCTGTTTAGCAACGGTCGCACGCTGCGGTAACTGTTGGAAAATGCTGGACACGTTTACCACTGCGATTTTGTCAGCAGCCTGAGCGCCTGCGGATACAGCTAAAGCAAGACCCAGTCCTGCGGCACACAACAACTTTTTCACTATAAACTCCTTACCATCAACGTTTGTGTCAGCGACACAGTGTTTGCTCCGAACCGCTCTAAAAACCGCGATTCGGTAGCAAGACTTCAGCTTATGCTTCCTTGCTCAGAACCTTACCAGGTTTTACCAATGTTAAACTGGAACTGTTCTGATTTGTCCCCTTCCACTTTTTTAACCGGCTGGGCATAAGAGAAGACCAGCGGCCCCAGCGGGGACATCCACTGCAGCGCAATACCGCTTGAAACGCGGATATTGTTTGGATCGCTATAGTCCGGGATGCCGGCGGCGCGGGTTTCAGCCGTATTCTCCCATTTGGTATCCCAGACGGTACCCGCATCCACAAACAGCGAGGTGCGTACCGAGTTGGCATATTTCTCGCTCAGGAACGGCGTCGGCGTAATCAGCTCCAGGCTGGCCACCGCCATCGCGTTGCCGCCAACCGCGTCGTCCGACTTACAGATGCCATTCGGATCGCTGAGCGTACAGGTTGACGAACGGTCATTCAGGTAAGCCGCTTTCGGACCAATGGTGTTGGAACGGAAACCGCGCACCGTGCTCGAGCCACCCGCATAGAAGTTCTCATAGAACGGCATCTCTTTGCCGCCAAGACCATCGCCGTAACCGACGCGACCACGGCCTAACAGCACCCAGGTGCGATCGCGGTTAAGCGGTACGTACTGCTGGGTATCCAGCGTCGCTTTGTAGAAGCTGTTGTCCGATCCCGGAATGGTGACCTTGCCGTTCAGGTTGGTACGGTTACCTGCGGTCGGGAAGAAGCCACGATCCAGGGTGTTGTACGTCCAGCCGTAGTTGAAGGTGAAGTCATCCGCCGAGAAATCGCCTTTGTCGTTCAGCTCCTGCGGCTTGCCGACCGAATCGAGATAGCGCCACATCGCCACCTGCGGCTGCATGTTGGAAAGGTCGTTGTGCACATAGCCCAGACCCACACGCAGCGTGTTGTTTTCGTTGACCGGGAAGCCCAGCGTGCCGTCTACGCCGTAACTTTTGTTGGTGTAGTCGGACAGGTCGGCATCGTCCGCTTTAAAGTCGTTATAGAAGACGCGCCCGCCCAGGCTCACGCCGTCGACCGTAAAGTAGGGATCGGTCAGTGAGAATTCGGCATAGGTCTGATAGTCATTTTTAGTACCGCTGATGCTCACCGTATTGCCGGTGCCCAGCCAGTTGTCCTGGGTGACGCCGACCTGGAAGCTGACCCCGCTTTCGGTGCCGTAGCCGACGCCGAAGTTAAAGGTACCGGTGTTGCGCTCTTTGACCTTGTAGACCACGTCTACCTGATCGGGCACGCCCGGCACGCGCTGAGTGTCGACATCAACGGTTTCAAAGTAGCCGGTACGGTTCAGACGCTCTTTGCCCTGCTCCACCAGGTCGCTGCCCAGCCATGCGCCTTCCATCTGGCGCATTTCGCGACGCAGCACCGCATCTTTCGACGTGTCATTGCCTTCGAAGCGCACTTTACGCACGTAGTAACGGTTGCCGGCATCAACGCTGATATGCAGCTTCACCGTTTTATCAGCGTCGTTGATTTCCGGCTGCGTCATCACGCGCGGATAGGCGTAACCGTAGCGGCCCAGCAGCTTCTTGATGTCATCTTCCATCTGGGTGACTTTGGTGCCGTTATAGAGCTCGCCCGATGGAATCTGCGTCAGGTGTTCAATTTCTGCCGAGTGGCCCGCCATGCTGCCGTTAACAATCACGCCAGCGATTTTGTACTGATCGCCCTCGGTGATGTTTACCGTGATGTAGATGCCTTTTTTATCCGGTGTCAGGCTGACCTGCGTCGAATCGATGTTAAAGCGCGCATAGCCGCGATCGAGATAGAAGCTGCGCAGCGTCTCAAGGTCGCCCGCCAGTTTTTGCTTCTGATATTTGCGATCGCCGACCACGTTCCACCAGGGCACTTCGTCGCGCAGCTGGAAACGGGAGATCAGCTCGTCAGAGCTAAACGCCTTGTTGCCGACGATGTTAATCTGCTGAATCTTTGCAGAGACGCCCTCGGTGAAGACCAGTTTCAGGTCGACGCGGTTGCGTGGCAGCGGCGTCACTACGGCCTTCACGTTGGCGGTGTATTTACCGACGCTGTAGTAGAAATCCTCCAGTCCCTTCTCAATTGAAGAGAGGGTGGTGCGGTCAAGGGCTTCGCCTACGCGTACGCCAGAGGCCTCAAGGTTCTGCTTGAGCTGCTCCTCTTTCACCGCTTTGTTGCCGGTAAAGGTAATGCTGGCAATGGTAGGACGTTCTTTCACCTGGACAATCAGCGTAGTTCCGTCGCGCAGGACCTGAACATCCTCAAAGTTACCGGTAGCGAAGAGTGAACGAATGGTATTTTTGACATCTTCGTCATTAACCGTATCGCCAACTCGTACCGGCATGCTCAGCAGAGCCGCGCCGACGGCGACTCGCTGCAGCCCTTCGAAATGAATATCCTTCACCACGAAATCGTCTGCACCGTAAACGGTGGCGCTGCTAAACAGCAGCGACGCTATGAGCAACTTTTTCATCGCCATCGTTATTATGCGTTTTCCTAACACATCCCTCGTCTGTCTGCGTTCCAGCGATTACAGACGTGAGAAATCATTGAAAAGTGCAAGCCCCATTAACAACACCAGCAGGATTGAGCCAATGCGATAACTGAAGTCCTGAACTCGCTCGGACACTGGTCCACCTTTGATCTTTTCGATCGCCAGGAAGAGCAAATGCCCACCATCTAACACCGGCAGCGGGAAGAGATTGATGATTCCAAGGTTGACGCTAATCAACGCCAGAAACATCAGGTAGTAAATCATCCCGTATTCCGCTGACAATCCTGCGCCCTGCGCAATCGAAATCGGCCCGCTCAGGTTGTTCAGCTTTACATCGCCAGTAATTAACTTGCCCAGCATGGAGACCGTCAGCTTCATCAGTTGCCAGGTTTTCGCACTGGCCTCACCGATAGCATCAAACGCGCCATACTGCCTTACCGTTTTGTAGGCGTCCGGCAGCGGGACAACGCGCGGGATAACCCCGGCGAAACCCTCTGCCTTCGTGCCTGGCCTGGCTTCCAGCGTCAGGTGCAGCTGCACCGTTTCGCCGTTGCGATTGACGTCCAGGACCATCTCTTTGCCAGGATTATCCCGCACCTGCATGACAAAACTCTGCCACTGCGTTAACGGCTGACCATCGACTTTAACGATCCTGTCGCCCGCTTGCAAACCAGCAACGCTCGCAGGCGAGTCGGCCTGCACCTCCGCCAGCGTGGTTTCGATTTGCGGACCGCGCGGACGAATGCCCAGCGCCACAACCGGATCCTCTTTGTCTGGCTCGAACTGCCAGTTGCGCAGATCGACCGCTTTTTGCTGCGTCGCCTCTTCGCCGAAGCGTGAGACGGTTAACACCGTTTGCGCGTCACCAATTTTGCCGATCAGCGCCATTCGCACGGCATCCCAGTCAGGCGTTTCGATACCGTCGACTGCTTTAAGTTCCATTCCGCTGACAATTTGCGCCTGCGCCGCCACCGATCCGTTCACAATTTCGCCAACCACCGGACGCACGCCCGGCACGCCGTGAATAAATACGACCCAGTAAGCGAATATGGCGAAGATGAAATTGGCGACGGGGCCAGCGGCGATAATCGAGGCGCGCTGCCAGACGGCTTTATGATTGAAAGCCTGATGACGCAGTTCGGCGGGTACGCTTTCCACGCGCTCGTCGAGCATTTTGACATAGCCCCCGAGCGGGATCAGCGCAATCACATATTCGGTGCCCTGCTTATCGCGACGCTGCCATAGCGCCTTGCCAAAGCCGATCGAGAAGCGTTCAACGCGCACGCCGCAGCGGCGCGCTACCCAAAAATGGCCGAACTCGTGAACGGTGATCAGCACGCCGAGGGCGATGATAAAAGCGACAAAACTCCACAATATACTCAACATCTACGCCTGTCCTCAGAGAGTGCGGAACACCAGCAGCAGCAAACAGGCGAAAACCGGCACCGCCGCAGTGAGGCTGTCGATGCGATCGAGTATGCCGCCGTGACCCGGGATCAGGCTGCCACTGTCTTTTATGCCCGCTTCACGTTTGAACATGCTTTCCGTTAAATCGCCCAGCACCGAAGCGAGCGTTGCCAGCACGGCACAGACGATCAGCGTACCGGTGGAAACGGTCAGCGGCGCGAAGCTGGCGAACAGCCAGGCGATCAGCGCGGAAGAGACCAGACCGCCGAAAAAGCCTTCCCAGGTTTTACCGGGCGAGACCTTTGGCGCCAGCTTATGTTTGCCGAACAACCTGCCGATCATGTAGGCGCCGGAATCCGCGCCCCACACCAGGAACATCACGAACAGCAGCCACCATGAGCCGGCGTAGTGATCGCTCTCGTAGTGGTACTGTCGCAGCGCCATCATGCCCCAGAAAAAGGGGATCAGGGTGAGAAGGCCGAACACCAGACGCAGGGGGCGCGAATGCCGCCACAGAGAGGCCGATGCGGGATAGAAGAGAACCAGAAACAGCGCGACAATCCACCACGCCAGCGACGCCCAGAGCGATGTGGCGACCTGCGACAGATGCACGTCACGCTGATAGGGAGGAAGTGTAAAGAGCATCCCCGCCAGCAGCAGCCCGCACAGCAGGGAGAGCCAGATGCGCTGTTGGCGCGACGCCATGCCCGCAAGCTGGCCCCATTCCCAGGCACCGAGCATGCAGATGATAATTGTCGTAATCGCAAAACCAACGGGCGGTAACCAGAAAAGCGCAGCAATCACCAGCGGAATGAGAATAAGCGCGGTAATCAGACGAGACTTCAGCAAAGGTTACCCCCTGTTTGCTCAGGCGCCGCCTGGTGCAGCGCCGCCAAAACGACGCTCCCGCAGAGAGAATGCATTCAGTGCACCTTCAAAAACGTGTTCATCAAAATCAGGCCAGAGAACATCGGTAAAATAAAACTCAGCATAGGCGATCTGCCACAGCAGGAAGTTGCTAATCCGATGCTCTCCCCCGGTCCTTATCACTAAATCCACTGGAGCCAGCCCCTGCATGCAGAGATGAGCAGACAGGTTTTCCTCGGTGATCTGGTCAGGACGCAGCAAACCTTCCTGAACCTGCTCAGCGAGTTTTTTCACTCCCTGGATAATATCCCAACGTCCGCCATAGTTCGCGGCAATATTGAGAGTCAGTCCACTATTTTGCTGAGTCAGTTCCTCGGCGCGACGAATACGCTCCTGAATACGGTTACTGAAACGGCTCACATCGCCGATGATGCGCAGACGCACGTTGTGCTTGTGCAGGCTCTTCACTTCACTGTCGAGCGCCCAGACAAAGAGCTCCATCAGCGCCGTGACTTCCTGGGGCGGTCGGCTCCAGTTTTCACTGCTGAAGGCATAGAGCGTCAGCGCTTCGAGATTATTGCTGACGGCAAAGCTGACGGAGCGGCGCACCGCTTTAACGCCCGCTTTATGGCCGGAAATACGCAGTTTTCCCTGATTTTTAGCCCAACGACCATTGCCATCCATAATGATAGCCACGTGACGCGGGCCTGTTCCCTGTTGGTCATCGGTTTTGTTGTGATTATTGGACGACATAACGCGTAATTAATTCCTGTTGTCAGAAATGCTGTGGTTTCTGAATACATTGCGCCCGGTCTTCTCCCGCCCAAAAGGGGCGAGGCGCATCAGATGCGATGCCATACCCGGAAACGCGAGCGAGCGACTATACCATTTTCGCTACAGGCGAACAAATAGCGGCGCGCGTTAACGCGAGGTCGCGAAACGCGGCAGCATCTCTGTGGCTCTGGCGCGCGCGGCGCGGTCGATATCCAGCACGGCGTCCACCGAGTCTGGCTCGGCAAACGTCTGCGCCGCCAGCGCTTCGCTGTTGATCGCCGCGATGTCGGTAAAGCGGATCTGGTTATCCAGAAAGGCCGCCACCGCAACCTCATTGGCCGCGTTCAGCGTGGTGGTCGCCGCCTGCCCTGCCTCGCAGGCATCTATCGCCAGCTTCAGGCAAGGGTAGCGGGCAAAGTCGGGTTCAGCGAAGGTCAGCGCGGCCATGCGGGTGAAATCCAGCGGCGTAACGCCTGCCGAAATACGCGCGGGCCAGGCCATGCAGTGTGCAATGGGGGTGCGCATATCCGGTGAACCGAGCTGAGCCAGCACGCTGCCGTCGCAGTAGCGCACCATGGAGTGGATCATCGACTGCGGATGCAGGATCACCTCCATTTGCGCTGCGCTGGCGTTAAATAACCAGCGGGCTTCAATGTATTCGAGACCTTTATTCATCATGGTGGCCGAGTCGACGGAGATTTTACGTCCCATCGACCAGTTCGGATGCGCGCAGGCCTGCTCTGGCGACATGGTCGCGAGGTCAGCCAGCGGCGTGTCACGAAAAGGACCACCCGATCCCGTAAGGATAATGGACTCAATGCCATTTTCTCGCAGGTCAGCGTATCCTAACTGATGCTGGATGGAAGCGGGCAAACTCTGAAAAATGGCGTTGTGCTCGCTGTCGACGGGCAGCAGCTGCGCCTGATGATGGCGTACCGCCTCCATAAACAAACGGCCGCAGGTGACAAGCGACTCTTTATTGGCGAGCAGCACGCTTTTCCCGGCGCGGATCGCCGCCAGCGTTGGCAGCAGACCGGAGGCGCCGACGATCGCCGCCATCACCTGGTCGACTTCGTCAAGCGCCGCCAGCTCGCACGCAGCCCGAACGCCGGAGAGCACTTCAGTGGAGACGTTGAGTGCTTTCAGTCGTTCACGCAGCGCCTGCGCCGAGACTTCATCCGCCATTGCGGCATAGCGCGGCTGAAAGGCCTGACACTGCTCCGCCATCAGCGCAACGTTTTTTCCGGCCACCAGCGCGGTGATTTGATAGCGCTCAGGATTGGCGCGTACCACCGCCAGCGTGCTGGCGCCGATCGAGCCGGTAGAACCCAGCAAGGTTAATCGCTTCATTAAGCTATCCCTGTGAAGACGTCGAATAACTCCGCAAGCGCGGAAGACATAATGTAAAACGCCGCCAGAGCGCATTCGCAATGAACACAGCCCTGAACGGCGTTTTATACCCAGGAGCCTGGGTATAGAGAGCAACCGATGGGATTAGAACTCCATCAGCTCCTTCTCTTTCTCGGCCAGCGCCGCATCGACGTTCTTGATGCGCGCATCGGTCATTTTCTGGATCTCTTCCTGAGTACGACGCTCATCGTCTTCGCTGATCTCTTTATCTTTCAGCAAGGCTTTGATTTTGTCGTTGGCGTCGCGGCGGACGTTACGCACGGAGACGCGGCCCTGCTCGGCTTCGCCGCGCACGATCTTGATGAGATCTTTACGACGCTCTTCGGTCAGCGCAGGCAGCGGAACGCGGATGTCGCTACCGGCTGAGTTCGGGTTCAGGCCGAGGTCAGAAGCCATGATGGCTTTTTCCACTGCCGGGCCCATGGAGCGGTCGAACACGTTGATTTTCAGCGTGCGTGAGTCTTCTACGGTGACAGAAGCGAGCTGACGCAGCGGGGTCGGCGTACCGTAGTATTCGACCACGATACCGTCGAGCAGTGAAGGTGAAGCGCGACCGGTACGCACTTTGCTGATGGTGTTTTTAAACGCTTCGACGCATTTGTCCATGCGCGTTTCAGCATCTTTTTTGATGTCGTTAATCACGTTGAAACCCTTGGATTCGGTTTGACCTGGCCATTCCGGCGGCGCCGGAAGCGGTATCGCTGTTGAGCGATAATCCTGAATGGTGCGCGGTGACGTTCACCGCGCCGACAGAATATACCTTATTTTATCTTGCGTCGGGTATTAATGCGTAATCAGGGTGCCTTCTTTTTCGCCCATGACAACGCGACGCAGCGCGCCAGGTTTGTTCATATTAAATACGCGGATCGGCAGCTGGTGGTCACGCGCCAGCGTAAAGGCCGCCAGATCCATTACTTTCAGCTCTTTTTCCAGCACTTCGGCGTAGGAGAGCTGATCGTAAAGCGTTGCATCCGGGTTTTTCACCGGATCGGCGGAGTAAACGCCATCGACTTTGGTCGCCTTCAGCACCACGTCAGCTTCGATCTCGATGCCGCGCAGGCAGGCCGCCGAGTCGGTGGTGAAGAACGGGTTGCCGGTACCGGCGGAGAAAATCACCACGCGGTTGTTGCGCAGCAGGCTGATCGCTTCGGCCCAGCTGTAGTTGTCGCACACGCCGTTGAGAGGAATAGCGGACATCAGGCGCGCGTTTACATAGGCACGGTGCAGCGCATCGCGCATCGCCAGGCCGTTCATTACGGTCGCCAGCATGCCCATATGGTCGCCTACGACACGGTTCATTCCCGCCTGTGCCAGTCCTGCGCCGCGGAACAGGTTGCCGCCGCCAATCACCACGCCTACCTGAATGCCCAGCTCGACCAGTTCTTTCACCTCTTGCGCCATGCGGTCAAGCACGCTCGCGTCGATACCAAAACCTTCGGCACCTTGCAGTGCTTCGCCACTCAGTTTCAGCAGGATACGTTGATATACAGGTTTTGCGTTGGTCGCCATGGTCGGTTCTTCCTGGAAGAGTTGAAAAGGAGAAGTTAAATCTGATCGATCATCCGCTTAGCGCGCATAAATTACTATTGGGATGAGACTGAAAAGCGTCTGCTTAGCGTAGCAGACAAAAAAGAACCGCCTTCTGGCGGTTCCTTTTACAGCATTAAGACTGTTTGGACATTGCTGCTACTTCAGCAGCGAAGTCGCTTTCGACTTTCTCAATGCCTTCGCCCACTTCGAAGCGGATGAAGTTGATGACGTCAGCGCCCTGCTCTTTCAGCGCCTGGCCAACGGTTTTGCTCGGATCGATAACGAAAGCCTGACCGGTCAGAGAGACTTCGCCGGTGAATTTCTTCATGCGGCCTTCAACCATCTTCTCTGCGATCTCTTTCGGCTTGCCAGACTGCATCGCGATGTCCAGCTGAACCTGGTACTCTTTCTCAACCACGTCAGCAGAGACGTCTTCCGGCTTAACGAATTCCGGCTTGCTGGCTGCAACGTGCATAGCGATCTGCTTGATCAGCTCTTCGTCAGCGCCTTTCGCGGAGATCAGGACGCCGATACGTGCGCCGTGCAGGTATGAACCCAGCTGCTCGCCTTCCAGCACCGCGATACGACGAATGTTGATGTTTTCGCCGATTTTCGCCACCAGCGCAACGCGCTCTTCTTCGAATTTCGCTTTCAGCGCTTCAACGTCGGTGATGCGTTCTGCGGTCGCCGCGTCCAGCACTTTGTCAGCGAAGGCCTGGAAACCAGCGTCTTTCGCAACGAAGTCAGTCTGGCAGTTAACTTCCAGGATCACACCGTAGTTGCCGTCGATTTTGGTTTTGATCACGCCGTCAGCAGCCACGTTGCCTGCTTTTTTCGCCGCTTTGATCGCGCCAGACTTACGCATGTTCTCAATCGCCAGCTCGATGTCGCCATTCGCTTCGGTCAGCGCTTTTTTGCAGTCCATCATGCCCGCGCCAGTACGCTCGCGCAGTTCTTTTACCAGTGCAGCGGTAATTTCAGCCATTCCAGAATCCTCGGTTCGTACCCCCGTGCTTACGCACTAAGGCACCTGTTGCGGAAAATTTACTCTGTCCCGCCCGCCTGAAAGGAGGCGTGACAGACGGAGATAAAATAAAGGGGCCAAGACTGGCCCCTTAACAGATTACATCTGATGTCTAAGGGCTCTGTGTCAGAGCGAACCTTATTAAGCGTTTTCTAAAGACGCTTCTTCAGCCTGCTCAGCCAGGTCCTGTGAACGGCCTTCGCGCACGGTAGTGGCAACGGCAGTCAGGTACAGGCTAACAGCACGGATCGCATCGTCGTTACCCGGGATAACGAAGTCAACGCCGTCTGGATCAGAGTTGGTATCAACGATCGCGAATACCGGGATACCCAGGTTGTTCGCTTCTTTGATCGCGATGTGCTCGTGATCGGCGTCGATAACGAACAGCGCGTCCGGCAGACCGCCCATGTCTTTGATACCGCCCAGGCTGTTTTCCAGCTTGGCCAGTTCGCGACCGCGCATCAGCGCTTCTTTTTTGGTCAGTTTGTCGAAGGTGCCGTCCTGAGACTGAGTCTCAAGATCTTTCAGACGTTTGATAGACTGACGAACGGTTTTCCAGTTGGTCAGCATACCACCCAGCCAGCGGTGGTTTACAAAGAACTGGTCGCAGCTCAGAGCTGACTCTTTAACCGCTTCGCTGGCAGCGCGCTTGGTACCGACGAACAGGATCTTGCCTTTACGGGCAGAGATTTTGTTCAGCTCAGCCAGAGCGTTGTTGAACATCGGTACAGTCTGCTCAAGGTTGATGATGTGAACTTTGTTACGCGCACCGAAGATGAACGGCTTCATTTTCGGGTTCCAGTAACGGGTCTGGTGACCGAAGTGAACACCAGCCTTGAGCATGTCGCGCATGGAAACAGTTGCCATGATTACCTCTAGATTAAGTTTGGGGTTGGGCCTCCATGTATCCCATACGACCGACCTCTTTCGAAGCACCCCGGCGTATGTGTCGATACATGTGTGTTTTAGTACACAAAGTGAGTTTTTCGCGTTTCTCGTCGACCATCACGGCCCGACAGAGAATCGTCGGCGCGCTTTATACCACAGCCACGCTGCCGAAGCCAGAATTTGTTCAGCGCGCGACCGCGCGACGCGAACTGTTTGGCGGCCTGGTTTTCGGCTGCTAACATGACAGCACATCGTTCATTATTGCTGAAATTTTCGGCAACTGCGGATTAATTTAATGGCAATTTCAATTAAAACCCCTGAAGAAATCGAAAAAATGCGCGTCGCCGGCCGACTGGCTGCCGAGGTGCTGGAGATGATCGCCCCGCACGTTAAACCCGGCGTCTCTACCGGCGAACTGGACCGCATCTGCCACGATTACATCATTAACAAGCAGCACGCCGTCTCCGCCTGCCTCGGTTATCACGGCTTCCCGAAATCGGTCTGCATCTCGGTCAACGAAGTGGTGTGTCACGGCATTCCCAGCGACGATCGCCTGCTGAAAGATGGCGACATCATCAACATCGACGTGACCGTGATTAAAGACGAGTATCATGGCGACACCTCGAAGATGTTTATCGTCGGCAAGCCGACCATTCAGGGTGAGCGTCTGTGTCACATCACCCAGCAGAGCCTCTACCTGGCGCTGCGCTTGGTGAAGCCGGGCATTCGTCTGCGCGAGCTGGGCCGCGCCATTCAAAAATATGTCGAATCGCACGACTTCTCTGTGGTGCGCGAATACTGCGGCCACGGCATCGGAAAAGGCTTTCACGAAGAGCCGCAGGTGCTGCATTACGACGCAGACGACGGCGGCGTGGTGCTGCAGGCGGGCATGACCTTTACCATCGAGCCGATGGTCAACGCCGGCGACTACCGCATCCGCACCATGAAAGATGGCTGGACGGTAAAAACCAAAGATCGCAGCTTGTCCGCGCAGTACGAGCATACTATTGTGGTGACCGATAACGGCTGCGAAATCCTGACCCTGCGTAGCGACGACACCATCGACGCGGTGCTGGTCAACGAAGGGTAATCGTCCCCCACTAATAAAAAGCCGGCCCTGCGCCGGTTTTTTTATGGCTCAAGAAGAGAGATGCGGTATGAGCGCTATCCTGACGGATGAGGTCCTTGACGGCCTGAAAGACTCCCCGGCGCACTGGGATGACGCGGCGCTGACCCGCGACACCCTGAAGCAGAAGCTGGAAACCTTTAACGCCTTTCTCTCCACGGCGTTCGACGCCGGCGAATCGGCAGAAACGCTGATTGACGCGCGCACCCTGTTTATCGACCGCCTGCTGCGCCGCCTGTGGCGCTTTTACGGCTTTGACGCCCTGCCCGCTATCGCGCTGGTGGCGGTCGGCGGCTACGGCCGCGGCGAGCTGCATCCTCTTTCCGACGTCGATATCCTGATCCTCAGCCGCGATCCGCTCGACGACGCGAGCGCGCAGCAAACCAGCGAGCTGCTGACGCTGCTGTGGGATCTCAAGCTCGAAGTGGGCCACAGCGTGCGCACGCTGGAGGAGTGTCTGCTGGAGGGGCTGGCCGACCTGACCGTCGCCACCAACCTTATCGAGTCGCGCATGCTGACCGGCGATGTCGCCCTCTTTCTGGAGATGCAAAAGAATATCTTCAGCGAAGGCTTCTGGCCGTCGGCAACCTTTTACGCCGCCAAGATCGAAGAGCAGCAGGCGCGTCACCAGCGCTACCACGGCACCAGCTATAACCTTGAGCCTGACATCAAAAGCAGCCCAGGCGGCCTGCGCGATATCCATACGCTGCAGTGGGTGGCGCGCCGCCACTTCGGCGCCACCACGCTGGATGAAATGGTGGGATTCGGCTTCCTCACCGAAGCGGAACGCAACGAGCTTAACGAATGTCAGGCCTTTCTCTGGCGCATCCGCTTCGCGCTGCATCTGACGCTGACGCGCTACGACAACCGGCTGCTGTTCGACCGTCAGCTTAACGTCGCGCAGCGCCTCAACTATCAGGGCGAAGGCAACGAGCCGGTGGAACGCATGATGAAGGATTTCTTCCGCGTCACGCGCCGCATCGGCGAGCTGAACCAGATGCTGCTGCAGCTGTTCGATGAAGCGATCCTGGCGCTCTCCACCACCGAAAAGCCGCGTCCGCTGGACGACACCTTTCAGCTGCGCGGCAACCTGATCGACCTGCGCGACGAAACGCTGTTCGAGCGCGAACCCCAGGCGATTCTGCGCATGTTCTACGTGATGGTGCGTAACGAAAACATTCGCGGCATCTACTCCACCACGCTGCGCCAGCTGCGCTACGCGCGCCGTCATCTCAAACAGCCGCTGTGTCAGATCCCGGAAGCACGCCAGCTCTTTATGTCGATTCTGCGCCATCCGGGCGCGGTCAAGCGCGCGCTGCTGCCGATGCACCGCCACAGCGTGCTCTGGGCCTACACGCCGCTGTGGGGGCATATTGTTGGACAGATGCAGTTCGACCTGTTCCACGCCTACACCGTTGATGAGCACACCATCCGCGTGTTGCAGAAGCTGGAGAGCTTTGCCAGCGAGACGACGCGTCCGATGCATCCGCTCTGCGTCGAGCTCTGGCCGCGTCTGCCGCAGCAGGAGCTGCTGCTGATGGCGGCGCTGCTGCACGACATCGCCAAAGGCCGCAACGGCGATCACTCGATTCTCGGCGCGCAGGACGCGCTGGAGTTTGCCGAGCTGCACGGCCTCAACTCGCGCGAGACGCAGCTGGTCGCCTGGCTGGTGCGCCACCATCTGCTGATGTCGGTGACGGCGCAGCGCCGCGATATTCAGGACCCCACCGTGATCCAGCAGTTCGCTGAGGTGATGCAGAATGAGAACCGGCTGCGCTATCTGGTCTGCCTGACCGTAGCCGACATCTGCGCCACCAACGAAACGCTCTGGAACAGCTGGAAACAGAGTCTGCTGCGCGAGCTCTTTTTCGCCACCGAGAAGCAGCTGAGGCGCGGCATGGAGAACAGCCCGGATCTGCGCGAGCGCGTGCGTCATCACCGGCTGCAGGCGCTCGCGCTACTGCGCATGGACAATATCGACGAAGAGCGGCTGCACCATATCTGGAACCGCTGCCGCGCCGACTATTTCCTGCGCCACACGCCCAACCAGCTCGCGTGGCATGCACGTCATTTAATGGAGCACGATCTGCGCCAGCCGCTGGTGCTGGTCAGCCCGCAGGCGACGCGCGGCGGCACCGAGATTTTTATCTGGAGCCCCGACCGCCCTTATCTCTTCGCCACTGTGGCGGGCGAGCTGGACCGTCGCAATCTCAGCGTGCATGACGCGCAGATTTTCACCAGCCGCGACGGCATGGCGATGGACACCTTTATCGTTCTGGAGCCGGACGGCAGTCCGCTGGCGCCCGATCGCCACCTGATGATTCGCCAGGCGCTGGAACAGGCGATCGCGCAGACCAGCTGGAATCCGCCGCGTACGCGCCGTCCGTCGGCGAAGCTGCGCCACTTCAGCGTCGATACCGAAGTCAACTTTCTGCCGACCCATACCGATCGCCGCAGCTATCTGGAGCTGGTGGCGCTCGATCAGCCCGGCCTGCTGGCGCGCGTGGGCGAAGTCTTCGCCGATATGGGCGTCTCGCTGCACGGCGCGCGCATCAGCACCATTGGCGAACGCGTCGAGGATTTGTTTATTCTGGCCAACGGCGAACGGCGCGCGCTTGACGCGGAAATGCGTAAAGCGTTGCAACAACGGTTGACAGAAGCCCTTAATCCAAACGATAAAGTGTGACCGCAATCGATTTACTTATTTACTCTTTGTGCCGGGACGTGGTCCGGCATGCACCAGACAGATCAGGAAAAAATTATGCAACAGTTACAGAGCGTTATTGAAACGGCCTTCGAGCGTCGCGCTGAGATTACTCCGGCGAGCGTCGATCCGGTGACCCGTGAAGCCATCAACCAGGTGATCGCTCAGCTGGACAGTGGCGCGCTGCGCGTAGCAGAAAAGATCGACGGTCAGTGGGTAACGCATCAGTGGCTGAAGATGGCGGTTCTGCTGTCGTTCCGCATTAACGAAAACCAGGTGATGGAAGGCGCAGAAACCCGCTTTTACGACAAGGTGCCGATGAAGTTCGCCGGCTGGGACGACGCGCGCTTTAAAGCAGCGGGCTTCCGCGTTGTGCCGCCCGCGGCGGTTCGCCAGGGCGCCTATATTGCACGCAATACCGTGCTGATGCCGTCCTACGTCAATATCGGCGCTTACGTCGACGAAGGCAGCATGGTCGATACCTGGGCGACCGTAGGCTCCTGCGCGCAGATTGGCAAAAACGTTCACCTCTCCGGCGGTGTCGGCATCGGCGGGGTGCTGGAACCGCTGCAGGCAAACCCGACCATCATCGAAGATAACTGCTTTATTGGCGCGCGTTCCGAGATCGTCGAAGGCGTGATCGTGGAAGAAGGCGCCGTGATCTCAATGGGCGTTTACATCGGCCAGAGCACCAAAATCTACGATCGCGAAACCGGTGAAGTGCACTACGGTCGCGTTCCGGCGGGTTCCGTGGTGGTTTCCGGCAACCTGCCCTCTAAAGATGGCAGCTACAGCCTCTACTGCGCGGTTATCGTGAAGAAAGTCGACGCAAAAACGCGCGGCAAAGTCGGCATTAATGAGCTGCTGCGCACTATCGACTAAGCCTTTCTGACGGGCCCTTTGGCCCGTCATCTTTTCTTTACACTTCTCCCGCTGACTACCTGATTCGCGAAACGAATTAACAGGTGCGTTTACTTTTCACCCAGGTCATAATCCGCGCCAGTTATCTCCCGTCGCGCAGTGTTCAATCCGTTTTTTGTCTACAGTTATTTTTGTGCCATGAACACAGATGCGCGCTTCTCTCTTTTTGGTGGAAAAATCGCTATGTATGACAACCTTAAAAGCTTAGGCATTAATAACCCGGACGATATCGATCGCTACAGCCTGCGTCAGGAAGCCAACAACGACATCCTTAAAATTTACTTTCGCAAAGACAAGGGCGAATTCTTCGCCAAGAGCGTGAAGTTTAAATATCCGCGCCAGCGCAAAACCGTGGTCGCTGACAATATCAACCAGGGCTACAAAGAAGTTCAGGAGATCAGCCCGAATCTGCGCTATGTGATCGACGAACTGGATCAGATCTGCCAGCGCGATCAGGTGGAAGTGGATCTGAAGCGTAAGATTCTGGCGGATCTGCGCCATCTGGAGAGCGTGGTGACCAATAAAATTGCCGAGATCGAGAGCGATCTGGACAAGCTGACGCGCAATAATCGGTAATGCGCCTGCTGTTGCTTGCTGCAGAAGGCCAGCCAACGCTGGCCTTTTTGTCATCTCAGCTCTGCTCGTCCAGCTGCAGCGCCACATAGAGCAGCAGACGATCGTCAAACTGGCTAAGGTTCAGCCCGGTCAGCTCGGAAATGCGGTTCAGCCGATACTCCAGCGTATTACGGTGAATAAAGAGGGCGCGCGCCGTCGCGCTGGGCTGCACGTTATGGGTAAACCAGGCCACCAGCGTGCGCCGCAGCAGACCGTTATTATCCATGCTTTTCAGCCGCGCCAGCGGACGCGCCAGCTCATTCGCCTGCCAGCCGCCGCGCAGGCTGTCGAGCAGCACCGGCAAGACTAAATCCTGATAAAAATAGCTGCGCAACTCCGGCATACGCTGCTTGCCGACCATCATGGTAGTGCGCGCGGTACGATACGAGCGCGCTATGCTGCCAGGCCCGGTAAAATAGTTGCCGAGCGCGATGCGCATCCTCACCTGGCCGCTCTCTTTCATACGCTGCAGCAGCTGTTCGACGCGCTTGCGATGATCCTCCTGGTCGTAGCGCCCGTGTGCATTCAGCGCCGGCTTTAGCACGACCATCTCCGTCAGGGAAACAATGGCGATCAGGTTATCGCGCTCCGGGGTCGTCAGCAGCGTTTGCAGCTGCTGCAGCTCCGACATCGCGCTGTCGACGCCGAGCTGACCGCTGTCTACCTCTACCACCGCCACCACGCGCGGCTGATTGAGATCGATGCCGAGGCGCTGCGCCCATTCGGTCAGCTGCGGCGTCAGGCTTTCGCTACGGATAAGGTTCAGCACCAGCTCCTCGCGCAGGCGACTGTCTTGCGCCAGCATATGCAGCAGCCGGGTCTGCTCCAGCATCATCTCCGCCGTCATGCAGACCAGCTCACCGTAGTGACGCAGCGCGACCGGATCGCCCGTCAGACCGATGACGCCGACGATCTCGCCATCGATGCGCAGCGGCAAATTGATGCCTGGCCGCACGCCGTGCAGATGCTTCGCCACCGCCTCGTCGATATCCACTACGCGCCCCTGAGAGAGCACCAGCAGCGCGCCTTCGTGCAATTCGCCAATACGCTCGCGATCGCCGCTGCCGATGATACGGCCACGCGCATCCATCACGTTGACATTGCTGTCAATAATCTTCATGGTGCGCGCCACAATATCCTGCGCAAGGCGTGCATCAAGATGATAGTTTGCCATCTGTAAATCCTGACAGAGAGTGGATGCTACAGCATACGCATGGCGGCGAGGCCAGGCATTGTGCAAATGCATAGAGCCGGGCGGGGATTTACAGGTTTTGCGGCTCCGGTCACATTCTCAACCGCGCCCATAAAAAAGGCGGACCGAGGTCCGCCTGATAAGATAAAAAGCGTTACTGCATCAGCAGATAGATGCTGCTGTCACCACGCTTAACGTTAAGCGCCAGCACTGACGGTTTGGTATCGAGGATTTTACGCAGCTCGCCCAGGTTGGCGACACGCTGCTGGTTAACGCCAAGAATGATATCGCCTTTTTTCAGGCCGATACGCGCTGCGGCGCTGTCAGGCTTCACATTGTCTACGCGCACCCCTTTATCGCTGCCGCTGTCGTTGCTCAGGTCGGCGCCCTCAATGCCGGTGTAGATGGTGGCAGACTGCACCTTGTCCTGCGTACTTTGCTGCAGTTCGACGGTCACGCTCACGGGTTTGCCGTCGCGCAGCAGGCCAAGCTGCAGTTTAGTGCCGATCGGCAGCGAACCGACTTCGGCGCGCAGAGCGGCAAAGCTGCTCAGCGGCTTGCCGTTCATCGACACCACGACGTCGCCCGCCTTCACGCCCGCTTTCGCTGCGGCGGAGTTCGGCAGCACCTGGCTGACGAAGGCGCCGCGCTGTGCGTCAACCTTCATCGCTTTCGCCAGCTCAGAGTTCAGCTCAGCGCCCAGAATACCCAGCTCGCCGCGTTTCACCTGACCGAACTCTACCATCTGTCCGGTAAGGTTTTTCACCATATTACTCGGGATGGCAAAGCCGATGCCGATATTGCCGCCGTCCGGCGCGAGGATCGCTGTATTGATGCCGATCAGTTCGCCGTTGAGGTTCACCAGCGCGCCGCCTGAGTTGCCGCGGTTAATCGCCGCATCGGTCTGAATAAAGTTTTCGTAGTTTTCGACGTTGAGCCCGCTGCGTCCCAGCGCCGAAACGATGCCTGACGTGACGGTTTCGCCCAGGCCGTAGGGGTTGCCGATGGCGACGGTATAATCGCCAACGCGCAGGTTGTCGGAGTCCGCAATTTTAATTGCCGTCAGGTTTTTCGCATCGATGAGCTGGACCAGCGCGATATCGGAGCGCGGATCTTTACCAATGACTTTGCCGTCATAGCGGCGGCCATCGCTGAGCTGCACCTGAATTTTGGTCGCATTATCGACAACGTGGTTGTTGGTCACCACATAGCCTTTTTCAGCGTTGATGATTACACCGGAGCCAAGCGCGCGGAATTTTTCCTGTTGCGTGTTGGGACCCGCGCCGCCCGTGCCGCCCTGACACATCGGCGAACTCTGGAAAGGGGAACCATCCTGGCAGAATGGCGAATCATCGCCGAAGAACTGCTGGAACTGCTGCGGCAGACGCGGGGTTTTTACCGTGGTGCTGCCTTCAACGCTAATGCTGACCACTGACGGCATCACTTTTTCCAGCATCGGCGCCAGGCTCGGCAGCTGCTGACTGGTAGAAGAGGCCGATTCAGCGGCGAAAACCGCGGCAGGGCTTAACGCCAGGCCAAGACTGAGCGCCAGCGCGCTCAACGTTAGGGTGTTTTTTTTCATTCGTGTTAGTCTCATCCAGTAATAAACGCCAGACCGTTGCTGTGGTCAGTTATGAGATTAATCTTTTAGCGCGAAGTTCCAGCAAAAGTTTGCGGCAAAGGTAAAAATTTATGCACGCCCTTTACAAAACTCCAGTTATTCTACCGCCATGAGTCGGCGATACTCATCCCACGCGTAGAGATCGGTCATCCCGCTAATATAATCCTGAATCAGACGAAAGCGATAATATCTTTCCCATAATAGCCGCTGATATTTATGCTCGACGACCAGCGTACGCATTTTTTGCTGATAGGCTTTGCGGTGTTTTCCGGAAAGTTTATGAAACAGGCGCGTTTCAATCGGATGCTGGCGCAGAAAGTCCTCGTTAATCAGTGTGGTAAAGGCTTCGAACGTTAACGTCATCAAAGGTTGATATATTTCTAACAATCCCTTAATGACGCGATAACCTTGTAATTCCAGCTGTTCAACTTCGGCATGATTAAATACGTGGCGGCGCGCCACCGTTTTAAACATCTGTAATAATCTTCCCTCTTCGCCGTCGTCCTCTAATAGTGCATGATTAAAATCGCCGTTGAAAATAGCGGGCAGATTATCGACGAAACGCTTTACCGCATGGCTGACCAGTACGTTCTGTACGTTAACGCGCAACGACATAAAGAACTGATCGCTTCTGCTGCGACGCTTTTTGTTACAGGCTTCTCGCCATGCCTCGCCGACCGTTCGACTGAAGGCGTCATTATTTTTAATCGGTCCCCAGTTTTTACATAAATAGTCATAAAGCGCATCAATGTTAAATATATCTTTTTCGACAGCGTCATCCAGGTCGGCAATGCAGTAAGAGATATCATCCGCCGCTTCCATAATATAGGTCAGCGGAAAGCGATGATGCTCGTCCATATGGGTCGCTGCGCGCAGATCGGCGATATAGTCGCGTTCAGAGAGGTAAAAACCCGGTTTTTTCATCAGCGCGCTGAACGGCTCGGGCTTCTCGCCCTGCCACCAGGCGGGCGCGGTATATTTCAGGATGCAGGCAACCTGCGAATAGCTGAGATTGAGCTGCAGAAGGGTATGCACCATGCGAATTGCCTGCGCATTACCTTCAAAGTGGCACAGATCCTGGCGAATCATGGCGTTGAGCTGACTGAAATCGGCGCGCTGCTGGTCGCCTTCAACGCCAGCCACCAGCGGGTCCACCAGCTCCAGCGGAAGGTGCTCTTCAAACCAGTCGTTAATGGCTGCCTCGCCGAAATGGCCAAACGGCGGATTGCCGACGTCGTGCAGCAGGCAGGCCATCTCCACCAGACTTTCGAACGCGCCCTCCATCTCGTCCAGCCCGTACTGCGCCAGACCGCCCTGACTTTTCAGGGTTTGCAGGATCTCTTTAGCGATATAGCGTCCCGTCTGCTGCACTTCCAGCGAATGGGTGAGGCGCGAGCGCACAGCGGCATTGCGCTCCAGCGGAAAAACCTGGGTTTTTTGCTGCAGTCGGCGAATCGCCGCCGAATTGATAATACGGCCGCGATCGCTCTCAAAGTGGCGGGTAATATAGTATTCCCCTTCCGGCTCTTTGCGCGTGTTATAAGGGCGAGTAAAACTGATCTTCTTCCTGAAATTAACTGTCGCCATCGTTTCCCCTTATACCTTCGTGAATCAATCCCCTGCCAGCCATGCTAGACTATGCCTCACTTTTTACGACCACTTCCACCACATTAGCGAGACTCTCTTATGAAAGCAGGCATTATTGGCGCGATGGAGCAGGAAGTGACCCTGCTGCGTGACAAAATCGAGAACCGCCAGACCCTGACGCTGGCCGGCTGCGAAATTTACACCGGCACGCTGAACGGCGTTGAGGTCGCTTTGCTGAAATCGGGTATCGGTAAAACCTCGGCGGCGCTGGGCACCACCCTGCTGCTTGAGCTGTGCAAACCAGACCTGGTGATCAACACCGGATCGGCCGGCGGTCTGGCGCCGACGCTCTCGGTCGGCGATATCGTGGTCTCGGACGAAGTGCGCTATCACGACGCCGACGTTACCGCCTTCGGCTACGAGCCAGGCCAGATGGCGGGCTGTCCGGCGGCCTTTACCGCCGATGCGCAGCTGATTGCCGCCGCTGAAGCCTGCATCAGCGAGCTGAACCTGAACGCGGTGCGCGGTCTGGTGGTTAGCGGCGACGCCTTTATCAACGGTGCCGAACCGCTGGCGCGCATTCGCGCTACCTTCCCGCAGGCGATCGCCGTGGAGATGGAAGCGACCGCCATCGGCCATGTCTGCCACCAGTTCAAGGTGCCTTTCGTGGTGGTGCGTGCCATCTCCGACGTTGCCGACAAAGCGTCGCATCTGAGCTTTGAAGAGTTTCTCAGCGTCGCGGCGCAGCAGTCGTCGCTGATGGTGGAGAAGCTGCTGGCGCGCCTGGCGCGTGGCTAAATCGCTCTGGCCGATCGGGCTGCTGCTGTTTTGCAGCAGCCTGTTCGCCGCCGCCCCACGCGTTATCTCGCTCGCTCCCCACCTCACCGAAATGGCGTTTGCCGCCGGCATCACGCCGGTCGCGGTCAGCGCCTGGTCCGACTATCCACCCGCCGCGAAAGCGCTGGAGCAGGTCGCCAACTGGCAAGGCGTGAAGGTCGAGCGCATTCTGGCGCTGAAGCCAGATGTGGTGCTCGCCTGGCGCGGCGGCAATCCGCAGCGCCAGATCGATCAGCTGCAGCGGCTCGGCGTTAAGGTCGAGTGGCTCGATCCCGGTTCGCTGGAGGAGATGGCGGACGCCGTCGCGTCGCTGCAGCGCTGGAGCCCGCAGCCGCAGCAGGCGCTGGAAGCCGCGCAGCAGCTGAAGCAGCAGGAAAAGGCCCTGCGCGCGCGCTACGCCGCCCTGCCCGCCGTGCCGCTTTTCCTGCAGTTTGGTCAGCAACCCTTGTTTACCGCCGCGCGCGATACCCTGCAAAACGACATCATTACGCTGTGCGCCGGAAAGAATATTTTCGCCGACAGCCGCGTCAGCTGGCCGCAGGTCAGCCGCGAGCAGGTGCTGATGCGTCACCCACAGGCGATTGTGGTCGCCGGCGATGCCGCGCAGGCGCAGAGCGTGGCACGCTTCTGGCAGCCTCAGCTCACCGTGCCGGTTATCGCCATTAAGGATGACTGGCTCAGCCGCCCTGGCCCGCGTATGCTGCTGGCGGCAAAACAGCTTTGCGCCGCCCTGCATCCAGAACATTAAATCAGCAGGAAGCGGTTAAAGATCCCGCTAATTTTGCCGTTAATCAATAAATGAGACGCCGACGCCACGTAAGCTCAGCGTCCTTTTATGCGCCTTGCGCATTTTGCACACCAGGAATCAAACATGACCAGAGCCTTGCTGCTGGCCTTCGCGCTCGCGACCGTCGCGCCCTTTGCAACAGCGTCGACCACGGGATCGATAGGCGTTCAGCTGATAATCTATTCGCGCTGTGAAGTTAACAGCCAGCCGCAACGGGCAATGCCGCAGATCGATTGCGGTCGCCGCATCAACGCGCAGCCGCGCGTCACGGAAAGCGTGCTAAAGAAGGATAGTGTTCGTAAGGAAACGGCGAAGCTGGTAACCGTGGAATGGTAAGAAAAAGGCCGTCGCAAGACGGCCTTTTTACATCAGATACTGAAAGAGGAGCCGCAGCCGCAGGTGGTTTTGGCGTTCGGGTTAGTCACGATAAAACGCGATCCTTCCAGACCTTCGGTGTAGTCAACCGAGCCGCCGACCAGGTACTGCAGGCTCATCGGATCCACCACCAGCGCCACGCCCTGTTTCTCAATGGTCATGTCGCCGTCGTTCATTTTGTCGTCAAAGGTGAAACCATACTGAAAGCCGCTGCAACCGCCGCCGGTAATATAGACGCGCAGTTTCAGATCGGGATTCTCTTCGTCGGCAATCAGGTTCTTTACCTTGCTGGCCGCCGCATCGGTAAACTGTAACGGCAGTGCTGCAATATCATCACTCATCTTATACTCCGGTAAAGGTCCAGGCCAGAAAACGACCTCAATTGCCGTATTATCCGCCAGCGCGATAGCGCAATCAAGTTTTGCCCTTCGCACTCTGTGCCGCCAGCCTTCAGCTAAGGTAAATATAGCGCGCCCTTTCCGGCCTTTCGTCCTGCCGTCTTCTTCCCGTAGAATGGCGCGAGATTTTTTATGAACCGCTGGAGCCGAATAAATGAGTAAGTCCGAAAACCTGTTTGCCGAAGCGCAACGCCTGATCCCCGGCGGCGTTAACTCGCCGGTGCGCGCGTTTAACGGCGTAGGCGGCACGCCGCTGTTCATCGAGCGCGCCGACGGCGCGTACCTCTATGACGCCGACGGCAAAGCCTATATCGACTATGTCGGTTCATGGGGGCCGATGGTGCTGGGCCACAACAACGTTGAGATCCGCAACGCGGTCATTGAAGCCGCCGCGCGTGGCCTGAGCTTTGGCGCCCCCACCGAAATGGAAGTGAAGATGGCGCAGCTGGTGTGCGAGCTGGTGCCGAGCATGGATAAGGTGCGCATGGTAAATTCCGGCACCGAAGCGACCATGAGCGCCATTCGCCTGGCGCGCGGCTTTACCGGCCGCGACAAGATCGTGAAGTTTGAAGGCTGCTATCACGGTCATGCCGACTGCCTGCTGGTGAAAGCGGGTTCCGGCGCCCTGACGCTGGGCCAGCCGAACTCCCCCGGCGTGCCGGCCGATTTCGCGCGCCACACTCTGACCTGCACCTATAACGATCTCAACTCGGTACGTACCGCCTTTGAGCAGTATCCGGAAGAGATCGCCTGCATTATCGTCGAGCCGGTCGCGGGCAATATGAACTGTATTCCGCCGCAGCCGGACTTCCTGCCGGGCCTGCGCGCGCTGTGCGACGAATTCGGCGCGCTGCTGATTATCGACGAAGTGATGACCGGCTTCCGCGTGGCGCTGGGCGGCGCGCAGGCGCATTACAACGTGCGGCCAGATCTTACCTGCCTCGGCAAGATTATCGGCGGCGGCATGCCGGTGGGCGCCTTTGGCGGACGCCGCGAAGTGATGGATGCGCTGGCACCGACCGGGCCGGTTTATCAGGCGGGCACCCTTTCCGGCAACCCGATTGCGATGGCGGCCGGTTTCGCCTGCCTGACGCAGATCGCCCAGCCGGGCACTCATCAGACCCTGACCGAGCGCACCACGCAGCTGGCGCAGGGTCTGCTGGCGGCGGCGAAGGCGGAAAATATCCCGCTGGTGGTGAATCACGTCGGCGGCATGTTCGGCATTTTCTTCACCGACGCCGACAGCGTGACCTGCTACGCCGACGTGACGAAGTGCGACGTTGAGCGCTTTAAGCACTTCTTCCACCTGATGCTGGAAGAAGGCGTTTACCTTGCGCCTTCCGCCTTTGAAGCGGGCTTCATGTCGCTGGCGCACAGCGCCGAGGACATTGACCGCACCGTCGACGCCGCGCGTCGCTGTTTTGCGAAGCTGTAAACGCGTTATTCGCTCAGACGGCTAGCCTGTCAAAAAGCGGATGACAGGGGCTGAAGAGCAAAGCGTCCCGCGACAGGGATGTCGCGGGCCGAGCGAGCAGGGATGCCTTGAGCGACTTTGCGATCAGACCCTGTCATCCGCGTGAGCACGCAGTCAACAACGTCAGACCGGCATATTGCCGGTCTTTTTTTACCGCGAGCGTCTTAGCAGCCAGATAAAATAAGGCGCGCCGATAAAGGTCGCCATCAGTCCCGCCGGTAGCTGATCGGGAAACGCCAGCATGCGTCCGCACCAGTCGGCCAGCAGCATCAGCCCTGCGCCGAACAGCCCCGCCATCGCCATCTGCGGCAGCGCGCGGCGGAAGCCGAGCATGCGCGCGATATGCGGCGCCATCAAGCCGACAAAACTCAGCGGCCCGATGGTCAGCGTCGCCGCGGCGGTCAGCGCGGCCGCCAGCAGCATCAGCGCCAGACGCGAGGCATTGAGCGCCATGCCCGCCGAACGCGCCGTGGCGGCGCCCAGCGGCAGCAGCGTCAGCCAGCGGCTGGCGAGCGGCGCCAGCGCGGTCAAAACCAGCGCCAGCAAGGCGCTCTGCATCGCCGCCTTTGCGCTGATCGTGTAGGTGGAGCCGGAAATCCAGCTCAGCAAGCCGCCCATACGCGGATCGCCGCTCGCCAGCAGCAGCATCAGCAGCGTGACGAACGCGCTGTTCAGCGCCATGCCCGCCAGCAGCATTCGCTCCGGCGAAAAGCCGCCGCGGCTCGCCACCAGCATAATAATCATCAGCGTTCCCGCCGCGCCCAGCGCGCCCGCCGGCAGCAGAAACGCCAGCGCGTCGCCCGGCACGAAAAACAGCATCACCACCACGCCGAACGCTGCGCCGGAGCTGATGCCCAGCACTTCCGGGCTGGCCATCGGATTGCCGGTCAGACGCTGAATCAAACAGCCTGCGACGCCGAGCATTAGCCCTACCGCCAGCGCCGCCAGCAGACGCGGCGCGCGCCATGGCAGCAGCTGATGGAACAGTTCGCCGCCTGACCATACCCAGCCGTGCGCATCACGGCCAAAGGCGAGCGCGACCCACGCCAGCCCCCCCAGCAGCGCCAGACCGAGCAGCGACCAGCGCCGCACCGCATGCCGCTCCGGCGGTACTTTATCGCCCATATCGAGCGGGGGCGGCGCCGAGCCGGTGCGCAGGCGCGGCAGCAGCCAGAGCAGCAGCGGCACGCCCGTCAGCGCGGTCAGGGTGCCGGTAGAGACTTCACGCCAGTGAGCGGTGAGCCACAGCACGCAGGCATCCGCCAGCCACAGCAGCAGCGCGCCAATCAGCGGCGCCAGCAGCATACGGCTCAGCAGCCGACGCGCCCCCAGCAGCTTCGCCAGCAGCGGCGCGAAGAGACCGATAAAGCCGATAATGCCCGCCACGCTCACCAGCTGCGCGCTGAGCAGGATCGCCAGCGCCAGCGTGCCGACGCGCGACAGCGCCAGCGCCAGGCCGAGGTTTTTCGCCACGCCGTCATCCAGCCCCATCAGCGTCAGCGGACGCAGCAGCGCCAGCGCCAGCGCGAAGGCGAGCAGCAGACGCGGCCACAGCAGGCTGACATTCTCCCAACCCATCTGGTTGAGCGTGCCGGTGCTCCACAGAAACATTGTCTGCAGCTGGTCGTGATTGAAAATGGCGAAGATCTGGTTCACCGCCCCGCTGTAGAGGCTCAGCACCAGCCCAGAGAGGATCAGCGTAACCGGCGACAGCCGTTTGCCCCAGGCGACGCCGAACACCACCGCCCCAACCGCCAGCGCGCCGATCAGCGCCGCCAGCTGCGTCGTGGCCGTCCCGCCCGGCAGCTGCCACAGCGTGGCGACGGTAATGCCGAGCTGGGCGCCGGACGAGACGCCCAGCGTGGTCGGCTCCGCCAGCGGATTGCGCAGCGCCTGCTGAAACAGCAGGCCCGCCAGCCCCAGTCCGGCGCCGACCAGCAGCGCCAGCCCGAGCCGCGGCAGCAGGCTGTAGTGAAACAGCATCTGATCGATGTTGTTGAGATCCGGCGACAGCAGCGCCTGCGCCCACTGCGCCGACGGCAGCGCCGCGCGCAGGTTGATAACGCTCAGCAGCAGCGCCAGCAGAAAGAGCAGGCTCAGCAGCGCGGCGGGGAAAAAACGATGGCGCATCAGCGCGTCTCCAGCGCGCGTTCCAGCACGCGAACAAAGTGCAGCGCCGACAGGGTCGCGCCGTAGTACCACACCGCCGGAACCCGCTGAAAGCGTCCGGCACGAACAAACGGCAGCGCCTGCCACAGCGGGCTGCGGCTGAGCTGTGCCATATCGGCGTCGTTGGCGTGATCGAAGCAGATCGCCTCGACGTCGCGCAGATGCGCCAGCCGCTCGATGCCAATCACTGCGCTGCCCCAGAAGTTGGTTTCTCCCTGCCACGCATTGGTCAGCCCCAGCTGCTCCATCACCTCCAGAAACAGACTGTTTTTGCCGAATGCCAGCGCATGCCGGCTATCCATCAGCGACATCAGCAGCACCGGGCGCGCGGCATAGGGTGCCAGACGCTGGCGCGCGGCGGCCAGCTCGCGATCCAGCAGCTGCAGATGCGCCTCGGCTTCGGCTTCGCGGCCGATACACGTCGCCAGCGCGCGCAGCGAATCACGCGCCGCGGAGAGCGGTTTGCCGTCGCCGCGGTTGAGGTCGAAGCCCATAATCGGCGCAATGCGCTTGAGTTTTTCCGGCGGCGGGCCGTAGCCGTTCGAGCAGAGGATCAGCGAGGGCTGCAGCTGGGTCATCAGCTCCAGATTAGGTTCGGTGCGCAGCCCGACGTCCAGGGTCTGCGGCGGCAGCGGCGGCTCGCCGACCCAGATGTTGTAGTTGCGCGTATCGGCGACCGCCAGTGGCGCGACGCCGAGCGCCAGCAGCAGCTCGGTCGGCAGCCACTCCAGCGCGATAATACGCGGCTGTTCAGGCAGGGCAGCGCGCAGCGGCAGCGCATTCAGCCACGGCGTCAGCGCCAGCGCCGCCAGCAGGCGACGACGAGTAATCTCCATGCTCAGGCCCTCAGTAGACAAAGCTGACCGGCGCGCCGCCCTGCGGATGCGGCAGGATACCCATGGGAATGCCGTAAATCGCGCCCAGCACCTCGGCCTGCATCATGCTGTCCGGCGCGCCTTCGGCAATCATCTTGCCACCGCGCAGCGCCACCAGATGGTCGCAGTAGCGCGCCGCCATATTGATATCGTGCAGCACGGCGATCACCGTCAGGCCGCGCTCGCGGCTGAGCCGCTGGATCAGCGCCAGCACCTCAACCTGATGCGCGATATCCAGCGCCGAGGTCGGTTCGTCCAGCAGCAGGCAGCGGCTGTTTTGCGCCACCAGCATCGCCAGCCAGGCGCGCTGACGCTCGCCGCCGGAAAGGCTGTCCACCAGGCGCGCGGCCAGCGGTTTCAGCCCGACCTGCGCAATCGCCTCTTCGACCCGCACGCGATCGTCGTGGCTGAAGCGGCCCAGCGCGCCGTGCCAGGGGTAGCGACCTATCGCCACCAGCTCGCGCACCGTCATGCCTTCGGCGGCGGGCAGCTGCTGCGGCAAATAGGCGACTTCGCGCGCGAAAGCTTTGCCGTTCCACGCCTCAACCGGCGTCGCGTTAAGCAGCACGCGCCCCTCACTGGGGCTCTGGTGCCGTCCCAGCATTTTCAGCAAGGTCGATTTTCCGGATCCGTTATGGCCGATAAGCGCGGTCACGTTGCCCGGCGGAAAGGTTAACGAGAGCGGATGCAGCAGCGTGCGGCCAGGCACGTGAAAGCTGACATTATCCAGCGAAAAAGTGGCTGTGTCGTGCGAAGGCTGCATGATCATCCCAGGTTAAACGGGCACCGCGGCGCCCGGTTGCATCAAAAACGAAAAGTGGCGGCGCCGACAATTTGACGCTCTGTGCGCCAGTAGCAGGCGTCGTCGCGGTCAATCAGGTTTTTCACGTTGACGCCCACCGACGAGCCCGACAGACCGGAGCGGCCAGGGTCATATTTCAGCCTCGCATCCACCGTGGTGTATCCGGCGACGTCGAGATTCTGATTTAAAACTGCGCCGTCCGGATAACAAGGAAAAGTCGTTCGCGCATTCATGGTCGTGTCTCTTGAATAAAGTCGCAGGCAGGCGAATGAAAACGAGAATGATTATTATGCCGAATGGATTCTAGGCGAAACGCTTTACTCTCTGCAAGGGATAATCCCGCGCGCAGCGCCGTCTGGCGGCCAGTCTCGTACTATTGGCCGGGCATAAAAAAAGGGCGCCGTAGCGCCCTTTTTAACCGACGGTTTAGTTGCCGCCGAACATATCTTTGATCCAGCCCGCGACGCCGTCGCCTTCTTTCTTCTCCGGCTGCTGCTGCGGTTGCTGCTGCATCTGCTGCTGATTTTGCTGCTGGTTCTGCTGCTCCTGCAACTGCTGCTGCTGCTGGAACAGCTGTTGCTGCTGCTGGCAGAGAGCGTCGGGATCGAGCGACCATACCGGCAGCGAGCGCCAGGTGCTGCTGCCGTTGCCGCAGACGAAATTGCCTGCGGAATCGATGTTCATCATCGAGACATCTTCCGGCGGCGTCAGCACCAGCGGCATCGGTGCCTGATTGTCCAGGTAGCGGCGGTAGATCTGCATCGCACCGCTGGCACCGTACAGCTTGCTCGGCTGGTTATTGTCGCGCCCCACCCAGGTAATGGCGACCTCTTTGCCGTCGACCCCGGCGAACCAGCTGTCGATCAGGTCGTTGGTGGTACCGGTTTTACCTGCCAGATGCGCTTTCGGATAACGCGCGCCCAGCGCGCGCGCCGTACCGTGATCGGCGACCTGCTGCATGGTATAGAGCGTCAGATAGGCGGCCTGCGCCGGCTCTACGCGCTGCGCCTGCGGGTAGCTCTGATAGAGCACGGTGCCGTCTTCAGCAATCACCGAGCGCACCGCCGACAGCGAGGCGCGGTTGCCGCCGCTGGCGATCGACTGGAACGCCTGCGCCACTTCGATCGGCGTCAGGTTAAGCGCGCCGAGCAGCATCGACGGCACCGGGTTGAGCTGATCTTTCGGCACGCCCAGTTTGGTCCAGGTATCCACAACCGCGTCCAGCCCCAGCGTCATGCCGAGATTGACCGTCGGCACGTTCATGGAGTTGGTCAGCGCGTCCACCAGCATTACCTTGCCGCTGAAGCGACGATCGTCGTTCATCGGTTTCCAGACGGTGCCGTTCGGCTGCTTCAGCGCGATCGGCTCATCGGCGATCCAGCTGTTGAGACGGTAGGTGTTGGGCTGGCTGAGCGCGGTCAGATAGGTCGCCGGTTTCGCCAGCGAGCCGATAGAGCGACGCGCCTGCAGCGCGCGGTTGTAGCCAGCGAACTGCGGATCGGCGCCGCCGACCATGGCGCGCACTTCGCCGCTGAAGCGATCGACCACCACCATCGCGGTTTCCAGATCTTTCAGGCCGCGCTGTTTTTTCAGCGCCGGAATGCCGTCGAGCACCGCTTTTTCCGCCGCGTCCTGCGAGACCGGATCGAGGGTGGTGAAGATCTTCACGCCAGAGAGATCTTTGACCTTGTCGCCCAGCTTCGCCTGCAGCTCGTTACGCACCATCTGCATAAAGGCGGGCTGCGGCGTGATGACGCCGCCTTTCGGCTGTACGCCGAGCGGGCGCGCCGAGAGCATGTCGTAGAGCTCCTGGTCGATCACCTTCTGCTGCTGCAGCAGGCGCAGCACCAGATTGCGTCGCTCCAGCGCCAGCTTCGGATTGCGCCACGGGTTATAGAGCGAGGCCCCTTTCACCATGCCCACCAGCATCGCCTGCTGATCGAGGCTCAGCTCGTCGACCGGACGGCCGAAGTAGTAGAGGCTCGCCAGCGGGAAGCCGCGGATCTGGTCGTTGCCTGCCTGACCGAGATAGACCTCGTTCAGGTAGAGCTCCAGGATGCGATCCTTGCTGTAGCGCGCGTCCATAATCACCGCCATATAGGCTTCGCGCGCTTTACGCCACAGTGAACGCTCGTTGGTCAGGAACAGGTTTTTTACCAGCTGCTGCGTCAGGGTACTGCCGCCCTGCACCGCTTTCCCGGCCGTGATATTGGCGAGGAAGGCGCGACCAATTGAGTAAGGGCTGATGCCGTCATGCTCATAGAAATGACGGTCTTCGGTAGCGATCAGCGTATCGACCAGCAGATCCGGGAAGCCGGCGCGCGGCACAAACAGGCGCTGCTCGCCGTTGGGCGACTGCAGCATGGTGATCAGGCGCGGATCGAGGCGGAAGAAGCCAAAGTCGCGGCCGGAGTCGAGGTTTTTAATCTCGCCCAGCTCATCGCCGTCGAACACCATCTGCGCGTGCACCTGGCCCTCTTTGCTGTCAGGGAAGTCGAACGGGCGGCGCAGCAGATCGATGGTGTTGCCTTTCACCGAGAATTCGCCGGGACGCGTGATGCGCGACACCTCGCGATACTGCGTGCCTTCCAGCAGCGCAATCATCTCTTTCTTGTTGTAGGCCATGCCCGGCTCCAGGCTGACCATGCGGCCGTAGACGGTGGCGGGCAGCTGCCACACTTTGCCGTCGATGCGGGCACGAATCTCCGAGTCGAGGTAGACGCCCCAGGCGGCCATAATTACCACAAACACGAGGAACAGCTTGATCAGCCAGCCTAACCAGCGGCGCTTCCCGCGCGGCGGACGCTTTCCTTTACTTTTACGCGGCACAGGCGCTTCCTCCTCAACTTCATCGGCAAAATCATCATTTTCAAAATCGTCTTCATCCCTGCGGCGACCCCGGCGCGTAGCGTTACGCGGCGGCTTGGGTTGTTTTCCTTTGCGCCCAATGGGTTCGCGATCGTTCCCAGACATTGGTTTCATTCTCCAGGCATTACGTTGGCTGCGCCGATACTCTAGCGACTTTTACCTTTTCCGCATGGCGGAACCCTCTGAAATCGATCCAGCGGGCTCAACCCTGCGGGGAATATTTTTTGGTGCGCCTGGTGGGCAGCGCGCTGGCCGGATCGTCGGGCCAGGGATGGCGGGGATAGCGCCCTTTCATCTCTTTCTGCACCTCCGGCCAGGCGCCGCGCCAGAAGGCGGCCAGGTCGCGGGTAATCTGCAACGGCCGCTGCGCAGGCGACAACAGCTCCAGCACCAGCGGCACGCGCCCTTCCGCCACGGCGGGATTGCTCGCCTCGCCGAACATCTCCTGAATGCGCACCGCCAGCGCGGGCGGCTTATCGGCATGATAGCGAATGGGCAGCCGGCTGCCGGTCGGCACAGTGTAATGAGTTGGCAGCGCACTATCCAGCCGCTGGCGTTGCGACCATGTGAGCAAATGTAATAGCGCGCTAACAAGGTTGACCGCCTGCAGCGATTTTAGATCGCGCACCGCGCCCATCTCCGGCAGCAGCCAGCGGTCGAGCGACGCCAGCAGCGATTCGTCGTCCACGGCGGGCCACGGATCCTCCGGCAGCCACTGCGCCGCGCACTGCAGCCGCACGCGCAGCTGCTGCGCCGCCTCGCTCCAGCCCAGCACACCCAGGCCTTTTTGCGCCACCCAGCGCAATATTGCGGCGTGCAGCACCTCGGGTTCCGGGCGCGCCATCGGCTGCGCCTTCAGCACCAGCGCGCCAATCTGCTCGCGGCGCAGCGCGCGCAGCGTGCCCTTCTCTTCGTCCCACTCGACTTCGGCGCGCACCTCGACCAGCTCCGGCCGCGCCTGGCGCAGCGCATCAATATCGATCGGCAGCGCCAGCAGCATGCGCGCATCCGGCGCCGCGCTGCCCTGCAGCAAGGCGGGTGCGATCAGCCATTCGTAGCGGTTCAGCCCCTCTTGCGTATCGAGCATCGCGCCCAGCCCGTTGGCGAGCTGATAGCGGCCGCCATTGTCGCGCCGCCGCGCCAGTCGGTCGCTGAAGCCCGCCGCCAGCAGCGCGGGAAAGCGATCTTCATCGACGCGACCGCCGCTGACGCCAAGCCGCGTCTGCCACTGCTTTGCGCGCCGCTGCCACTGCGGCTGCGGGCGATGCAGCGCGTCACGCAGATCGGGCGAGCCGCTGCGCGGCGGATCCTCCAGAATCGCCACCAGCAGCGCGGCGCTGGCGGCCGCGTCGGGATCCTGGCCAGCGGCGCAAAGCACGGCGCTGAGGCGCGGATCGCCGCCGAGCTGCGCCATGCGGCGTCCCGCCGCGCTCAGCTTGCCGCTTTCGTCCAGCGCGCCAAGTCGGGTCAGCAGCTCGCGCGCCGCGCGCAGGTGTTTTTCCGGCGGCGCATCGAGCCAGGTCAGCTGATCCGGCTGCTGGCAGCCCCACTGCAGCAATTCGATCCACAGCGCGGCAAGATCGCTGTGCATCATTTCCGCTTCGCTCTGCGCGGCGGCGCGCGACGCCTGCTCTTCAGGGATCAGATGCAGGCAGATGCCGGGCATCAGACGCCCGGCGCGGCCGGCGCGCTGCGTCATCGACGCCTGGCTGACGCGCTGGGTCAGCAGCCGCGTGACGCCACTGCGCGCGTCGAACTGCGCGGCTCGCTCCAGCGCGCTGTCCACCACCAGCCGGATCCCTTCGATAGTCAGGCTGGTTTCAGCAATATTGGTGGCGAGCACCACTTTGCGGCGGCCAGGCGGCGCGGGCAGGATAGCGCGGCGCTGCGCCGCCAGCGGCAGCGCGCCATAAAGCGGCGTCAAATCGACGTCGTCCGCGACGCGCGACGCCAGCTCACGCTCTACGCGCTTAATTTCGGCCACGCCAGGCAGAAACAGCAGCAGCGAGCCGCTCTCTTCGCGCAGCAGCTGCGCCGTTTCGCGCGCTACCGCCTCTTCAAAGCGCAGCGTGGCGCTGAGCGAGGCGAAGCGGCGCGTCACGGGATAGCTGCGCCCTTCGGAGACAATCAGCGGCGCGTCGGGCAGCAGCGCCGAGAGGCGCGCGTTGTCCAGCGTCGCCGACATCAGCAGGATTTTCAGATCCTCCCTCAGCCCCTGCTGCACGTCGAGCAGCAGCGCCAGCGCCAGATCCGCCTGCAGGCTGCGCTCGTGGAATTCGTCGAGGATCACCAGCGACACGCCGCTCAGCTCGGGATCGCGCTGCAGCATGCGCGTCAGGATGCCTTCCGTCACCACCTCCAGCCGGGTAGTCGGCCCGATGCAGTTCTCGCCGCGCATGCGGAAGCCGACGGTGGCGCCGGGCTGCTCGCCGAGCTGCTCCGCCAGGCGCTGCGCCACGTTGCGCGCCGCCAGCCGACGCGGCTCCAGCATAATAATGCGGCCCGGCAGGTTCGCCTGCCGCAGCAGCTGCAGCGGCAGCCAGGTCGATTTGCCCGCGCCGGTCGGGGCCGCCAGCAGAATTTGCGGCGCGGCGTCGAGCGCCTGAAGCAGGTCGGGCAGCACGGCGCTGACCGGTAAATCACTCACGGCAAACTCCCGTTCAGCCTGTGTTAAGATGGCGCGCATTGTAGCACTCATCCGCGAGGATTGCCGGAGACCGCCATGGAGACGCAACGCCTGTTTTTTGGCATCGGCCTGCCTGACGCGCTGCAGCAGCAGCTGGTGCGCTGGCGTGCCGATTGCTTTGCCGACGACGCTGGCCGCCCCATTGTTGCGGCCAATCTGCACCTGACGCTCGCCTTTCTCGGCGAGGTAAAAAGCGAGACCGCGCAGAAGCTGCAACAGCTGGCGGCGCGCATTCAGCAGCCCGCCTTCGATATCGATCTCGACGACGCCGGCCACTGGCCGCGTCCGGGCGTGGTATGGATCGGCTGCCGACGGCCGCCGCGCGGCCTGCTTCAGCTGGCCGATCTGCTACGCGCCCAGGCGGCGCGCCACGGCTGCGCCCAGAGCGCCCAGCCGTTTCATCCGCACGTCACGCTGCTGCGCGACGCCGCCTCGCGCATCGCGCTGCCGCCGCGCGACTTTCACTGGCGCTTTCGCGTCGACCATTTCTCGCTGTTTTCCTCGCACTACGCGCGAGGCCGCACGCGCTATCAGGCGCTGGCGAACTGGCCGCTGACCTGACTCTGGAGCGCTATGCTGTTTTCACCACCGTTAAAGTCCGCCCGGCTTATTGCCCGCTATAAGCGTTTCCTCGCCGACGTGGTGACGCCGGAAGGCGAAACCCTGACGATTCACTGCGCCAATACCGGCGCAATGACCGGCTGCGCCACACCGGGCGATACGGTGTGGTACTCCACCTCCGACAGCCTGACGCGCAAATATCCGCACAGCTGGGAGCTGACCGAAACGCAGCAGGGCAACTGGATCTGCGTTAATACCCTGCGCGCCAATCAGCTGGTAAAAGAGGCGCTGCTCGCCGCTGCGATTCCGGAGCTGGCGGGCTATGAGCGCTGCCAGGCTGAAGTCAGGTATGGCGAGGAAAAGAGCCGAATCGATTTCCTGCTTCAGGCAGGCGGCAGACGCAACTGCTATATTGAAGTCAAGTCCGTGACCCTTTTACATCAAGGAAAAGGCTATTTTCCGGATGCGGTGACGGTCCGAGGCCAGAAGCACCTGCGCGAGCTAAGCGCCGTCGCGGCTGCCGGCCACCGGGCTGTTTTGCTGTTTGCGGTTCTGCACTCGGGGATTGAGGACGTCTCCCCCGCGCGTCACATTGACGCACGTTACGCAGACCAACTGGTCCAGGCGCAGCAGGACGGCGTAGAGATTTTGGCGTTTCGCGCGGATTTATCACCGGCAGGCCTGTTTCTGAAAAAGCCGGTTGCCGTAACCTTGTAATATCTTTTGCAAATTGTTGTGGTATGAATGGTTAACGCGAGGCGCTAAATACGCTGTTCCTCACAGGCTTGTCAAGGTGCGATCATCAATAATTGCCAACCTTGACTGCTTCTGTTATTTATAGCGGCCTGTTTTTCCCCGTAGGGGGATCGATGTACCCATTTGCGGCAGTGCGGCGAAATCCGCCAGGCAAAATGTAGTCCACTGACTACACTCATCCGCCTGACGCCTAATCGCTGGCGCTGAACCACAAAAGGTATAGTGCGTGTTATCCAGGAGAAACAACATGCAAGAAGGGCAAAACCGTAAAACATCGTCCCTGAGTATTCTCGCCATCGCTGGGGTGGAGCCATACCAGGAGAAGCCGGGCGAAGAGTATATGAACGAAGCCCAGCTGCAACATTTTCGCAAGATTCTGGAAGCCTGGCGCAATCAGCTGCGTGATGAAGTCGATCGCACCGTCTCGCATATGCAGGACGAAGCGGCAAACTTCCCGGATCCGGTTGACCGTGCCGCGCAGGAAGAGGAATTCAGCCTTGAACTGCGTAACCGCGACCGCGAGCGTAAGCTGATCAAGAAGATCGAGAAGACGCTGAAGAAAGTCGAAGATGACGACTTCGGCTACTGCGAATCCTGCGGCGTAGAGATCGGTATTCGCCGTCTGGAAGCGCGTCCGACCGCCGATCTTTGCATCGACTGCAAGACGCTGGCAGAAATCCGCGAAAAACAGATGGCTGGCTAACGCCTCGCCTGATTCACCGCACTGCGGAAAAGCACCTTGTTGTGCCGCTGTGCGGTGACTTTTAAAGCCAGTGTCTACGCATCCCTGCATTGGGCGTTTCGCCCCCTCGCCTTCCGGCGACCTTCATTTCGGCTCGCTGATTGCTGCCCTTGGCAGCTATCTGAGCGCACGCGCGCAAAACGGCCGCTGGCTGGTGCGCATCGAAGATATCGATCCGCCGCGCGAAGTTCCCGGCGCCGCCACGCGCATTTTGCATCAGCTGGAGCACTACGGCCTGCACTGGGACGGTGACGTCTTGTGGCAGTCGCAGCGTCATGACGCCTATCGCGAGGCGCTGGCCTGGCTGCAGGCGCATCGCCAGAGCTACTACTGCACCTGCACGCGTCGCCGCATCCAGCAGATCGGCGGATTCTATGACGGCCACTGCCGCGATCGCCATCTGGGGCCGGAAAACGCCGCGCTGCGCCTGCGCCAGCACGCGCCGGTTTTTAGCTTCGACGATCGGCTGCATGGACATTTAGCGGTGGATGCGCGCCTGGCGCAGGAAGATTTTATTATCCATCGGCGCGACGGCCTGTTCGCCTATAACCTTGCGGTCGTGGTCGACGACCATTTTCAGGGCGTAACGGAGATCGTGCGCGGTGCGGATTTGATCGCGCCAACGGTGCGTCAAATCGCGTTGTATCAGCAGTTCGGCTGGCCGGTGCCTGAATACCTGCATTTGCCGCTGGCGATTAGCCCTGACGGCAATAAACTGTCGAAGCAAAATCATGCGCCCTCCCTGCCCGCGGGCGATCCGCGACCGCTGCTGGTACAGGCGCTGCGCTTTCTTGGACAGCCCGTTTCGGCAGGCTGGCAGGATGAAACCCAGGAGAAACTGCTGGAAAGTGCCCTCTCGCAGTGGAATATCGCTTTGATACCGCGGGAGAACGCCCTGAAACCGGCAGAGCCGACAACACCATTCCTAAATGATTCGCAACAGGCTATGATTAGCCGCTGATTTTATTTACACCACTTTACGTCGCTGTCGAGGTGTCCCATTTTTACCCGAGTTGCTAATTTTTGCCGGAAAGTCCTCATGCGTGATGAGGAGGCGCCTGTCGAGGTTGAAACTGAGCGTCATCAGATGACCATTATCCCTCGTGAGAGCCATAACATCTCGCGCAAAGACATTAGCGAAAATGCCCTCAAGGTACTCTATCGCCTGAACAAAGCAGGCTATGAATCCTATCTGGTGGGCGGTGGCGTTCGCGACCTGCTGCTGGGTAAAAAGCCCAAGGACTTCGATATCACCACCAACGCCACGCCAGAGCAAATGCGCAAGCTGTTCCGCAACTGCCGTCTGGTCGGGCGTCGCTTCCGTCTGGCGCACGTCATGTTCGGCCCTGAAGTGATCGAAGTCGCGACCTTCCGCGGCCATCATCAGGCCGATGACGATGTCCAGGAGGATCGCAACCAGTCGCAGCGCGCCCAGAGCGGCATGCTGCTGCGCGACAATATTTTCGGCAGCATCGAAGATGATGCGCAGCGCCGCGATTTGACGATCAACAGCCTCTATTACAACGTCGCCGACTTTACCGTACGCGACTATGTTGGCGGTCTGCAGGATTTGCAGCAGGGCATCATTCGCCTGATTGGCGATCCCGAGACGCGTTACCGCGAAGATCCGGTACGCATGCTGCGCGTGGTGCGCTTCGCTGCCAAACTCAATATGACCATTGCGGCGGAAACCGCCGAACCGATCCCGCGTCTCGCCACGCTGCTGCGCGATATCCCGCCGGCGCGCCTGTTTGAAGAGGCGCTAAAACTGCTGCAGGCGGGCTACGGCTATAGCACCTATATAAAGCTGCGCGAATTTCAGCTGTTCCAGCCGCTGTTCCCTACCATCACGCGCAACTTCACCGAAGAGGGCGACAGCAATATGGAGCGGATGGTGGCGCAGGTGCTGAAAAACACCGACAACCGCATCCACAACGATATGCGCGTCAATCCAGCCTTCCTGTTTGCGGCAATGTTCTGGTATCCGCAGCTCGAAGCGGCGCAGCGCATTGCGCAGGAGAGCGGCCTGACCTATTTCGACGCCTTCGCGATGGCGATGAACGATACGCTGGATGAAGCCTGCCGCGCGCTGGCGATCCCGAAACGCATCACCACGCTGATCCGCGATATCTGGCAGCTGCAGCTGCGCATGTCGCGCCGTCACGGCAAACGCGCCTGGAAGCTGATGGAGCATCCGAAGTTCCGCGCCGCCTACGATCTGCTGGCGCTGCGCGCCGAGGTCGAGAACAACCCGGAACTGATCCGTCTCAGCCACTGGTGGGGCGAATTCCAGGCCGCCGCGCCGACGCAGCAGAAAACCATGCTCAATACGCTGGGCGACGACCCGACGCCGCGCCGCAAAACGCGTCGTCCGCGCCGCCGCCCGACCGCCCCGCGCCGCGACGGTCAAAACGCGTCGTGACACGCGTCTACCTGGCGCTCGGCAGCAACCTTGCCGATCCGCTGCAACAGGTCGACGCGGCGCTGCGGGCGCTCGACGCGCTGCCGGAGACGGCGCGCGTCGCCACCTCCTCTCTTTACCGCACGCCGCCTTACGGTCCGCCGGATCAACCGGACTACCTGAATGCGGCGGTGGCGCTGGAGACCACTCTTGCGCCAGAAGCGCTGCTCGATCATACCCAGCGTATCGAGCATGAGCACGGCCGCGTGCGCAAAGCCGAACGCTGGGGGCCGCGCACGCTCGATATCGATATCCTGCTTTTCGGCCAGCAGCGCCTCAGCATGCCGCGTCTGATCGTGCCGCACTACGATATGCACAACCGCGCCTTTATGCTGGTGCCGCTGCTGGAGATCGCGCCCGGCGCAACGCTGCCGGACGGCCGCCCGCTGCGCGATCTGCTGGCTCCCCTCGACGCCAGCGCTATTCGCCTCTGGCACGGCTGACGCCGCACAGATTGATACGCGGGAGATTCCGCTCTCTCGCGCTATCCAGTACACTGCGCCCATCTGAAATACCTGAGTTGAGAGCGCAATGAAACCCACCACTATTTCTCATCTGCGTCAGTGGAAAGCGAGCGGACGTAAGTTCGCCACCCTGACCGCCTACGATTTCAGCTTTGCCCGCCTGTTCGCTGACGAAGGCATCCAGGTGATGCTGATCGGTGATTCGCTCGGCATGACGGTTCAGGGTCATGAGTCGACGCTGCCGGTCACCGTCGCCGATATCGCCTATCACACCGCCGCCGTGCGTCGCGGCGCGCCGCAGGCGCTGGTGATGGCCGACCTGCCCTTTATGAGCTACGCCACGCCGCAGCAAACCTTCGACAGCGCCGCGCAGCTGATGCGCGCCGGCGCCAATATGGTGAAGCTGGAGGGCGGCGCCTGGCTGGCGGAGACGGTGCGCATGCTGACCGAGCGCGCGGTGCCGGTGTGCGGCCATCTCGGCCTGACGCCGCAGTCGGTGAATATCTTCGGCGGCTATAAGGTGCAGGGCCGCGACGAGGCGGCTGCCGAGCGGCTGCTGGCCGACGCGCTGGCGCTGGAAGCCGCGGGCGCGCAGCTGATGGTGCTGGAGTGCGTGCCGGTTTCGCTGGCGCAGCGCATCACCCAGGCGCTGACGATTCCGGTTATCGGCATCGGCGCGGGCAACGTCACCGACGGCCAGATTCTGGTGATGCATGACGCCTTCGGCATTACCGGCGGCCATATCCCGAAATTTGCGAAGAACTTTCTCGCTGAGGCGGGCGACATTCGCGCCGCTATCCGTCACTATATCGCCGAAGTTGAAGCGGGAACCTATCCTGCGGCTGAACACAGTTTCCAGTAATTCAGGAGCTTTACCGTGCTGATCATAGAAACGCTGCCGATGCTGCGCCGTGAAATTCGTCGCTGGCGGCAGGCAGGAAAACGCATCGCGCTGGTGCCGACCATGGGCAATCTGCATGACGGCCATTTAACGCTGGTGGATGAGGCGCGCGAGCGCGGCGATATTGTCGTGGTATCGATTTTCGTCAACCCGATGCAGTTCGATCGCGCCGACGATCTGGCGCGCTACCCGCGCACGCTGCAGGAGGACTGCGAGAAGCTCAATCGCCGCAGCGTCGATGTGGTCTTCGCGCCCGCGCCTGCGGAGGTTTACCCGCACGGGCTGGCAAACCAGACCTTTGTCGAGGTGCCGGTGCTGTCGTCGCTGCTGGAGGGCGCAAGCCGCCCCGGCCATTTTCGCGGCGTCGCGACTATTGTCAGCAAGCTGTTTAATCTGGTGCAGCCCGATATCGCCTGTTTCGGCGAGAAGGATTTTCAGCAGCTGGCGATTATTCGCAAAATGGTGGCGGATATGGGCTTCGATATTGAGATTGTCGGCGTGCCGACGGTGCGCGCCAAAGATGGCCTGGCACTCAGCTCGCGCAACGGCTATCTCACCGACGACGAGCGTCAGCTCGCACCTGCGCTGGCGCAGGTGATGAACGGCATGGCGGCGCGCCTTGCCAACGGCGAACGCCATATCGAAGAGATTATCGAAGCCGCCGAGGCGGCGCTTAGCGAGAAAGGATTGCGCCCGGACGGACTGGCCATTTGCGACGCCGATACGCTGGAGCCGCTGACGGTCGAGAGCCGTTGCGCAGTGATCCTGATGGCGGCATGGCTGGGCAAAGCGCGTCTTATTGATAATCAACAGGTCGACCTCACGCAGTAGGCGGGGTCGTTTTCAGGCAGAACAACAAGGTCTTCTGGTTATGATACGTACCGTTTTACAAGGCAAGCTGCACCGCGTAAAGGTGACTCAGGCGGATTTGCACTATGAAGGTTCCTGCGCCATCGATCAGGATTTCCTCGACGCCTCCGGCATCCTGCAGTATGAAGCCATCGATATCTATAACGTCACTAACGGCCAGCGCTTTTCCACCTACGCGATTGCCGCCGAACGCGGCTCGAAGATTATTTCCGTCAACGGCGCGGCGGCCCGCTGCGCCTGCGAAGGGGATATCCTGATTATCTGCTCTTACGTGCAGGTCGAGGATGCGGAAGCGCGCCAGTGGCAGCCGAAGGTCGCCTATTTCGACGGCGACAACGAGATGAAGCGTCTGGCGAAGGCGCTGCCGGTGCAGGTCGCCTGAGGGACAAGGTGCTGACGCGGGCGGCAGCAGTCAACTCTGATGCTAAAGCGTGGGTAACAGGGACCGGAGAGCAAAGCGTCCCGCGCCAGGGAGGGCGCGGGCCGAGCGAGCAGGGATGCCTTGAGCGACTTTGCGATCGGGCCCTGTTACCTGCGCCAGCTCTCGCTTCTCATCTTAAGCCGCCATCCGGCTGCTTTTTTTATCAGGTGCGCAGGCCGCGTCCACGCTGGATCAGCGTGTAGACCAGAATATAAAACACCAGGATAAAGGCGATCAGCACCGACAGGGTGAACACCAGCGGCACATCGTTGATGCCGAGGAAGCCGAAGCGGAAGCCGCTGATCATGTAGACAATCGGATTCAGCTTCGACACCGCCTGCCAGAACGGCGGCAGCAGCGTCAGCGAATAGAACACCCCGCCCAGATAGGTCAGCGGCGTCAGCACAAAGGTCGGGATCAGGCTGATATCGTCGAAGGTGCGCGCAAATACGGCGTTAAGCAGGCCAGCCAGCGAAAAGAGGATCGCCGTCAGCAGCAGCGTCACCGCCACCATTGTCCAGGAGTGGACGTGGAACGGCACGAAAAACAGCGAAATCGCCGTGACCAGCACCCCGACGCAGAGACCGCGCGCCACGCCGCCGCCGACATAGCCGGCGATAATAATGTGCGTCGGCACCGGCGCCACCAGCAGCTCTTCAATATTGCGCTGAAATTTGGCGCTGAAGAACGACGAGGCGACGTTGGCGTAGGCATTGGTGATCACCGCCATCATAATCAGGCCCGGCACGATAAACTGCATATAGCTGAAGCCGTGCATATCGCCGATGCGCGAGCCGATCAGGTTGCCGAAAATAATAAAATAGAGCGTCATGGTGATCACCGGCGGCACCAGCGTCTGGATCCAGATGCGCGCGAAACGGTTAATCTCTTTAGCCCAGATACTCTTCAGCGCTACCCAGTACAAATGTGTCATGCTTTCACTCCTTTGCCCTGCACCAGGCTGACAAACAGCTCTTCCAGGCGGTTCGCCTTGTTACGCATGCTCAGGACCTGAACGCCCTGCGTGCTAAGCTGGCTGAACACGCTGTTCAGCCCCTGCTCGCGCATCACTTCGACCTCCAGCGTCGAGGCGTCCACCAGACGATACTGGAACCCTTCCAGCGTTGGCAGCGCGCTGCCCGGCGCGAGATCGAGAATAAAAGTTTCCGACTGCAGCTTGGCCAGCAGCCCCTTCATAGAGGTGTTCTCCACCAGCTCGCCGCTCTGAATAATGCCGATGTTGCGGCACAGCATCTCCGCCTCTTCCAGATAGTGCGTGGTTAAAATAATGGTGGTGCCTTTTTCGTTCAGCTCTTTCAGGAAGGTCCACATCGAGCGGCGCAGCTCGATATCGACGCCCGCCGTCGGTTCGTCGAGGATCAGCAGCTTCGGCTCATGCATCAGCGCGCGGGCGATCATCAGGCGACGCTTCATGCCGCCGGAAAGCATCCGCGCGCGCTCGTTGCGCTTGCCCCAGAGATCGAGCTGCGTCAGATATTTCTCTGCGCGCTGCTGCGCGTCGCGGCGCTCAACGCCGTAGTAGCCCGCCTGGTTCACCACAATCTGCTGCACGGTCTCGAACGGGTTGAAGTTAAACTCCTGCGGCACCAGGCCGAGCTGGCGTTTGGCGTTGACCACCTCTTTCTCCAGGTCGTAGCCGAACACGCGCACGCTGCCGCCCGATTTGTTCACCAGCGAACTGATAATCCCAATGGTGGTCGATTTGCCCGCGCCGTTCGGCCCCAGCAGCGCATAAAAATCGCCGGCTTCGACGTTAAGATCGATCCCTTTCAGCGCCTGCACGCCGCCGGAATAGGTCTTGGTCAGCCGGGAAAGTTCCAGTGCATAAGTCATTCCGAATCCATATCCTGTTTTAATGTCGGTGTGTCGCGACAGACATAGCGAGCCGCAGGCTGACGCGATGTCGCCGCAACGTTGCTACTTATGATGAGCCACCCTAAGCGTAAAATCTTCCTGGATGGGCATTTTTTTGCGGAGGTGTGGGCTGAACTCCCGAACCGGAGCACAGCCTACACCAGGCTGACGCGGTCAGCCTTGGAAGATTGTGCGGTCAGGCTCAGGATTCGAGCGGCACCACTTTGCCGATATAGGGCAGATGACGATAGCGCTGGGCGTAGTCGATGCCGAAGCCGACCACGAACTCGTCAGGAATGGCGAAGCCGACATATTCCACCGTCACCTCCACTTCGCGGCGCTCGGGCTTATCCAGCAGCGTGCAGATGGCGAGGGACTTCGGCTCGCGCAGGCGCAGGATCTCGCGCACCTTGCTCAGCGTGTTGCCGGAGTCGATTATATCTTCGACAATCAGCACATCTTTGCCGCGAATATCTTCATCGAGATCCTTAAGGATTTTCACGTCGCGCGAGCTGGACATGCCGCTGCCGTAGCTGGAGGCGGTCATAAAGTCGACTTCGTGTGGCACCTCGACGGCGCGGCAGAGATCGGCCATAAACATAAAGGAGCCGCGCAGCAGCCCGACCAGCACCATCTCGCTGCCGCTGTCGCGATAGCGCTCGGAAATCTCTTTACCCAGTTCGGCAATGCGCGTTGCGATCGCCTCCTGGGAAATCATCACTTCAACAGTATGTTTCAAAACCTGTACTTCTCGTTGATTTTAAAGGGATCGTCCATCCTCAGCCGCGGATGAACAGAGAGAACCCGCTCAGACCTGAGCGGGTAGCGATTTGCAGGAGAGTATCACAGCTTGCCAGACGCGGCGAGATGCCGCGCTATGGCGTTGCCAGCCTCATCGTGCCTGGATGATATAAACTTAGAACTTACCGGCCTTTACCAGAACATTCCGCTGCATGTTAGCTTATGTCCAACATATCGTTACCTTACCTCTGCCCTGAGCAGGAGATCCCATGTCCCACAGCTCCAGTAAAAAAACCCATATTGGCGATCGTAAGCTGCACCCTGAAACCCAGATGCTGAACTATGGCTACGATCCGCGCCTGTCGGAAGGCGCGGTCAAACCGCCGGTATTTCTGACCTCGACCTTTGTTTTCAACAGCGCCGAAGAGGGGCGAGACTTCTTCGATTACGTATCCGGACGACGCCAGCCGCCGGAAGGCAAAAGCGGCGGCTTGGTCTATTCGCGCTTTAACCACCCCAACAGCGAAATTGTCGAAGATCGCCTGGCGATTTATGAGGAAGCGGAGAGCTGCGCCCTCTTCTCCTCAGGCATGTCAGCCATCTCCACTACCCTGCTGACCTTTGCGCGCCCGGGCGATGTGATCCTCCATTCGCAGCCGCTTTACGGCGGCACCGAAACGCTGCTGAGCAAAACGCTGCACAACCTGAATATCGAGCCGGTCGGCTTCAGCGACGGCACCGACGAGGAGAAAGTGCGCGCCGCCGCGCAGAAGGCGTTGAGCATGGGGCGCGTCGCGCTGATCCTGATCGAGACGCCCGCCAACCCCACCAACAGCCTGGTGGACATCGCGCTAATCGCGCGCATCGCCGACGAGATCGGCCAGCAGCAGGGATCGCGTCCGGTGGTGGCCTGCGACAATACGCTGCTCGGCCCGCTGTTTCAGCGTCCGCTGAACTTCGGCGCCGATATCTCGCTCTACTCGCTGACCAAATATGTCGGCGGCCATTCCGATCTGATCGCCGGGGCGGCGATGGGCAGCAAAGCGCTGATTACGCAGATACGCTCGCTGCGCAGCGCCATCGGCACCCAGCTCGATCCGCACTCCAGCTGGATGATCGGCCGTTCACTGGAGACGCTGTCGCTACGAATGGAGAAGGCCTGGCAGAACGCCGAGGCGGTGGCCGCCTTTTTGCGCGACCATGAGAAGGTGGCGAAGCTACAGTGGCTGCCCTACCTCGACGAGCACAGCGCCGAAGGCCGCACCTTCCGCCAGCAGTGCAGCGGCGCCGGTTCGACCTTTTCGTTTGATATTGTCGGCGGACAGCCCGCCGCGTTCCGCTTCCTGAACGCGCTGGCGCTGTTTAAGCAGGCGGTGAGCCTGGGCGGCACCGAATCGCTTGCCAGCCATCCCGGCAGCACCACCCATTCCGGCGTGCCCGAGGCGGTCAGGCAGCGCATCGGCATCAGCGACGCCACTATCCGTCTCTCTATCGGCATTGAGAACGCCGGCGATCTGGTGGAAGACATTCGCCTGGCGCTCGAGAAGGCCTGATCAGCCGACGCTGAAGCCCAGCATCATGCCGGTGTCTTCATGCTCCAGCAGATGACAGTGCGCCATATAGGCGTGTTCGGCGGCGGCGCGATGGTCAAAGCGCACCAGCACTTCGCTGCGCCAGCCGTCGACATTGACCATATCTTTCCAGCCCTGGCGATGCGGCGCAGGCGGCTTGCCGTTTTCTGAGAGAATGCGGAACTGCGTGCCGTGAATATGGAAAGGATGCAGCATCTTGTCGCCTTCGCCGGAGATGGTCCATTTTTCCAGCTGGCCGGGCGTCACGTTAAACATCGGCTTCGCCATATTAAAAGCCTGACCGTTGATCTTATTGCCGCTGTGGAAGTCGTAGCCCTGGGCTGCGCCGCCGTGCGCGTCATGCATCGCCATATCATGGCCATCCATCTTCATCGCCTCGCCGCCTGACGGCATGGCGTGATGCCCGCCCGCCTTGCCCATCGCTTTATCGCCGTAACGCTGCATCAGCGCCGCCATGCCTTGCTGATCGAGCTGCGAATCCATCATCAGCTGCAGCCAGCGCGCGTTAGCGCCTTCCGCCGAGGGCACTGGCGGCAGCTGCACCAGGTTATCCGGCAGCGTCGCGCTCGCCATTACGCGCAGCGGCAGGATCTGCACCAGCGGCAGCGGCTGGTCGAACGGCGCCAGCGTCATGCCCATCTGCTCAACCGGCAGGGTAACGATATCGAAGCTTTTGCCATCGGAGGTATCGACCATCACCTCGAAGCGCTCGCCCGGCAGCAGCGGCAGGGACGCAACCTTTACCGGCTCCGCCAGCAGGCCGCCGTCGCTGCCGATAACATAGAGCGGTCGGTTATCGCTGGCGGCGATATGCAGCGAGCGCGCGTTGCAGCCGTTCAGCAGGCGCAGGCGCAGCCAGCCGCGCGGCACCGCCTGCTGCGGATACTGGACACCGTTGGTCAGCATCATATCGCCGAACCAGCCTACCGCGGCGCTCATGATGTCGAGCTGATAGTCGATGCGGCTGCCATCCTGGGTGAGCCGCTTGTCCTGGAAAATCAGCGGCACATCGTCCGAGCCCCACTGCGACGGCAGACGCAGTTTGTCGGTCTCCTCGTCCTGCAGCAGGATCAGGCCTGCCAGCCCTTGCGCCACCTGGTGGCCAGTTTTGCCATGCAGGTGCGGATGGAACCAGCAGGTGGCGGCGGGCTGATCCGGCGTAAAGCTCACCTGCCGCGCCGCGCCAGGCTCGATGCGCGCCATCGGCCCGCCGTCGACGTCGCCAGGGATCGCCAGGCCGTGCCAGTGTAGCGTGGTCGCTTCCGGCAGCCGGTTAACAATATTGACCGTGGTCGGTTTGCCGCGGCGCAGCACGATGGCTGGCCCCAGCAGCGCGCCGTTATAGCCCCACGTCGGCACACTCTTGCCCTGCCACTGGCTGGTGCCAGTCATGGCGGTGATCTGGATCTGGCCGCGCGGATCCGCCTCCAGTCGTGATGGAACCGGCAGCAGCGGACGGCTGGCCGCCATCAGAGATCGGCTCCAGAGCGGCAGCGCCCCGGCTGCGCTCAGCGCGGCGGTCAGCTTAAGAAAGTGTCGACGATGCATAGCTTATTCATCCGTGTGATAAGGGAACCACAGCCTAAACCCTTCCCCTGAGGGAGGGTCAAGCGCTTGATGGCGGAAACGCCTGAAAAAAGTGCTTAAGCCAGCGTCCAGCGGCAAAATAATCGGAATCCTGCCAGGCACTGTGCTATCGTCACATGAATGATTAATGAATGAGAACCACTATGAAGAAAAGCATCAAGATCCTGTTACTGTCAGGACTCCTTGGCTTCTCCTCCACCAGTTTCGCGCTGAGCGAATCCGAAGCAGAAGATCTGGCCGATCTCACCGCGGTATTCGTTTATCTGAAAAATGATTGCGGCTATCAGGATCTGCCTGATGCGCAAATCCGCAAAGCTCTGGTGTTTTTCGCCCAGCAGAACCGCTGGGATTTGAGTAATTACGCCGCCTACAATATGAAGGCGCTTGGCGAAGCGAGCTATAAAGATCTGAGCGGCATCGCCATTACTAACGACAAGAAGTGTAAGTCGCTGGCGCGTGATTCCCTCAGCCTGCTCGCCTACGTTAAATAAGCCGTAAGCCCGCCTCTTTGCCGATCATTCGACCGTGCATGCACGGTCACTCCTGGTTATGATGTGTCGCTCTTTTTCATGGCGAAGTCATCAGAGAGGAGCCCACCATGGCGCAAAAAGAAATGTGGTATGAAACCCTTCATGCCGGTTTCGGACAATATTTCACGGTCGACAAAGAGCTGTACCGGGAAAAAACCGCGCATCAGGATTTGATCATCTTCGAAAACGCGCAGATGGGCCGCGTAATGGCGCTGGACGGCGTGGTGCAAACCACCGAGCGCGACGAATTCATCTATCACGAAATGATGACGCACGTGCCGCTGCTGGTGCACGGCGCGGCGAAGCGCGTGCTGATCATCGGCGGCGGCGACGGCGCGATGCTGCGCGAGGTCGCACGTCATCAGCAGCTGGAAAGCATCACGATGGTGGAGATTGACGCTGGCGTTGTCACCTTTTGTCAGCAATATCTTCCCAACCATAGCCAGGGCGCCTATAACGATCCGCGTCTCAATCTGGTCATCGACGACGGCGTAAACTTCGTCAACCAGACGCAGGAAAAATTCGACGTGATTATCTCCGACTGCACCGATCCTGTCGGTCCGGGCGAGAGCCTGTTCACCTCGGAATTTTACGCGGGCTGTAAAAACGCTCTCAATCCCGGCGGGATTTTCGTGGCGCAGAACGGCGTCTGCTTTCTGCAGCAGGAAGAGGCAATTAACAGCCATCGTAAACTGAGCCACTATTTCGCCGACGTCACTTTTTATCAGGCAGCGATTCCGACCTACTATGGCGGCATTATGACCTTCGCCTGGGCGAGCGATAATCCGGCGCTGCGGCAGCTCGATCTCGCTACGCTGCAGGCGCGTTTCGCGGCGGCTGGACTGGCGTGCCGCTACTATAATTCAGCTATCCATGCGGGTAGTTTCGCACTGCCGCAGTACCTGCTGACCGCCCTGTCTGCTGAACAGCCTTTATAAGGAGGTGAACCAAATTGCAAAAGCTTAAACTGCATGGCTTCAACAACCTGACCAAAAGCCTGAGTTTTTGTATTTACGATATTTGTTATGCGAATACTGAAGCCGAACGCGATGGCTACATCGCCTATATCGACGAGCAGTACAATGCCACTCGTCTGACCGAGATTCTGACGGAAACCTGCTCGATCATCGGCGCCAACGTGCTGAATATCGCGCGCCAGGATTATGAACCTCAGGGCGCCAGCGTTACCATCCTGGTGAGCGAAGAGCCGATCGATCCAAAGGACATCGACAATTCGGAACATCCCGGCCCGCTGCCTAATTCCGTCGTGGCGCATCTGGATAAGAGCCATATCTGCGTGCACACCTATCCAGAAAGCCATCCTGAAGGCGGCCTGTGCACCTTCCGCGCGGATATCGAAGTCTCAACCTGCGGCGTGATTTCCCCGCTGAAGGCGCTGAACTACCTGATCCACCAGCTGGAGTCCGATATTGTGACCGTCGACTATCGCGTGCGCGGTTTTACCCGCGACGTGAATGGCGTGAAACACTTTATCGACCATGAAATTAATTCCATCCAGAACTTTATGTCAGAAGATATGAAGGCGATGTATGACATGGTGGATGTGAACGTTTATCAGGAAAACATCTTTCACACCAAGATGTTGCTGAAAGAATTTGAACTGAAGCACTACCTCTTCAATACCCGTCCTGAAGATCTCAGCCCGGCGGAACATAAGCGTATTACCGACCTGCTGTGGAAAGAGATGCGCGAGATTTACTACGGCCGCAATATTCCGGCGTTGGGATTAAAGACCCTGTAATTATTATGCGCGCACCTCCGGGCTATTTTGCGGATGCGCGCTCTTTCACACTTCTACCTGCCAGAATAGCGACGGCGGAATTTGCCTGATCGCAAACAATAAACTCCCTGAGTGGGAGTGCTATTTTCAGCGCTCTGTTTTTATCCTCATCGACCACTACAGGCAGAAAAATGACAACGCTAAATATAACAGATTTCAATGCCGTCCCGGACGCCGCGACCCTGTCCACTCAGGCAATACAGCGCGCTATCGACCAGGCCTCTGCTGGCGATACCGTGCTGATCCCTTCCGGCCGCTTTCTGACCGGCTCGCTGTTTTTGAAAAGCCACCTGACGCTAAAACTGGCAGAGGGTGCCGTGCTGCTTGGCAGCGAGCGGCTGGAGGACTATGCCAAAATTGCAACGCGCGTCGCGGGCATTGATATGGTCTGGCCTGCGGCGCTGCTTAACGTCAATCACTGCCAAAATGTCACCGTTAGCGGAAGCGGTACGATTGATGGCCAGGGAGCGGTCTGGTGGCGCAAATTTTGGGGCGACGATGAAGGCAGCGGCATGCTGGCGGACTATAGCCAGCGCGGCCTGCGCTGGGTGGTGGATTATGACTGCGAACGGCCACGCAACCTGCTGGTGTATGAGAGTGAGAGCGTCACGCTGGAGGGATTTACATCGCGTGAGTCTGGCTTCTGGAATATTCACGTTTGTTATTCACAGCAGGTTTATTTGCAGGGACTCAATGTACACAACTCAACGGGCCCGAGCACGGACGGTATTGATATCGATTCCAGTCAGCAGGTGCGCGTGGAGAAGTGTACGGTTTCCTGCAATGACGACAATATCTGCGTTAAAGCCGGGCGCGGCAAGGAAGCACAGCAGCTGGCGAGGACGGCATGCGACATCGCTATCCGCAACTGTACGCTGCTGAAAGGCTCAGGCATTACGCTCGGCAGCGAGACCTCCGGCGGGATTGAAAATGTCCTGATTGAGCACAACCATTTTTCCGGCACCGGCGTGGGATTTCGTATCAAATCGGCCCGCAATCGCGGCGGCTGGATCAAAAACGTGACCGTTCGCCATCTGACGCTGGAGGATGTTTGCTATCCCTTTATGTTGCAGCTGAACTGGTTCCCGCAGTACAGCTACGGCGAGCACTCTGTCGATCCAGACTGGCCACCACACTGGCGGAAGCTGACTGAAGGCGTGGAAGGCGAAGCGGGTTTGACGCAGGTAGAAAATATCGCTATCAGCCATGTCAGCAGCACGCTTACGCACCCCGCTGCGTTTTCGCGGGCGTTCTTTATTGAGGGTGCTGCTGAACGTCCGATTGAGGGCCTTTGTTTCAGTGAGATTCGTTTGCAGGCGCAGGAGTTTGGCAAAATCGCTGGCGTCAATAGACTGGTTTTCGACCAGGTAACGCTGGATGCCCCGGCCATAACGCTGTCGGAGAACGATGTTTATCATCGTTAGATGACTGCCTTGGGGTCTGTTGTTGCGTTGCTGATAACCTAATGAAAATTCAGGCGAGTTTGCTGGCTGTTGAGCTGTGGGCAGTGAACAAGGCGGCCAGGCGCTTGTCCATGCTAGTCGCTTTCTAAGCTGCTTGTACGGCAGTGAACGCCAGCACCCATGCGCGGGTCATGATTGATTTTTTCTAAGCTGCCTGTACGGCAGTGAACATATGAAAAAAGTAACTCTTGCTGCACTGGCGGTTTCTAAGCTGCCTGTACGGCAGTGAACGCGCAGGTCGCGCTTTTCAACCGGCACAAAGAGTTTCTAAGCTGCCTGTACGGCAGTGAACCGTCTAATTGATACCGCTTGCGCCTGGGTGCGTTTCTAAGCTGCCTGTACGGCAGTGAACCTTCTTGCGCCAGTTTTGCGCCGTAGTAGCGATTTCTAAGCTGCCTGTACGGCAGTGAACAGATATACCTAGCATCTGAAATCGGTGCACAGTTTTCTAAGCTGCCTGTACGGCAGTGAACTGTTACCTTACCAAACTAACCTACTCATATCCCAGCAAAAAAGCGCAGTATCGCAGCTTTAACCCTTTTATTTTGCCCGCGCAGCGACTTCTTACTTTTCAATAAGTTAAAAAAAACGCAAAAAAAGGGTTTTGAGAAACACTCAAAATCAAGCCTGAGGTGAGAACGCTCGCAACAAACAGCAGCATCGCATTTGCCAGCAAATCGCCTAATCCTGCCCATACCCAATACCACGCGTCATCCCTGCGCTTTGCGGTGGTTTAAAACGAAAAAACGGACGCAGGACGTGCCACCGAAACTATCGGCTTAATCCGTCAGCACCAGCGCAATGCCGCGCTCGCGCAGCGTGCGGCAGACATCGTCGTCTAAGCGGCTGTCGGTCACCACGTCGGTCAGCTCATCCACCGGCGCGGCACAGAACAGCGACCAGGAGCCATACTTGCTGCTGTCCGCCAGCAGAATACGGCGGCGCGCATTCGCCAGTAGATCGCGCTTCAGCCCGGCCTTCTCTTCTGTAGGCGTGGTGATGCCCCGCTCCAGGCTCCAGGAGTTGCAGCTGACGAAAGCGATATCGGGATTGATACTGCGCAGCAGGCGGCGCCCGTGCTCGCCGACGCACGACTGGCTCGAATCGTCGATGCGGCCGCCGATAATGGTCACTTCAATCTGTTTGAATTCCGAGAGAAACAGCGCGATATGCAGATCGGCGGTAATGACGCGCAGCGGCAAATGGGTCAGCTGACGCGCCAGCTCCAGCATGGTCGTGCCAGCGTCCAGCACGACCGCATCACCCGACTGTACGAAGGTGGCGGCGTGGTGGGCGATAGCCTGCTTCTCCGCCAGGTTACGCTGCATCTTCTCCAGCGTGGTGGGCTGCGCCGGAATAAAACGGTTCAGCGTGACGCCGCCGTGGCTACGGCTAATCACCCCTTCTTTATCCAGCTTAATCAAATCACGTCGAATGGTTGCTGGCGAGGCGGAAATGGCGCTCACCAGCTGATCAACAGTCACCAGATTATGGCTTTTCAGATAGTCCATAATCTGGTCAAGGCGACTTTGTCCCTTCATATTTCCCTATGCTAGCTGCATCGCGAGTTTAATGGAGATCGCCATGCTCTCAGACTTCGCTTTACCTGTCCATGCGATATCAAAAGCGGTGCCGTGGTCCGCAGAGGTGCGGATAAACGGCAGGCCAGCAGTGATATTGACACCGTCGTAAAAGCCAAGCAGTTTCAGCGGGATATGTCCCTGATCGTGATACATCGCCACCACCATGTCATATTGTCCTTCCTGACACTGCAGGAACACCGTATCTGGCGGGCAGGGGCCGAAAACCTCAATGCCCTGCTCTTTCATCGCCTTCACCGCAGGCGCGACAGTGGTGATCTCCTCATCGCCAAACAGGCCGTTTTCGCCAGCGTGCGGATTGACGCCTGCTACCGCGATACGCGGCTTCTCAAAGCCCACGCGGCGCAGAAAGGTATCTGCCATGCCGATCACCGTCTTGATACGCGTCTGGTTCAGCGTATCGAGAAACTTGCGCAGCGCGATATGCGTCGTAACGTGAATGACCTTTAGCTTATCGGTATAGAGCACCATCGCGTAATCTTTGGTGGCGGTCAGGTGCGCCAGCAGCTCGGTATGGCCGGGATAAAGATGACCCGCCGAGTGCAGCGCCTCTTTGTTCAACGGCGCAGTGGCGATGGCCTGAACATCGCCCGCCAGCGCCAGCTCGGTGGCGCGCTTCACGCAGCGCCAGGCAAGATCACCCGCCTGCTTCTGCACCACGCCAGGCTTTAGCGCTTGCGGATCGGCCAGCGGCTCGTCGATAACGTTGACGATGCCTGGCGCAAAGCGCGCCTCTTTTACGCTATCCAGCACGCGCAGCTCGACCTGTGGGGTAATATTCAGCGCAAGGATGCGGCGCAGCGTCGCCGCGCACCCCACCACCACCGCTGGCGCGCCGTTAAGGTCGCCTTCCGCCAGCGCTTTGATAATGATCTCTGGGCTGATGCCCGCCGGATCGCCCATGGTCACCGCAATAATTTTACTCACTCGACTTCTCCTCGATAAAACGAATGGCTGCTACCAGGGTGTTTTCGTCGCCAAAACCGCCCGCTTTGGTCATCACCGGCAGGGTAAATTCACTGTTAAGCAGGACGCCGTGCGGCACGCAACCCGCCACGATGCCCTGAATCTGAAAACCGCTGGCGCCCAGCGCCTGCGCGACCGCAATCGCCACATCGCCGCCGGAGAGATAGAGCCCGGCCGGGCGCTGCGCGCGGCTGATGGTCAGGGTCAGTTCGCCCAGAAACTGGCAAATCGCCTCGCCAAGCTGCTGCCGTGTGATCTGCTGCTGTTGGCATAGCGCGTCGATCTCATGGCGCTGATCGGCGCGCTGACAGGTACGGATCACCGTATGCCGCCCATTGCGCAGCGCGGCGAGCGCCTGCTCTGTCCACTGCGTGCTATTCGGCCAGCAAGGGCGTTCAAACAGCTGGCGGATATCGATATCCACCAGCGCGATATCTCGCTGCGCCGCCAGCCGCGCGATCTGCTGCTGGGCGCTGGCGCTCATCGAGCCGATAACGGCCAGCACCGGCGCGGGGTGGCGTGCCGCCAGCTGCGCGCCGAGCGCATCGCTCAGTCCGGCGGCGCCAACCAGCAGCGGAGTTTCGTCAAGCTGCGCGGCGGCGGTCAGAATAAGCGCAATGTCGCTTTCGCTTTCCGCATCGATCACCACCGCGCCCTGCTGCTCCGCCAGCAACGCGGCAAAACGATCGCTGCGCAGCGCGGCAAGATCGATCTCGACGCCCGCGATCCCGAGCTGCGTTAATACCCGCGCGCTGATCACCGGCGTTTTTGGATCGCTGGCGTATTCGGTCTCGGTCAGCGGTACCCCGTTCACCCGCACCTCGCCGCGGCGCGTGACGCGGCCCAGCCGTGGTACGGCAGGCACGATCAGCGCCCGCTTTTTGCCGCTGGCGGCCAGCGCGGCATGCACTTCGGCGCCGATATTGCCGCGCAGCGTGGAGTCGATCTTTTTAAACAGCCAGCCCTGGGCGATAAAAGCCTGATGTTGACGCACCACCGCTTCAGTCCGCGCCGCCGCCTCTGCGGGGCTGACGGCGCGGCTGTCGGTGCTGATCACCCAGACGTCGGCGGCGGCACTATCCAGCGGCGTCTCGCTGCTGAACAGGACATGCACGCGCGCGCCCGCCTGCGCCAGTCCGCTGCCTGCGTCGTTCGCGCCGGTAAAGTCATCGGCTATCACCAGCACGGGCGTTTTCCATGACCTCTGCGTCATCTTCTCTCCTGATTCGGCCGTATGCCGCTGTGAATGATTATATTCAATCATGATTGATTATATGTGAGCAAGATCAAATTAATCGAAATCGATATGCCCTATAAATTTAGGCACAGCAAGTGACAGATATCGCACTAATATGAGCAAATCTAATCATTTGCTCCAGATTCGTCGTAATAAGGGTATGAGATGAATATCAACAGCACGGTAATTAGCGGTTTTCAGGCGCTGAACGACATTAGCTATCTGCTGAAAGGAAAAGCCAGCGCGCTGCTGGTGACGGACAAGAATATTGAAACCATTCCGGCGGTGCAGGCGCTTATCGCTCAACTGAAACAGCATATCGCCAGCGTCAGCGTGATTAACAGCGTGCCGCCGGAGCCGAGCCAGCACGACGTTGCCGCCGTGCTGGCGGCGCTGCCTGGGCGCGACGTGGATATGGTGATCGGCGTCGGCGGCGGCAGCGTGCTCGACGTCGCTAAGCTGCTGTCGGTGCTGTGCGTCGATAACGCCCCGTCGCTGGAGGCGCTGCTGGCGGGTGAAAAGCCAACCGCGCGCACCACCTCACTGCTGATCCCGACCACTGCAGGCACCGGCTCAGAGGCGACGCCCAATGCCATCCTGGCGATCCCGGAGCGTGAAACCAAAGTCGGCATTATCTCGCCGGTGATGCTGCCCGATTTTGTGGCGCTGGTGCCGGAGCTGACCACCAGCATGCCGCCGCATATCGCCTCTTCGACCGGCATCGATGCGCTTTGTCATCTGATTGAATGCTTCACCGCCACGGTGTCGAACCCGGTAAGCGACAACTACGCGCTGATCGGCATGAAAAAGCTGTTCGCCAGCCTCGAAACCGCCGTTGCCGAGCCGCACAACCTGCAGGCGCGGCTGGATATGCTGTGGGCCTCTTATTACGGCGGCGCGGCGATCGCCCATGCAGGCACGCATCTGGTGCACGCCATGTCCTATCCGCTGGGCGGCAAATATCATCTGCCGCACGGCGTCGCCAACGCCATTTTGCTGGCGCCCTGCATGGCCTTTGTGCGACCAGCCGCAGTGGACAAATTCGCTCAGGCCTACGATCTGCTGCCGGATGCAGATACCTCGCTGGATAATGAGAGCAAATCGCACGCGCTGGTGGCTTACTTCACCGCGCTGGTTAAACGTTTGCAGCTGCCCGCCAGCCTTGAAGAGCTGGGCATCGGCCCGGATCACCTGCCCTATTTAGTGGAAGCGGCGCTCGACGTGCAGCGTCTGATGAAGAACGTGCCCGCTGCCGTCAGCGCACATGACGTTCGCGACGTCTACCTGACGCTGTTTCCTTCACATCAGGAATAAAGAGGATTGTATGAGCCAGAAAATTACCGGCGTATTGACCGCTATCGTCACCTGTTTCGATCGGGAAGGCGCCTATAACCCTGAAGCCCAGCGCGAGCAGGTAAAACGCCAGCTGGATGCGGGCAACGGCATCTTCTGCGGCGGCACCAACGGCGAGTTCTTTGTGCTCAACGAGCAGGAGAAGATCGCGGTTACCGAAACCTGCGTCGATGAGGTGAACGGCCGCGCGCCGGTTGTCGCCCATATCGGCGAGATTTCGACGCGCGAAACCATCCGTCTCGGCAGACAGATTGCGAAGCTCGGGGTGGAGGCGGTGTCGGTGATCACGCCCTACTTCGTGCCGCTTAAGCAGGACGAGCTGATCTACCACTACCAGACGGTGGCTGACGCGCTGGATGTGCCGCTGTTTCTCTACAACATTCCGGCGCGCACCGGCAACACGCTGCAGCCGGAAACCGTACGTACTCTGGCGTCACATCCCAACATTATCGGCATCAAAGACTCGGCGGGCAGCTATGAGAGCCTGAGCGGCTTTATTAAGGCGGCGGAAGGCATTGATAACTTCGACGTGCTTAACGGGCCGGACTCGCTAATCCATCAGGGCTTCGTCGACGGCTGCTCCGCCTGTATCTCCGGCCTGGCCAACGCCGCGCCAAAAGAGATCAACGCCATCTGGGCGCGCTTCAACGCAGGCGATATTGAGGGGTCGCGCGCGGCACAGGAGAACGTTACCGGCCTGCGCACCGATCTCTACAGCATCGGCTTCTCGCCGGCAGCGGTGAAAAAAGCAGTTTCGCTGCTGGGCTATGACGTCGGCGAGAGCCGCTACTCGGTGCGATTCAGCGCCGATGAAGAGCAAAAGATTCGTCAGGTCGTCAATCAGTACCTGAAGTAATGACCGTCAGGGCAGCCGTTGCTGCCCTTGCCTGTTCGACTTATCCCCTGGGAAACGCGATGAAAGTAATCTGCACCTCGCCGTCGTTCGCTAAATATGACACGACGCCGATCGATACCCTGAAACAGCACGGCTTTGAGCTGGTGACCCTGCCCGCCGACGCAACGCCTGAAGCGCTGGCGCCGCATCTGCCGGAGACCGTGGCGATGATTGTCGCCTTTACCGAGGTTAACGAGGCGCTGCTGGTGCAGGCCCCGCAGCTGAAGATCGTCTGCAAGCATGGCGTCGGCGTCGATAATATCGACCTCGACGCCACGCGCGCGCGCGGCATCTATGTCACCAACGTACCGGACGCCAACAAGCACGCCGTCGCCGACTTCGCCTTTGCGCTGATCCTCAACGCCGCGCGCCAGCTGACGCAGGCGGTCACGGAAACGCGCGCGGGTGGCTGGCCGCGTATCTTCGCTACCGACGTCTACGGCAAAACGCTGGGCATTGTCGGCCTGGGCAATATCGGCAAGCAGGTGGCGCTGCGCGCGAAAGGCTTCAACATGCGCGTGATCGCCTTTGATTTCTATCCTGACGAGGCCTTTGCCGCCGAGCACGGCGTTACCTTTGTCAGTCTCGACCAGCTCACCGCAGAGAGCGACTTCATTACGCTGCACACGCCGCTGACCGACGAGACGCGCGACCTGTTCGACGGTGCCCGCCTGCGCCGCATGAAGAAGCGCGCCTTCCTGATCAACGTCTCGCGCGGCGGCGTCGTGAATGAAGAGGATCTCTTTAATGCGCTGCAGGACAACGTGATTGCTGGCGCGGCGGCCGACGTTTTTGTTCAGGAACCGCTGACCTCGCATCCGCTGTTTAGCCTGCCGAACTTTATCCCGACGTCGCATATCGCGGGCTACACCGACGGCGCCATTAGCGCCATCGGTGAACGCTGCGTGGCGCAGATTGTGCAGTGCGTCCGTCAGGACGAGCGGCCGATCAACGTCATGAACGGGCTGGCATAAGCGCCGCCCTCGCCTGCAACCTGATTCGAGTGGAAAATAATGATGAACCCTACGCTGCGCTCGACCAAAATTCGCTGGTGGATCGCTGGCCTGATGTGGCTGGCAGTCGCCATCAACTATATTGACCGGACGGTGCTCTCCGCCGCCGCGCCGCATCTGATCACCGAACTGGAGATCAACCCGGAGATGATGGGCCTGATTATGGCCGCCTTCTTCTGGTCCTATGCGCTGCTGCAAATCCCGGCGGGCTGGTTCGCCGATCGTTTCGGTCAGAAAAAAGGGCTCGGCATCGCGGTCGGCTGGTGGTCAATCGCCACCATGGCGATGGGACTGGCGACCGGCTTTAAATCGCTGCTGGCGCTGCGCCTGGCGCTGGGCGTCGGCGAAGCGGCCGCCTATCCCAGCAACGCGGGCATTGCCGCGCGCTGGTTCCCGGATCGCGAGCGTGCCACCGTATCGGGGCTGTTCGACAGCGCCTCGAAATTCGGCGGCGCGGTGGCGATGCCGCTGATCGTCTGGATGATCGCCATGGTGGACTGGCGCATCACCTTCCTGGTGATCGGCGCCATCGGCCTGTTCTGGGTGATCGCCTGGTATTTTATCTACGCCGAAAACCCGGAAGATCATAAAAAGATTGACCGGAACGAAGTGCGGCTGATCCGCGACGGCCAGGCGCAGAAGCACGGTGAGAAAGGCGTGCGCCCAATGAAGTGGTACCGGCTGCTGCGCTACCGCAATATCTGGGCGATGTGCATCGGCTTTTTCACTATCAACTACACCTCCTACTTTTTCATTACCTGGCTGCCGACCTACCTGGTCAAAGACAAGGGCATGGACTTTCTGAAGATGGGCTTCGTTGCCGCACTGCCGCTCATCTGCGGCATGGTAATCGAGGTGCTGGCGGGATGGGCGTCGGATCGCATGGTGCATAAAAAGGTGCTGTCGCTGACCGCCACGCGCAAGCTCTTCCTGACCATTGGCCTGCTGATGGCGCTCTGTATCGGTTTCGCACCCTTTACCGAGTCGGTGCTTATGACCGTGCTGCTGCTCTGTATCGCCAAGTCGGGCACGACCGTTGCCGCCTCGCAGGTGTGGGCACTGCCGGGTGACGTCGCGCCGAAGAACAGCGTTTCTATTGTCGCCGGGCTACAGAACACGGTGTCGAATATGGGCGGCGCGGTCGGCCCGATTATTACCGGCGCCATTGTCGGCGCCACCGGACACTTTACCTGGGCACTGGTCTTCTCCGCCGTGCTTGTGGTGATCGGCATCCTCAACTATCTGTTCCTGATGGGCAAGGTTGAGCCAATTGTCGATGAAAAGAAGGTGCAAGAGCCGCAGGCGGTCGCCAGCAGCGTCTGACAGGCGCGTGAAAAAAGGCTCTGATGGCGATCGGAGCCTTTTTGCCTTTAACGCGGCGCGCGCACCGTCGCGAAAATCGCCCTGCCGATGCGGGCGATCGCCGCATTGCTCTGCGCAAGCGTCGCCTCTGTTTGCGTAATATAGACAGCAATAATCAGCGGCTTGCCGTTTTCCGGCCATACCACGCTGATAATCGACCGCGAACCAGACTCCCCAGCGCCGGTTTTGTCGGCGATGCTCCATCCCGCTGGCAAAACCGAACGCAGCAGCGCACCGGCGACCTTATCATCGCGCATCCACTGCAGCAGCTGCGCGCGCGAAGCGGGCGTTAGCGCCGTTCCCAGCGTCAGCTTTTGCAGCGTCTCGCTGACGGCCAGCGACGTGGTGGTATCGCGCATATCGCCCGGTATGGCGCTGTTCAGCTCAGGCTCGAGGCGGTCGAGCCGCGTGACCTTGTCGCCCAGATCGGCGAAAAAACGCGTCACCGCGACTGGACCGCCCAGCTTGTTCGCCAGCAGATTCGCCGCGGTGTTATCGCTCCAGCCGATAGCCGCCTCGCAGAGCTGCCCCCAGCTCATCCCGGCGGGCGCGACAAACTTTTCGGTGACCGGCGAATAGGCGACCAGCGCGGTGCGATCGAACCGGGTGCGATCCGCAAGCCGCAGTTTGCCTTTATCCTGCGCGCTGAGCAGCGCGCCGCACAACAGCGCCTTATGCGTGCTGTTAAGCGGAAAGCGCTCATTGCCGCGATAGCTGGCGACGCTGTCTGCGCCGGTATCAATGATGGCGATGCCGATACGCGCCTTCAGCGCCTGCTCTTCCTGCTGCGCAACAGCCGCCAGACCCTCATCGTTTATCGAAGCCTGAGCGAGCGCGGCGCTGAACAGCAGCGAAGCGGCAAGAAGTTTTGTCAAAGAAAACATCATGATTGTCCTTAATGTAGGGTTCCACAGAGCTTGCCCTTTTGCGTACCGCTACGCAAAGCTTAAACCGCAAAGTCGTTAACTCAGCCTGTCAGCGGTATATTCGCTCTGCTGGTAGTTGAAAAAATGCCCGACCCGGTTAAAATGTAGCAACGTCACTACAAAGCAGGAGTCGCGCGATGAAAATTTTCACGCTGTCGAGCAGAGAGTTTAACCAGCAGGTGTCGAACGCGAAAAAAGCGGCGGAGGAAGGCCCGGTCTACATTACCGATCGCGGCAAACCCGCTCACGTTTTACTCACTTTTGAGGCATATAAAAAACTGACCGGCACGCGTCGCAATATTCAGGACGCGCTGGCGATGCCCGATGTGGCGGCGATCGACTTTGCGCCGGAACGTGGCGACATCGATTTCAGGGACGTCGATTTGTCATGAGATATTTGCTGGATACCAACGTAATTTCCGAACTGCGCAAGGCGCGCACGCGCGCTATCGATCCTGCCGTCTCTGCGTGGACCGATAGCGTCGATGCAGGCGATCTGTTTCTCTCGGCGATCACCATTATGGAAATAGAGAAAGGCATTGCTCAGGTGGCGCGTCGCGAGGTTGCTCAGGCTGCCCGCCTGCGTGAATGGTTTGAAACGGCGGTGCTGACAGAGTTCAGCGATCGCATTCTGCCTTTTGAAACAGAAGCGGCGCGCTACTGCGCCCGGCTGCAGGTGCCGGATAAACGCGCCGCGAACGACGCCATTATTGCCGCCATCGCCTGGCAGCACGATATGATACTGGTCACGCGCAACGTAAAGGACTTTACCGGCATGGGCGTGCAGCTGCTTAATCCCTGGGAATGGGCGAGCTGACTTAGCGACCCTGTAGAAACTGACGGTAGGCGTTCATCACGGCGAGAAAATCCTCCACGCCGCAGAACGACAGGCTCTCTTCGTCGTAGTAGTTCATGCCCTCTTCCAGCCCGTCATCCTCTAAGGCGAGATGGTTGGCGCGGATCATGATCTCTTCATCGTCCATCCACAGCGTATATTCATGGCCGATGCGCTGCCACTGACGCTCGCTGCCCTTGATGCTGCGCATCGCGGCTTCAACCTCGTCCAGCAGCGCCAGGTTTTCTTTCACTTCCTCGTTGAACCAGTGGCCCACCGCTTCGTGATCCATCGACATGCGTACTTTCACCTGTCCGGTGAGATCGCGTAAAAATTCGTATTCCATGGGCTAACCCTTTGGTTAATGACGCGAGTGAATCCGCACCAAAATAGTGTGTGCGCATCATCAACGCTAAAGTGAGATCGGGGCGACATTATTGCGGGGAAAAAGCAAAAGAAAAAGGGGCGATTATCGCCCCTTCGGTTTTTAGTTGGTCACTCAGACCGCCGTCTGGAAAATCACGTTGTCCGCTTTATCGGTGTACTGATCCAGCTGGTCAAAGTTGAGGTAGCGGTAGGTGTCGCTGGCGGTTTTATCCACCTGCGCCATGAACTGCTGGTACTCATCCGGCGTCGGCAGTTTGCCGAGCAGGGAAGAAACCGCAGCCAGTTCCGCCGATGCCAGATAGACGTTGGCGCCGGTACCGAGACGGTTCGGGAAGTTACGCGTCGAGGTGGAAACCACCGTTGCGCCGTCCTGCACGCGCGCCTGGTTACCCATGCAGAGCGAGCAGCCCGGGATCTCGATACGCGCGCCACTCTTGCCGAAGACGCTGTAGTAGCCCTCTTCGGTCAGCTGAGCCGCATCCATCTTGGTCGGCGGCGCCACCCACAGGCGGGTCGGCAGCTGGCCTTTATGGCTGTCGAGCAGTTTACCTGCCGCGCGGAAATGGCCGATGTTGGTCATGCACGAACCGATAAACACTTCGTCGATCTTCTCGCCCTGCACGTCAGAGAGCAGGCGTGCGTCGTCCGGATCGTTCGGCGCGCACAGGATCGGCTCTTTGATATCGGCCAGATCGATCTCGATCACCGCCGCGTATTCGGCGTCGGCGTCCGCTTCCAGCAGCTGCGGATCCGCCAGCCATTTTTCCATGCCCTGGATACGGCGCTCCAGCGTACGGCGATCGCCGTAGCCTTCCGCGATCATCCACTTCAGCAGCACGATATTGGAGCTGAGGTATTCAACGATCGGCGCTTTATCCAGCTTAATGGTACAGCCCGCGGCCGAACGCTCGGCCGAGGCGTCGGTCAGTTCGAACGCCTGCTCGACCTTCAGATCCGGCAGACCTTCAATCTCCAGAATGCGGCCAGAGAAGATGTTCTTTTTGCCTTTCTTCTCAACGGTCAACAGGCCCTGCTTGATGGCGTACAGCGGAATAGCGTGTACCAGATCGCGCAGGGTGATGCCCGGCTGCATTTTGCCTTTAAAGCGCACCAGCACGGATTCAGGCATATCAAGCGGCATCACGCCGGTCGCAGCGGCAAAAGCCACCAGGCCAGAGCCTGCCGGGAAGGAGATGCCGATCGGGAAGCGGGTATGCGAGTCGCCGCCGGTGCCGACAGTATCCGGCAGCAGCATGCGGTTCAGCCATGAGTGGATCACGCCGTCGCCCGGACGCAGCGAGACGCCGCCGCGGTTCATAATGAAGTCCGGCAGCGTGTGGTGCGTGTTGACATCGACCGGCTTCGGATAGGCGGCGGTGTGGCAGAACGACTGCATCACCAGGTCGGCGGAGAAGCCGAGGCACGCCAGATCTTTCAGCTCGTCGCGCGTCATTGGGCCGGTGGTGTCCTGAGAACCGACCGAGGTCATCTTCGGTTCGCAGTAAGCGCCAGGGCGGATGCCATCGACGCCGCAGGCGCGGCCGACCATTTTCTGCGCCAGCGAGTAGCCGCGCGTGCTTTCCGCCACGTCTTTCGCCTGACGGAAGACGTCGCTGTGCGGCAGGCCCAGCGATTCGCGTGCTTTGCTGGTGAGGCCGCGGCCGATAATCAGCGGAATACGGCCGCCGGCGCGTACTTCGTCGATCAGCACGTCGGTTTTCAGCGTAAAGCTGGCCAGCAGTTCGCCGGTTTCGTGGTTACGCACTTCGCCTTTGTACGGATAGACGTCGATCACGTCGCCCATATTCAGCTCGCCGACGTCAACTTCAATCGGCAGCGCGCCCGCATCTTCCATCGTGTTAAAGAAGATTGGCGCGATTTTGCTGCCCAGCACCAGACCGCCGCCTTTTTTGTTCGGGACGTTCGGGATATCTTCGCCCATGAACCAGAGAACGGAGTTGGTCGCGGATTTACGGGAAGAGCCGGTGCCGACGACGTCGCCGACGTAAGCCAGCGGATAGCCTTTGGCCTGCAGCGCTTCAATCTGCTTGATCGGGCCGACGTTGCCCGGCTCATCCGGGTTGATGCCTTCGCGGGCGTTTTTCAGCATCGCCAGCGCGTGCAGTGGAATATCCGGACGCGACCAGGCATCCGGCGCCGGAGAGAGGTCGTCGGTGTTGGTTTCGCCGGTCACTTTGAACACGGTGACGGTAATTTTTTCTGCCAGCTCGGGGCGTGACAGGTACCACTCGGCATTCGCCCAAGATTGCATCACCTGCTGCGCATGGGTATTGCCCGCTTTCGCTTTTTCTTCAACGTCGTAGAAGTTGTCAAACATCAGCAGTGTGTGAGACAGCGCTTTGGCGGCAATCGGCGCCAGCTTTGCGTCGTCCAGCGCGTCAATCAGCGGATGAATGTTGTAACCGCCTTGCATGGTGCCCAGCAGTTCAATCGCTTTTTCGGGGGATACCAGAGGAGAGGTCGTTTCGCCTTTAGCCACCGCGGCAAGGAAACCCGCTTTAACGTAGGCGGCTTCATCAACGCCGGGTGGGACACGGTTGACCAACAGATCGGTCAGGAATTCTTCTTCACCCGCTGGCGGGTTTTTCAGCAGTTCAACCAGCGCGGCCATCTGGGAAGCATCTAACGGCTTAGGTACGATCCCCTGGGCGGCACGCTCGGCAACGTGCTTACGGTATTCTACTAGCACGACGTTCTCCTCGCTCACATTGTATGGGTTTCCGGTGCACCCTGGTGACAAAGCATTCCATGAGTAGGGTAAGGTGCCCGGTTCCGCGTGGGGCAGCATAGCAGGGTTCAGGCTGTTTGTTAATCTGTTTACAAAAACACAACATAATTAACAGGGTAAAAAAGTGCGGTTTTGGCGTTTATGGGCTAGCTGATGAGTGAGGGCTGAAGTGAGAAAGATGTCGTGGGTTCGTTCCTGGTTTTAGTCGCAGCATAAAGGCACGGTCAGGAGTGGTAGTGTTGGATGGGAGTATAACTTTTTGACCTAGTTTTGCTGGAAACAGGAAGGTGGGAGTTATGAGTTTTATCATTGTAAGAGTATGCCTGACAGGATAGAGGCAAAGCGTATGTGCTTTCGGCTGCCTGTACGGCAGTGAACAGAAATCTGGCACCAGGCGTCTTCACGCAAGTTTCTAAGCTGCCTGTACGGCAGTGAACGCAGCCAGGCCCTGCTCCTTCGTGTCCTGCGTTTTCTAAGCTGCCTGTACGGCAGTGAACTTTTGCAGTGCTCGCCTACCTGGATACTCTTTTTTCTAAGCTGCCTGTACGGCAGTGAACATGATTTCTCTCCCAGCCATTTTTTGATAACCTTTCTAAGCTGCCTGTACGGCAGTGAACTTTTTGCCCCTGCTACGCCCTATGCCGAAAACTTTCTAAGCTGCCTGTACGGCAGTGAACACGTTTAACGAATCGAGATTTGCGCACACATGTTTCTAAGCTGCCTGTACGGCAGTGAACTCACCGGGATCAGGGAGCGAATACTCCGGCGATTTCTAAGCTGCCTGTACGGCAGTGAACTAACAGCGACGTCGCTCATTAATTCTGGAGGCTTTCTAAGCTGCCTGTACGGCAGTGAACGAAGCGCTTCTCGATATCGATAAACTGCTGGTGTTTCTAAGCTGCCTGTACGGCAGTGAACCTGGTTACTACACAGAGCATATCTATCCTGATTTTCTAAGCTGCCTGTACGGCAGTGAACACAACGCATCAGGAAATGTGGAGGTGCAGGAATTTCTAAGCTGCCTGTACGGCAGTGAACACCATCAACAAATAAAAGAACTTTCACGGGGATTTCTAAGCTGCCTGTACGGCAGTGAACTGTTGCTCATACACTCTAACCTACTCAAAAGAACTCATTTTTGACCAAAATCTCTTAAAAAACCCTTTTTTACAGGGATAATATAAAAACATTAAAAATCAGTAAGTTATAAAATTAATGAGAAAAAGGGTCTTCCCCATGGTGCTTATCGTTCATCCTGTTCCTTCATCTGCATCCTGTAATCGCCAGCCCTCAGCGCTTACAGCCTGAAGTTAACCTAAGCCATTCCCAGCCATACCGAGAGAATGATTATGCGCACACGTTCGGCCTCAAGATTGATTGTTCTGTCACCTGAAAATCGTATCCTCCTCTTTCATTTTCATCATCAAAATGATGCACTTGAAGGTGAATCGTACTGGGCAACGCCAGGTGGCGGGCTTAAAGGGGATGAATCTTTCGAAGAGGCGGCCTTGCGCGAATTGTACGAAGAGACGGGCTTTATATGTAAAACGGTCAGCCCGCAGTTAGCGAAAAGAAGCTTTACGATGATGCTGCCAGATGGAGAGGCCGTTCTCGCCGAGGAGCGTTTCTTTAGGGTGTGGGTGAAGGGTCAGGAGATCGACGTTACCGGCTGGAGTCATACTGAACAACGCGTCATTCGAAGATATCACTGGTGGACAATAGATGAGATTGAGCAATCGGAGGAAACTATTTTTCCTCGCGAGCTCATCATCGATTTAGTGAAATCAAAATAAGCCGCCAATAAAAAAGCCCCCTTTCGGAGGCTTTCTCTGAACCAGCAAAAAAATTACTTCTTCTTCGCTTTCGGGTTCGGCAGGTCGGTGATGCTGCCTTCGAAGATCTCAGCCGCCAGGCCAACCGACTCGTGCAGCGTCGGGTGCGCATGGATCGTCAGCGCCATATCTTCCGCGTCGCAGCCCATCTCGATTGCCAGACCGATTTCGCCCAGCAGCTCGCCGCCGTTGGTGCCGACAACCGCGCCGCCGATGACGCGATGCGTCTCTTTGTCGAAAATCAGCTTGGTCATGCCGTCAGCGCAGTCAGAGGCGATAGCACGGCCAGAGGCCGCCCACGGGAAGGTCGCCGTCTCGTAGCTGATGCCCTTCTCTTTCGCTTCTTTCTCAGTCAGGCCGACCCATGCCACTTCCGGCTCGGTGTAGGCGATTGACGGGATCACTTTCGGATCGAAATAGTGCTTCATACCGGCGATAACTTCTGCCGCCACGTGGCCTTCGTGTACGCCTTTATGCGCCAGCATCGGCTGACCGACGATATCGCCGATAGCGTAGATGTGCGGAACGTTGGTGCGCATCTGCTTGTCGACGCGGATAAAGCCGCGATCGTCCACTTCCACGCCCGCTTTACCGGCATCCAGACCTTTGCCGTTCGGCACGCGGCCGATTGCCACCAGCACCGCGTCGTAACGCTGCGGTTCGGCCGGCGCTTTTTTGCCTTCCATGGTGACGTAAATGCCGTCTTCTTTCGCTTCAACCGCGGTAACTTTGGTTTCCAGCATCAGATTGAACTGCTTCGCGATACGCTTGGTAAAGACCTTCACCACGTCTTTGTCGGCGGCCGGGATAACCTGATCGAACATCTCGACCACGTCAATCTGCGAACCCAGCGCATGGTAAACGGTACCCATTTCGAGACCGATAATACCGCCGCCCATCACCAGCATACGCTCCGGCACTTCTTTCAGCTCCAGCGCATCGGTAGAGTCCCATACGCGCGGGTCGTCATGCGGAATAAACGGCAGCGTGATCGGACGAGAACCGGCCGCGATAATAGCGTTGTCGAAGTTGATGGTGGTCGCGCCGCCTTCACCTTCCACAACCAGAGTATTTGCCCCAGTGAATTTGCCCAGGCCGTTAACCACTTTGACTTTACGACCTTTCGCCATACCAGCAAGACCGCCGGTCAGCTGGTTAATGACTTTCTCTTTCCAGGTGCGGACTTTATTGATGTCCGTAGAGGGCTGACCAAACACGATGCCGTGCTCTTCCAGGGCTTTCGCCTCTTCGATCACTTTAGCAACGTGCAGCAGCGCTTTTGACGGGATACAGCCCACGTTAAGACAGACACCGCCGAGGGTGCTGTAACGCTCTACCAGTACGGTTTCCAGACCTAAATCAGCGCAACGGAAGGCTGCAGAGTAACCTGCAGGACCAGCCCCAAGTACCACGACCTGGGTTTTAATCTCTGTACTCATCATGACCTCTTAGTTGTGATCCGGCGGGTCAGACGTAGAGCGCTTCTCATCAGGCTGGTCGGCCACTTGCATCCGGGCAGTGCGCGGCGCTTTGCGTATCTTGAGTACGCTGCGGGTGCTGCGCGCTGGGCGTTAACAACTGACTGCGCCAGATACGCCTGACGAAACAGGCTCACGATGTCCTTTGCTCCACCGGGACATTTATCACCGCAAGAGTTTACAGAATTGTTAATAAACTGCAAACCGCGATGCCACGAATCTTTACAACAAGGCCGGCGATTGCCGGCCTTGATTGTGCTTACATCACCAGACGGCGAATGTCGGACAACATATTGCCGATGATGGTAATGAAACGTGCACCATCCGCTCCGTCGATCACACGGTGGTCGAAGGACAAGGAGATCGGCATCATCAGGCGCGGCACGAACTCTTTGCCGTTCCAGACCGGCTCCATCGCCGATTTGGAGACGCCGAGGATAGCCACTTCCGGCGCGTTGACGATCGGCGCGAAGTGCGTCGTGCCGAGGCCGCCAAGGCTGGAGATGGTGAAGCAGCCGCCCTGCATGTCGCTGGCGGTCAGCTTGCCGTCGCGCGCTTTCTTCGAGGTCGCCATCAGCTCGCGAGAGAGCTCGGTGATGCCCTTCTTGTTCACGTCTTTAAAGACCGGAACCACCAGGCCGTTCGGCGTATCAACCGCCACGCCAATGTTGATGTACTTTTTCAGCGTCAGGCGCTGCGCATCTTCAGACAGCGAGCTGTTGAAGCGCGGCATCTGCTCCAGCGCGGCAGCGACCGCTTTCATGATGAACACCACCGGGGTGTACTTCACGTCCAGCTTGCGCTTCTCGGCTTCAGCGTTCTGCTGCTTACGGAACGCTTCCAGATCGGTGATATCGGTTTTGTCGAAGTGGGTAACGTGCGGGATCACCACCCAGTTACGGCTCAGGTTAGCGCCAGAAATTTTCTGGATGCGGCCCAGCTCCACCTCTTCCACTTCACCGAACTTGCTGAAGTCGACTTTCGGCCACGGCAGCAGGCCAGGCAGGCTTCCGCCGCTGGCGGCAGCAGCCGGTGCCGCTTCGGCGCGTTTCACCGCGTCCTTCACGTAGCTCTGCACATCTTCTTTCAGGATGCGGCCTTTGCGGCCGGTGCCTTTAACCTTCGCCAGGTTAACGCCGAATTCGCGCGCCAGACGACGGATAACCGGCGTCGCGTGCACGTAGGCATCGTTCTCGGCGAAGTCGCCTTTCGCGTCAGCCTTCGGCGCTGCCGGTGCGGCAGGTGCTTCAGCTTTCGCCGGCGCAGGCGCAGCTTCCTGCTTCGGCGCTTCAACTTTCGCCGCGCCTTCCACTTCGAAGACCATGATCAGCGAGCCGGTGCTGACTTTATCGCCGGTAGAGACTTTCAGCTCTTTGACGGTACCGGCGAACGGTGCAGGCACTTCCATTGACGCTTTGTCGCCTTCGACGACGATCAGTGACTGTTCGGCTTCCACTTTGTCGCCGACTTTCACCAGCACTTCGGTGACTTCGACTTCGTCGCCGCCGATATCCGGCACGTTCACCTCTTTCGCGCCAGCAGTCGCCGCCGGTGCAGAGGTCGCCTCTTCTTTCAGCGCAGGCTTCGCGGCAGCGGCAGGCGCAGCGCCTTCCGCTTCGAAGACCATGATCAGCGAGCCGGTACTGACTTTCGCGCCGGTTTCGATTTTGATCTCTTTGACGGTGCCCGCGAACGGCGCAGGCACTTCCATCGAGGCTTTGTCGCCTTCGACGACGATCAGCGACTGCTCAGCTTCGATTTTGTCGCCAACTTTTACCAGGATCTCGGTGACTTCCACTTCGTCGCCGCCGATATCCGGCACGTTGACATCTTTAGCTTCGGTAGAGGCGGCCGCCGGTGCCGGAGCGGCGTCGGCTTTCTTCTCTTCCGCCGCTGGCGCAGCGTCTGCCGCCGCGCCCTCTGCGTCAAAAATCATAATCAGGGAGCCGGTTTCAACTTTGTCACCGGTCGCGATTTTGATCTCTTTCACCACGCCGGCCTGCGGCGAGGGGACTTCCATAGAGGCTTTGTCGCCTTCTACAGTGATCAGCGACTGCTCGGCTTCCACCTTGTCGCCAACCTTCACCAGAATTTCGGTGACTTCAACTTCATCAGACCCGATATCCGGTACCTTAATTTCAGTAGCCATTACTCTCTTACCTCTTAAGCCAGACGCGGGTTAACTTTATCGGCATCGATGTCGAACTTAGCGATCGCGTCCGCCACCACTTTCTTGTCGATTTCGCCACGTTTAGCCAGTTCGCCCAGCGCAGCTACCACCACGTAGGAGGCGTCCACTTCAAAGTGGTGACGCAGGTTTTCGCGGCTGTCGGAGCGGCCAAAGCCGTCGGTGCCCAGCACGCGGTAATCGCTGGCCGGAACATAGCTGCGAACCTGTTCTGCGAACAGCTTCATGTAGTCGGTCGATGCCACCGCCGGCGCGTCGTTCATTACCTGAGCGATGTACGGCACGCGCGCTTCTTCGGTCGGATGCAGCATATTCCAGCGCTCACAGTCCTGGCCGTCGCGCGCCAGTTCGGTGAACGAGGTGACGCTGTAGACGTCGGAGCCGATGCCGTAATCTTTCGCCAGGATCTGCGCCGCTTCACGCACGTGACGCAGGATAGAGCCTGAGCCCAGCAGCTGCACTTTGCCTTTGCTGCCTTCCACGGTTTCCAGCTTGTAGATACCCTTGCGGATACCCTCTTCGGCGCCTTCCGGCATCGCTGGCATGTGGTAGTTTTCGTTCAGCGTGGTGATGTAATAGTAAACGTTCTCTTGCGCTTCGCCGTACATACGTACCAGACCGTCGTGCATGATAACAGCCACTTCATAGGCGTAAGCCGGATCGTAAGAGATACAGTTCGGGATAGTAAGCGACTGAATATGGCTGTGACCATCTTCGTGCTGCAGACCTTCACCGTTCAGCGTGGTACGACCGGAGGTGCCGCCTACCAGGAAGCCGCGCGCCTGCTGGTCGCCCGCCAGCCACATCAGGTCGCCGATACGCTGGAAACCGAACATGGAGTAGTAGATGTAGAACGGGATCATCGGCAGGTTGTTGGTGCTGTAAGAGGTCGCCGCCGCCAGCCAGGATGAACCTGCGCCCAGCTCGTTGATCCCTTCCTGCAGAATCTGGCCTTTCTCATCTTCTTTATAGTAAGCAACCTGCTCGCGGTCCTGCGGGGTGTACTGCTGACCGTTCGGGCTGTAGATACCAATCTGACGGAACAGACCTTCCATACCGAAGGTACGGGCTTCGTCCGCGAGGATCGGCACCAGACGATCTTTGATCGACTTGTTCTTCAGCATCACGTTCAGGGCGCGCACGAAAGCGATAGTGGTCGAGATCTCTTTGCTCTGCTCTTCCAGCAGCGCTTTGAACTCTTCCAGCTTCGGCATATCCAGTTTTTCAGTGAACTGCGCCTGACGGGTCGGCAGGTAGCCGCCCAGCTTCTCGCGCTGGCCGTGCAGGTAGTTGTACTCTTCCGAACCTTTTTCGAAGGTGACGTACGGCAGCTCTTCGATCTTGTCGTCGGCAACCGGCACGTTGAAGCGATCGCGGATGTAGCGAACGCCATCCATGTTCATCTTCTTGACCTGGTGCGCGATGTTCTTACCTTCCGCGGTGTCACCCATACCATAGCCTTTAATGGTATGCGCCAGGATCAGCGTCGGCTGACCTTTGGTCTCCTGCGCTTTCTTCAGTGCCGCGTAGATTTTCTTCGGATCGTGGCCGCCGCGGTTCAGGGCGAAGATCTCTTCATCTGACCAGTCTTTAACCAGCTCCGCCGTCTCCGGATATTTGCCGAAGAAGTGTTCGCGCACGTAGGCGCCGTCACGGGATTTAAAGGTCTGATAGTCGCCGTCGACGGTTTCGTTCATCAGCTGAATCAGCTTGCCGCTGGTATCTTTTTTCAGCAGCTCATCCCAGCGACCGCCCCAGATCACTTTGATGACGTTCCAGCCAGCGCCCGCAAAGATGCCTTCCAGTTCGTTGATGATCTTACCGTTGCCGGTAACCGGACCGTCCAGACGCTGCAGGTTACAGTTGATGATGAACACCAGGTTGTCCAGCTTCTCGCGGGTCGCGATAGTGATCGCGCCTTTGGACTCCGGCTCATCCATCTCGCCGTCGCCGAGGAAGGCGTAAACGGTCTGGTTAGAGGTGTCCTTCAGGCCGCGGTGCTCCAGATATTTCAGGAACTTCGCCTGGTAGATGGCGTTCAACGGACCCAGACCCATAGAAACGGTCGGGAACTGCCAGAAGTCCGGCATCAGTTTCGGGTGCGGATAAGATGAGAGGCCGTTGCCGTGTACTTCCTGACGGAAGTTGTTCATCTGCTCTTCGGTCAGACGACCTTCAAGGAAGGCGCGTGAGTAGATACCCGGCGAGATATGCCCCTGGAAGTAAACCAGATCGCCGCCGTCTTTGTCGCTGCGCGCGCGGAAGAAGTGGTTAAAGCACACTTCATAGATGGTCGCAGAAGACTGGAATGAGGAGAGATGGCCACCCAGCTCTAGATCTTTCTTCGAGGCGCGCAGCACCGATACGATGGCGTTCCAGCGAATAGCGGAACGGATACGACGCTCCAGAGACGTGTTACCCGGATACTCCGGCTCGTCTTCAACGGCAATAGAGTTGATATAGTTGCTGATGGCGTTACCGCCTGCCGCCACTTTCACACCGCCTTTGCGGGCCGCGCTCAGCACCTGATCGATCAGATACTGCGCACGCTCAACACCTTCTTCACGGATGACCGATTCGATCGCCTGTAGCCAGTCACGAGTTTCGATCGGATCCACGTCATTCTGTAAACGTTCTGACATGGGGGGTATTCCTTATCTGTGTCTAATACGTTGAATTGTCAGGAGCCTGTCTCCCTGTGCTCTGTTACAAAAGCACAAGGAGACAGGCCCGTCGTTGGTATCCGCGCGTTCTTTGTCGCGCGTTATTCCTTACGTTGCTGTAAACGACGCAGGGAGCGTTCACGACGAGTCTGCTCCCGACTTCTGTCCAGCAAGATTTCCTCTATGAACGCCAGATGACGATGTGAGGCTTCGCGCGCCTGCTCCGGCTCGCGAGCCACAATCGCCGCGAAAATACTGGCGCGGTGACCGCTCACTTTCGCCAGCATTTCCCGGCGCGAGTAGAGCAATTCAAAATTCTGTCGAACGTTTTGTTCCAGCATCGGGCCCATCGAGCGCAGTAAATGCAGCAGGACCACATTGTGGGCGGCTTCTGTGACAGCGATCTGATACTGCATTACCGCATTCGCCTCGGCGTCGAGATCGCCGCTCTCCTGAGCCTGCTGTATTTGCATGTGGCAGTGGCGGATACGCTCAATATCCTCTTCCGTGCCGCGCAGCGCCGCGTAGTATGCCGCAATCCCTTCCAGCGCATGGCGCGTTTCCAGTAAATCGAACTGGGATTCCGGATGCTTGGTAAGCAGGCTGACGAGCGGATCGCTCAGGCTTTGCCAGAGATTCTGCTGGACGAAAGTGCCGCCACCCTGACGGCGCAGCAGCAGGCCTTTCGCTTCCAGACGCTGTATGGCTTCGCGAAGGGATGGACGTGAGACATCAAATTGTTTGGCGAGTTCGCGCTCAGGCAATAGCTTCTCGCCAGGACGCAGCGTCCCTTCCATAATCAGCGATTCCAGCTGCTGTTCAATGGCATCTGAGAGCTTGGGTTGGCGAATCTTGCTGTAAGCCATCTTCCCTTCTTATCAAGCCGTCGTCCGGAGTAAATTGGTAATACCAATTTCAAAAAGTTGGCCGTAAAGTAACAAAGTATTCACCTTGTGTCTATATGACGCCAGTCACATTCCTTATGCTGGAAGGCGCTTCACGGCCTTAAGTTGCCGCAGGAAAAACAGAAATGGCGCTGCGCGGGAAAGGTTAATTCTCGCTACTTTTACCAAACCTTACACAGCGTTAAGGGCGATCCTCTTACGCACCATAAGACAATCTTATTCGTCTTCAGGAACGATTCATGGCAGAAAAGGCGCAGGCGGCAATGTGATGGCGGCGGTGCTTTTTCAGTCAGGTCTCAGCACGAAAAGAGAAAGCAGGTGCAAAGCGCATCGCATATCACTATTCTTGTCGCCAGGGTAGCCTGCGCAGGCAGAGAGCGCGCCTGATACCGTAAATAAATCAGTACGTTAATGTAACCACTTCCTGACAGCCATCGCGCGCTGCAAAAGAAGAATTAAAACAATATGAGGTTCGTATGGAACAACAGCATGGCGATACGCTGAAGCGCGGGCTAAAAAACCGTCATATCCAGCTGATCGCGCTGGGCGGTGCCGTGGGCACCGGCCTGTTTCTGGGCAGCGCATCGGTAATTCAGGCGGCCGGGCCGGGCGTTATTCTGGGCTACGCCATTGCCGGTTTTATCGCCTTTCTGATTATGCGTCAGTTGGGAGAGATGGTGGTTGAGGAGCCGGTCGCCGGCAGCTTCAGCCACTTCGCCTATAAATACTGGGGCAACTTCGCCGGCTTTGCCTCGGGCTGGAACTACTGGGTACTTTATGTGCTGGTGGCCATGGCCGAGCTGACCGCCGTCGGCAAATACGTTCAGTTCTGGTGGCCCGATATCCCAACCTGGATCACCGCCGCCGTCTTTTTCGTGCTGATCAACGCCATTAACCTGACTAACGTGAAAGTCTATGGCGAGATGGAATTCTGGTTCTCCATCGTCAAAGTCGTCGCCGTTATCGCTATGATCCTGTTTGGCGGCTGGCTGCTGCTCAGCGGCACCGGCGGCCCGCAGGCCAGCGTCAGCAATCTCTGGGCACAGGGCGGCTTCCTGCCGCACGGCTTCAGTGGACTGGTAATGATGATGGCGATCATTATGTTTTCGTTCGGCGGCCTGGAGCTGGTCGGCATCACCGCCGCAGAAGCCGATAATCCCGAGCAGAGCATCCCGAAAGCCACCAATCAGGTTATCTACCGCATCCTGATTTTCTATATCGGTTCGCTGGCGGTGCTGCTGTCGCTGATGCCCTGGACGCGCGTCACCGCAGACACCAGCCCCTTCGTGCTGATCTTCCATGAACTGGGCGATGCGCTGGTGGCGAATGCGCTGAACGTGGTCATCCTGACCGCCGCGCTGTCGGTCTATAACAGCTGCGTCTACTGCAACAGCCGCATGCTGTTCGGCCTGGCCCAGCAGGGCAATGCGCCGAAAGCGCTGCTGAAGGTTGATCGTCGCGGCGTGCCGGTAACTACCATTCTGGTTTCAGCCGTGGCGACCGCACTCTGCGTGCTGATCAACTATCTGATGCCGGGAGAAGCTTTCGGTCTGCTGATGTCGCTGGTGGTCTCCGCGCTGGTGATCAACTGGGCGATGATTAGCCTTGCTCACCTGAAGTTTCGCCGTAAGAAAGATCAGCAGGGCGTGACAACGCGCTTTAGGGCGCTGCTCTATCCGTTAGGCAACTGGCTTTGCCTGGCGTTTCTGGCCGGCATTTTGGTGATTATGCTGATGACGCCGGGCATGGCGATATCGGTCTGGCTAATCCCGGTCTGGCTGGTCGTCCTGGCCATCGGCTACGCTATCGCGCGCAAGAGCACGGCAAAAAACTAACGTTCCTCCGGTGCGCGTAACAGACGCGCACCGGCTTAAATGGCCTTTTTACTATATTTTTCTCCCCGCCCTCGCTGTTAGCATTTCCTTTCTTTTAAACACAAAAGGAAATATTTGATGCGTCAACTCACTTCTTGCGAACTTACCGCCGTAAGCGGCGGCGGTGTTATTCAGGATATGGCTACGACGATTGGTCAACAGGCTGGCTCACTTATTGGCTCTTCCCTTGGGTCACTGTTGCCCATTCCGTTTATTTCTGGGGTTATTTCTAAGATCGCTGGTTCGCTTTTCAGTAACGTCGGCGGTTGGCTAGGCGGTCTGCTTGGCGGTCTGGTGGAGAGCGCTACCGGCACGTCAACAACAACCAGCTAATCTTTACTCCCCTCTCTGGCGCCTGTCTCATGATACGCGCCAGTTCACGTTTTTGCCCGCCCGCGGATTTTATCCATCTCTGCAACCATTTGTTACTGCAACGCTCCCTCAATCTGCGCCAATAATCACTGGCGTCATGATTCGCAGGAGAAGCGATATGAAGTCTACGGTGCTTACCTTTAAAGAGAAACTCGGCTACGGCATGGGCGATGCCGGCTGTAATATGATTGGCGGCGCCATCATGCTGTTTCTTAACTATTTCTACACCGATGTTTTTGGCCTGGCGCCTGCGCTGGTAGGAACGCTCTTACTCTCGGTGCGCGTGCTGGATGCCATTACTGACCCGATTATGGGCGCCATCGCCGATCGTACCCAGAGCCGCTGGGGCCGCTTCCGTCCCTGGCTGCTATGGATCTCGGTGCCCTATGTGCTCTTTAGCGTGCTGATGTTCACCACGCCGGACTGGAGCTACGAAAACAAGGTGATTTGGGCCTTCGTCACCTACTTCCTGATGTCCCTGACCTACACCGCCATCAACATCCCCTACTGTTCGCTGGGCGGCGTCATCACCAGCGATCCCGGCGAGCGCGTCTCCTGCCAGTCCTACCGCTTTGTGATGGTCGGCATTGCGACGCTGATCCTCTCCCTGTCTCTGTTGCCGATGGCGGAATGGTTCGGCGGTGAGGATAAGGCGCGCGGCTATCAGCTGGCGATGAGCGTGCTGGCGCTGATTGGGCTGGGGATGTTCCTGTTCTGCTTCGCCACGGTGCGCGAACGTATTCGCCCGGCGGTGCCGACCCATGACGCGCTAAAAAGCGATCTGCGCGACGTGTGGAAAAACGACCAGTGGGTGCGCATTCTGCTGCTCACCTTCTGCAACGTCTGCCCGGGCTTTATCCGTATGGCCGCCACCATGTACTACGTCACTTGGGTGATGGGCCAGACGACCCACTTCGCCACGCTGTTTATCAGCCTCGGCGTCGTAGGCATGATGCTCGGCAGTACGCTGGCGAAACTGCTTACCGATCGCTGGTGCAAACTGAAGGTTTTTTTCTGGACCAATATCGCGCTGGCTTTATTTTCCTGCGGCTTTTACTGGATCGATCCTCACGCCACCGTCGCGGTAGTGATCGCCTATTTCCTGCTGAACGTGCTACATCAAATCCCGTCGCCGCTGCACTGGTCGCTGATGGCCGACGTCGACGATTACGGCGAGTGGAAAACAGGCAAGCGCATTACCGGCATCAGCTTCTCCGGCAACCTGTTCTTCCTTAAGGTCGGCCTGGCGGTCGCGGGCGCGATGGTCGGCTTTTTACTCTCAATTTACGGCTACGACGCGGGCGCGAAACAGCAATCCTCGCAGGCGGTAAACGGCATTATGCTGCTCTTCACCGTTATCCCGGGCGTTGGCTACCTGATTACCGCAGGCGTCGTGCGCCTGCTGAAGGTTGATCGGACGCTAATGCGCACGATTCAGGAAGATCTTGCGCTGCGCCGCGCCAACTTCCGCGAACTGCATGAAATTCATCAGCGCGACGGCGTCACCACCCAACCCGGAGAAGCGAAATGAGCACACCCTGGCCGAATCCCTTTATTGAACAGCGGGCCGACCCCTTTATCCTGCGCCATGAGCAGCACTACTACTTTATCGCCTCCGTACCTGCCTATGACTGGCTGGAGCTGCGTCGCGCCAGCACGCTGCTCGATCTGCGCCATGCCGAACCGGTCGTGGTCTGGCGCAAGCCGGAGAGCGGCCCCTGCAGCGAGCTGATCTGGGCACCGGAGCTGCACCGCATCGACGAACAGTGGGTGATCTATTTCGCCGCTGCGCCGACGCGCGACATAAAAGACGGGCTGTTTCAGCATCGCATGTACGCGCTGGTATGCGACGACGCCGATCCGCTTAGCGGACGCTGGCAGGCGCCGCGCCGGGTGTTTAGCCAGTTCGATACCTTTGCCCTGGACGCCACCCACTTTGTGCATCAGGGCAAAAACTGGTATCTGTGGGCGCAGAAGGATCCGGCGATCCCAGGCAACTCCAATCTCTACCTGGCGGAGCTGCTTAACCCCTGGACGCTGAAAGGCGCGCCGACGATGCTGAGCCGACCGGAGTATGAGTGGGAGTGCGCCGGGTTTAGCGTCAATGAAGGAGCGGCGGTGATCAAGCATGGCGATCGGCTGTTCGTCACTTATTCGGCCAGCGCCACCGACGAAAATTACTGTATGGGGCTGCTGTCGATCGGCATTGAGCAGGATCTGCTTGATGCCGCTAACTGGCACAAATCGGCGCGGCCGGTCTTTACCTCAAACTGGGATAACCATCAGTATGGGCCGGGTCATAACTGCTTTACTCAGGATGAGAACGGTAAGGATGTGCTGGTCTATCATGCCCGCAACTATACGGAAATCGAAGGGGATCCACTGTGGGATCCCAATCGCCATACGCGGCTGAAACATTTTGTCTGGCGCGACGACGGCACGCCCGATTTCGGCGTGCCGCCTGCGGATTATACCAGCGTGCCGTAGATGGTGAGCAGCGCGACCACTACCACCAGAACCAGCGAGATGCGCTTCGCCAGCGCCACCGCAATGCGCGGAGTTTCGACCTTGTCCAGGTGCGGATCGCGCTCCAGCGAAAACTGCGCCAGGCTGGTCAGCACCTGATATTGCGAACGGTGACGGTCAGTCAGCGCAGCGAACCAGGCGGGCAGTGCTTTTTCGCCGTGCCCCAGCAGCGCATAGGCAACCCCAGCCAGCCGCGCCGGGATCCAGTCAATCACGTGCAGCAGGCCGTCGACGCCTGACTGCGCGCGCGCCATCGGCGACTGATGTTTCGCCAGCCAGCTCTGCCAGGCACGCAGGAAGGCATAGCCCACCAGCAGCACCGGCCCGTAGGGGCCGCCCGCCACAAACCAGAACATCGGCGCCAGGTAAAAGCGGAAGTTAATCCAGATCAGGGCGTTTTGCAGCTCGCGCAGAAATTCTCGCTCGCTGCACTCCACCGGCACGCCGTGGATCAGCGTCAGCTCGGCCGCCATCGCCTGATGCGCCGCGACATCGTCATGGCTCGCCGCTTTTAAATAGGCGTGATAGTGCAGGCGCGCCGATCCGGCGCCGATACAGAGCAGGCCGATCAGGATCCAGAACAGCAGTTGCACGATGCCGAACAATAGCCCTTTTATGCTCCAGATCGCCACCGCCGTCAGCGCCATCGCCAGCAGGGTCATGCCAAGCGTGCGCAGCAGCGAAAAACGGCGACGGCGGCGAAAGATCGGCTCCAGCCGATGATCGAGCTGCCAGTGCTCGCCCAGCTTAAACAGGCGCTCCCAACCTAAAACCAGTAACAACGAAAACAACGTCATATCCGCTCCGCGAAAATCAAAAAGAAGTCTGCGCCAACCGCTGCTGATACTGCTCCCAGTCAAAAGCCGGACCCGGGTCGGTTTTGCGCGTCGGGGCGATATCGCTGTGTCCGGTAATGCGCGAGGGCGTTAAAGGATAGTGCTGCAGCAGGAGCTGCGTGACGGCTGCCAGCGCCTGGTATTGCGCATCGGTGTAGGGTAGATCGTCGGTGCCTTCCAGCTCAATGCCGATGGAAAAGTCGTTGCAGTTTTCGCGGCCCTGATAGCAGGAAACCCCAGCGTGCCAGGCGCGATGACCGAAAGAGACATACTGCACGATTTCGCCGTCGCGGCGAATCAGGCAGTGCGCCGCGACCTGCAGGTGAGCGATATCAGCAAAATAGGGATGGGCATCGGGCGGCAGGGTGCCGGTAAACAGCCGATCGATCCACGGCCCGCCGAATTCGCCCGGCGGCAGACTGATATTGTGGATCACCAACAGCGAGGGAGCCTCGTCGTTGGGACGTTGATTAAAATGCGGCGACGGCACCTGACGAATGTCGGTCAGCCAGCCCTGTTCCAGTTTCATGCTGGTTTTTCCTTAGCAAAGTCCGGCTGAGAATAGCATGATTTTCGATAACTTTTTGCAGCCTAAAGGTGCGGCGGTGCCGCCTCCCGTTTTCAAGTTAAGTATACTAAACAAAAATTTGACTTCGACTGGTGAAATGCGCCGTTTCGATCTATTGTGGCTTCCTCTTTGTTCAGGTCATCAGGAGCGAAATCGCTATGCCAACCCGCCGTTATAATGCCGATAGCCGTCGCCAGGCGCTAATCGCCCGAATCGAACAGGACATTCCTGCCACGGTCGCGCGCGCTTTGCAGGAGGATCTGGGCGGCGAAATCGACGCCGACCGCGACATCACTGCCCAGCTGCTTCCTGAAGAGAGTGAGGCCCAGGCGCGTGTCATCACGCGCGAGGCGGGTGTTTTCTGTGGTAAACGCTGGGTGGAGGAAGTGTTTAATCAGCTTGGCGGCCATGCCACGCTGAGCTGGCAGGTCGAGGATGGCGATAGCCTGACGCCCGATCAGACGCTGTTTACCCTGAGCGGCCCTTCTCGCCTGCTGCTGACCGCCGAACGCACCGCCCTGAACTTTGTCCAGACGCTGTCTGGCGTCGCGACCGAAACCCGACGCTATGTACAACTGCTGGAAGGCAGTCACACGCAGCTGCTGGACACGCGCAAAACCCTGCCGGGCCTGCGCACCGCGCTGAAATATGCGGTGCTGTGCGGCGGCGGTGCGAACCATCGTCTCGGCCTCTCGGACGCCTTCCTCATTAAGGAAAACCATATCATCGCCAGCGGGTCGATTCGGCAGGCAGTAGAGAAAGCGTTCTGGCTGCATCCGGACGTGCCGGTGGAGGTTGAAGTGGAGTCGCTGGAGGAGCTGGATCAGGCGCTGGCAGCGGGCGCTGACATCATTATGCTGGACAATTTCACCCTCGAGGCGATGCGCGAGGCTGTGGCGCGTGCGCAGGGACGCGCGCAGCTTGAGGTCTCCGGTAACGTGACCGAAGCGACGCTGCCGCAGATTGCCCAAACCGGCGTCGACTACGTTTCCGTCGGCGCGCTTACCAAGCATGTGCGTGCGCTCGATCTCTCGATGCGCTTCACCAGCCTGTAACGTCCCTACGCCGTGCCGCCGTGCACGGCTTTTTTTGCGCGTCAGCTTCCGCTTCATTGTTCTCCGCACTGCAACCCAACTCTTTTATTGCGCACCTTTTTCCGGCCTGAAAATCCGCCGCTGGGTTTAGCGCCCATGCTTTTCTACTCTGCCCCCTCTTCTCCGTGAAAGAGGCGATGTCATGACCAATCAACAAGGTTTTACCCTGGTCGAGCTGATGATTGTGGTGGGGATCGTCGCGATCCTCAGCGCTATTGGCTTACCGGCCTATCAAAACTACCTGCAGCGCGCGGCGCTCACCGACATGCTGCAAACCATGGTGCCTTATAAAACGGCCGTAGAGCTGTGCGCCATGGAGCGCGGCGGCCCTGCGCAGTGTCAGGCTGGCGAGAAAGGCATTCCGGCGGCGAAAGGCTCGCGTTACGTCTCCGCGCTCAGCGTGGTAAACGGCGTCATTACCTTAACCGGTCAGGAGAGCCTGAACGGCCTGAGCGTCGAAATGACGCCAGTATGGGACAGCGCGGAAGGTAGCCTGAGATGGCAGCGCAGCTGTACCAGCAGCAGCGACAACCTGCGCGATAACTGTCTGGAGCAGTTCCGCTTCGATGATAAAGGAGCTAACGATGGCGATGCCTGATTCCGCTATACGTGCGCTGTGCCAGCGCTATCGGGCCGTGTTGCTGCATCATGATGCGACGCTGCTGCGCGTCGCCGTGGCGGAACAGGTGCCAGAGGGCCTCAGCGAGGCGCTGCACTTCGCCAGCCAGTGTCAGATCGAGATCGAATGCTGGCCGCAGGCGCGGCTTGACCTTCACCAGCACGGTAGCGCCTCAGCGGAAGTACCGCGCGAGGCGCTGCCGGAATCGGCGGTCGACGCCGTCAACCAGATGCTGCAGCAGGCGCTGCGGCGGCGGGCCTCTGATATTCATATCGAACCGCAGCGCGACGGCGTACGCATCCGGCTGCGCATCGACGGCGTGCTGCAGCCGCTGACGCCTTTGAGCGAGGCGCCGCCCGCCGCGCTGATCGCCAGGCTGAAAATCCTCGGCGGGCTGGATATTGCCGAGCGGCGGCTACCTCAGGATGGACAGTTTACGCTAACGCTGGAGGGCAAACCCGCCGCCTTCCGTCTGGCGACGCTGCCGGTGCAGTATGGCGAAAAAGCGGTGATCCGTCTGCTGCAGAGCGAAAGCAGCACCCTGTCGCTGGATAAGCTGGGCCTGCCCGCCGCGCAGCGCCGTCTGCTGAGCGCCGCGCTGGCGCAGCCGCAGGGACTCATCCTGGTGACCGGGCCAACCGGCAGCGGGAAAACCTTTACGCTCTATAGCTGCCTGAGCACGCTGAACCGGCCGGAGATGAATGTCAGCAGCGTCGAAGATCCGGTGGAAATTCCGCTTGCCGGCATTAACCAGACGCAGATCAACCCTAAATGCGGACTCGACTTCAACCGGGTGCTGCGCGCCCTGCTGCGCCAGGATCCCGACATCATTATGGTAGGTGAGATCCGCGATGCGGAAACGGCGGAGATTGCGGTCAAGGCGGCACAGACCGGCCACCTGGTGCTATCGACGCTGCATACCAACTCGACGGCGGAAACCCTGACGCGACTGCGCCAGATGGGCATTCCTGGCTACCTGCTCGGGCCGGCGCTACGGCTCATCGTGGCGCAACGGCTGGTGCGGCGCCTCTGTCCGCACTGTCGTCAGCCAGCGCAGGCGATGGCGCATTTTCCGCCCGACGTCTGGCCCGGCACGCTGCAAACCTGGCGCGCGCCCGGCTGCGACCACTGCTTTTCCGGCTATTTCGGACGGCTCGCGCTGTTTGAGATATTACCGGTCGGCAGCAAGCTGCAAAACGCCATCGCCGCCGAGATGCCGCTCGACAGCGTACTGGCGCTGGCGAAAAAACAGGGTATGCGCCCCCTGTTCATCGGCGGGCTGGAGGCGGTCAGCCGCGGCGAAACCTCACTGGAGGAGATGCAGCGCGTGACCGGTCTGGAAGATGTCCCGGCTTAGCCTCTATTGCTGGCAGGCGGTCAATGGCCAGCAGCAGCTGCATGAAGGCCAGCTGCTGGCGGCTGATGAAGAGAGCCTGCTGCGGCAGCTGGCACAACAGGATCTGCTGCCGATTAGCTGGCAGCGCCGCAGGACGTGGCGCGCGCGCGACTGGAAGTGGCAGCAGAAGATCGACCTTATCAGACAGCTTGCCACGCTGCTCAAAGCGGGCCTGCCGCTGGCACAGGGGCTGGCGCTGCTGTCGCAAGGTCATCCGCATCCCGGCTGGCGCGTACTGCTGCATGCGCTGCGGCTGCGGATAGTGCGCGGCGAGCCCTTTTCGCAGGCGTTAAGCCAGTGGCCGCAGATTTTTCCGCCTTTGTTCGCCGCGCTGATGCAGGTGGGCGAACTGACTGGGCAGCTTGACGTCTGCTGCGCCCAGCTGGCCGATCAGCAGGCGCGTCAGCAGCACCTGTGGAATAAAGTGGTCAAGGCGCTACGCTATCCGCTGTTTATTTTACTGGTGGCCGTGGCGGTAAGCGTCGGCATGCTGCTGTTCGTACTGCCGGAATTCGTCTCGGTCTACGCCTCGTTTAATGCTCCGCTCCCCGCCTTTACCGCGGCGGTGATGGCGCTCTCCGTCGGTCTGCAGCGCTGGGGCGGCTGGGTTGCGGTCGCGCTGCTGGTCGTGGCTGCCGCCTGGCGCGCGCTGCGTCGGCGCTCGCCGGCGTGGCAGCTGTGGGAGCAGCGTCTGATGCTGCGTCTGCCGCTGCTTTCGGATCTGTGGCGTGGCAGCCAGCTCAGCCAGATCTTTGCGGTTTTGCAGCTCACGCAGCGGGCGGGCATTACTCTGCTACAGGGGTTACAGGCGGTGGAGGCGACGCTGACCACGCGGCTGTGGCGCGACGCCGTTGTGGCGCTTCAGCACCATATTGCGCAGGGTGCGCCGCTGCACCAGGCGATGCAGGATCATCCGCTGTTTACGCCGCTCTGCATGCAGCTGGTGCATGTCGGGGAAGAGGCTGGCGCGCTCGACACCATGCTGGCACGGCTCGCGGAGTGGCATGAGGCACAAACTCTGGCGCTGGCCGATATGCTCGCCGCCTCGCTGGAACCCGCAATGATGGTGATTGTTGGCGCCATCGTCGGCACGCTGGTGATCGCCATGTATCTGCCGGTGTTTGGGCTGGGAAATGTGATGCATTAGGGTGCGCCAGGCACCCTGATGAAAGAGAGAGGTTAACGGTTAAAAACGCGGTTTTCCTGTTCGGCGACGCGAATGAAGGTGGTTCGCTTGGTCAGCTCTTTCAGCCGCTCTGCGCCGACATAAGTGCAGGCTGAGCGCAGGCCGCCGAGGATGTCGCGCGCCGTCTCGGCAACCGGACCACGTAGCGGCAGCTTCACCGTTTTGCCTTCCGCCGCGCGATACTGCGCGACGCCGCCAACGTGGCGCTTCATCGCCGATTCCGAGCTCATGCCGTAAAACAGCATAAACTGCTCGCCGTTCTCCTCGACTACGGTTCCCTCACACTCGTCATGCGCGGCGAGCATGCCGCCCAGCATGACGAAATCGGCGCCGCCTCCGAACGCTTTGGCGATATCGCCCGGCACCGCGCAGCCCCCGTCGCTGACAATCTGGCCGCCCAGGCCGTGCGCCGCATCTGCGCATTCGATAACCGCAGAGAGCTGAGGATAGCCGACGCCGGTTTTCACACGCGTGGTACAGACCGACCCCGGGCCAATGCCGACCTTAACGATATCTGCGCCGGAGAGGATCAGCTCCTCTACCATTTCGCCGGTGACCACGTTGCCTGCGCAAATGGTGCGATCTGGAAAGCGTTCGCGCGCGCGCTGCAGGAAGGTGACAAAGTGCTCGGAATAGCCGTTTGCTACGTCAATACAGATGAATTTGAGATCGGCAGAGAGCGCCAGAATCGCCGTCAGCTTCTGCAGGTCGGCATCTGAAGTGCCGGTCGACACCATAATGTGATTCAACACCGACACCGGCGAACGCTCAATAAAGGCGCGCCAGTCGTCGACGCCGTAGTGCTTATGCACGGCGGTAAGAATATCAAAGCTGGCCAGCGCCTCCGCCATGCTGAAGGTGCCAACGGTATCCATATTCGCGGCGATCACCGGTACGCCGCTCCAGCTCAGGCCGGAATGCTTAAAGGTAAAATGACGCGCCAGTTCGACCTCAGAACGGCTTTTCAACGTGGAGCGCTTAGGGCGGATCAGCACGTCTTTAAAACCCAGCTTTAAATCTTCTTCAATACGCATAAAAATTGTCCTGGTAAGTGGCAGCGAATCGCAGTTCGGGTAGCGCACACGGCTCCAGTGGCATAATCATACGCGCCCTGCGTCTGCCGACAAGACTGCGAATTTCACTTTATTTAAGCTACAATCCGATAAATTTAGCTGAGAATTTTCATTGTGATCGCGCGCTCAGTTTTGCGCTTCGGCTTGCCCGCTGCGTAGCGCGCCTGAGAGAGTAATATGCCTTATACCGTGGCGCTGACCGGAGGAATCGGCAGTGGAAAGAGCACCATCGCCAATGCTTTTGCGGCGCTTGGCGTGCCGATTATTGACGCGGACGTTATCGCGCGCGAAGTGGTCGAGCCGGGATCGGCGGCGCTGCGGCAAATAGCGGAGCGCCACGGCGAAAGCATTCTGACAGCGCATGGCGCACTGAATCGCGCCCGACTGAGAGCAATAATTTTCCAGTCGCCCGATGAAAAAACCTGGCTGAATAATCTGCTTCATCCCCTGATTAATGCCCGCACGCAGCAGCTGAAAGCGTTGTCGACCGCGCCCTATGTGCTGTGGGTCGTGCCGCTGCTGGTCGAGAATGGCCTACAGCATCAGGCGGATCGCGTTCTGGTGGTCGACGTCGATGAAGCGACGCAGCTCAGGCGCACCATCCAGCGTGACGGCATCGATCGCCAGCAGGCGCAAAATATTCTGTCCGCTCAGGCGACGCGCAGCGCGCGCCTCGCCGTAGCCGACGACGTCATTAATAACAGCGGCACGCCCGATGAGGCGCTGCCGCAGGTTGCCGCTCTGCACCAGCGCTATCTGACGCTGGCGGCAACGCAACAGGATTAACGCCATGAGTACAGTCGTTCTGTTTGAACATCCCCTGAATGAAAAAATGCGCACCTGGCTGCGCGTGGAATTCTTAATTCAGCAGCTGCATGAAACGGTCCCGGTTACCCGCACCGCCTCGGCGCTGACCTTTTTCCGCATCATCGGCGAGCTGCTGGATATTTTCGAGCGCGGCGATATGCGTACCGAACTGCTGAAGGAGCTGGAGCGTCAGCAGCAAAAGCTGCGCGCCTGGGCAGACGTACCGGGCGTTGACATGGCCGTGGTTGATGCGCTGCGCGACAAGCTCAAAGCGCAGGCGGTTCAGCTCAACAGCGCGCCGAGGATGGGGCAGCAGCTGCGCGAAGATCGACTTATCGGCCTGGTGCGTCAGCGGCTCAGCATTCCGGGCGGCTGTTGCAGCTTCGATCTGCCAGGACTGCATATCTGGCTGCATCAGCCGCAGGAGGTGCGCGACGGCCATGTCGCCGCCTGGCTGGAGACGCTGACGCCGCTGCATCAGAGCCTGGCGATGATTCTGGATCTTATTCGCCAGTCAGGCGCGTTCCGCCATCAGACCAGCCTGAACGGTTTTTATCAGGATAACGCCGAAGGTGCCGATCTGCTGCGCCTTCAGCTCCTGCTGGAGGATGCGCTTTATCCCCAGGTTTCCGGCCACAAAAGTCGTTACGCCATCCGCTTTCTGCCGCTGGACAGCGAACGCGGCGAAGTACCCGCACGACTCAACTTTGAACTGGCCTGTTGTTAGAGGTAGCTATGCAAAATGAAGTGATTACCGTTCAGTGTCCGCACTGCGGGAGAGATGTAATCTGGGATGAGCTCAGTCCGTGGCGCCCGTTCTGCAGCAAGCGCTGCCAGCTGATCGATTTAGGCGAATGGGCAGACGAAGAGAAGCGGATCCCCAGCGAAGGCGATCTGAACGAAAGCGATGACTGGAGTGAAGCACAGCACTGACAGCAGGGGCTCGCGCCCCTGATATTAAAGCTCGTTGGCGACCAGACGCGCAACCAGCGCATGGTTAGCTGGCGGGAACTCTTCTGCGACCAGATTGCGTTGCGCAACCCAGCGCTGTGGCTGCCCTTCGCGTCCCCACGGCTCGCCTTCCCAGCCTTCCACCAGAAAGAAGTTGAGCGTGACGCGCAGCGCGTCATAGGTATGATCTGCCGCACCAATCGCCGTCGCCTGCGTCACTTCGATGCCGGTCTCTTCCAGCAGTTCGCGCTTCAGCGCCTCTTCCGTGCTCTCGCCTGGCTCGATTTTACCGCCGGGAAACTCCCACATATTCGCCATATGGGACGACGCCGGGCGCTGAGCCAGAAAAATCTCTTTATTGGCGTTACGGATGATGCCAACGGCAACCTGCAGGTGCTTCATAAATTTTTTCCACATCGGATAAGTGAAGGTGCGCTGATTTTAAAGCATGGATGGCGCAAAGTTAACCGCGCCGCGTCGACATGAAAAAAGGCGCCGAAGCGCCTTTTAAAAGCTGACATATTTTTAAACGCGGGTGACATGGACTGAAGAGCAAAGCGTCCCGCGCAAGGGAGTGCGCGGGCCGAGCTGGCATGGATGCCGCTTTTGCGTCTTTGCGATCGGGCCTTGTCACCCGCGTCTGCACTTTTTAACAAGCTCAAAGGCGCCGAAGCGCCTTTTTTGCGACTGTCAGGCCAGTCGGCCATGACACTGCTTATATTTTTTACCAGAGCCGCATGGGCAAAGATCGTTACGTCCGACCTTGCGCTCGCCGCCCTGCGCCGCCAGTGATGCGGCTGCGGCCGCCTCATCGTCAACATGGCTAAGCTGCTGCTGCTGCGCCAGACGCTCAGCCTCTTCGCGACGCTGCTGCTCCATCGCTTCCACCTCTTCTGGCATGCGCACCTGCACCTTGCTCAGCGTGCTGACCACTTCATACTTCAGCGACTCAAGCATGGCCGCGAACATCGCGAAGGATTCGCGCTTGTACTCCTGCTTAGGATCTTTCTGCGCATAGCCGCGCAGATGGATGCCCTGACGCAGGTAGTCCATCGCCGCCAGATGCTCTTTCCACAGCGAATCGAGCGTCTGCAGCATCACGCCTTTTTCGAAGTTGCGCATCATCTCGACGCCGACAATCTCTTCCTTGCTGGCGTAGCTCTCGCGGGCGCGCGTCATGATGCGCTCGCGCAGCGTCTCTTCGTGCAGATCCGGCTCTTTATCCAGCCACTCGGCGATCGGCAGGTCGAGGTCGAAGTCAGCGCGCAGGCGCTCTTCCAGGCCCGGCACGTCCCACATCTCTTCAAGCGAATGCGGCGGGATGTAGGTGTCGATAGTGGTTTTAAACACGTCTTCGCGAATGCTGTTGATGGTTTCGCTGACGTCGGAAACGTCCAGCAGCTCGTTGCGCTGGCTGTAGATGGCGCGACGCTGGTCATTTGCCACATCGTCATACTCCAGCAGCTGCTTACGAATATCGAAGTTGCGGCTCTCGACTTTACGCTGCGCGTTGGCGATAGCTTTGGTCACCCACGGGTGTTCGATCGCTTCACCAGGCTTCATGCCCAGTTTACGCATCATGTTAGAGACGCGATCCGAGGCGAAAATACGCATCAACGCATCTTCCATCGACAGATAGAAGCGAGACGAACCGGCATCGCCCTGACGACCGGCGCGGCCGCGCAGCTGGTTATCGATACGACGCGACTCGTGACGCTCGGTGCCGATAATATGCAGACCGCCTGAAGCCAGTACCGCATCGTGGCGCTGCTGCCAGGCCGCTTTAATCGCTTCAATTTGCGCTTCGGTCGGCTCTGCCAGCTCGGCGACTTCCGCATGCCAGCTGCCGCCCAGCATAATGTCGGTACCACGACCCGCCATGTTGGTGGCGATAGTGACCGCGCCCGGCTGCCCCGCCTGTGCGACGATATCCGCTTCGCGGGCGTGGAACTTGGCGTTCAGCACGTTGTGCTTGATACCTGCACGCGTCAGCTCGTTAGAGACCACTTCCGATTTTTCAATGGAAATGGTCCCCACCAGCACCGGCTGGCCATTAGCGGTACGCTCGCGGATATCTTCGATAATCGCGTCGATCTTCTCTTTTTCGGTCATATAGACCAGATCGGGCAGATCTTTACGCACCATCGGGCGGTTGGTCGGCACGACAATGGTGTCGAGTTTATAAATAGAGCTGAACTCGAAGGCCTCGGTGTCCGCCGTACCGGTCATACCGGCCAGCTTATCGTAGAGGCGGAAGTAGTTCTGGAAGGTGATGGAAGCCAGCGTCTGGTTCTCGTTCTGGATCTCCACACCCTCTTTGGCTTCAATCGCCTGGTGCAGACCATCCGACCAGCGGCGGCCCTGCATGGTACGGCCGGTGTGTTCGTCGACGATAACCACTTCGCCGTCCTTCACGATGTAATCCACATCGCGCGTAAACAGCGCGTGGGCCCGCAGAGCCGCGGTGACGTGATGCATCAGCATAATGTTGGTCGGCGAATAGAGCGATTCGCCCTCTTCCATAATGCCCTGGCTCACCAGCAGCTCTTCCACCTTGACCAGACCGCGCTCGGTCATGTGCGCCTGACGCGCTTTCTCGTCGACCCAGAAATCGCCTTCGCCCTGGAAGTTGTCAGAGTCCTCTTTCTCCTGACGGATCAGGCCAGGAATGATTTTGTTAACCCGGGTATACATTTCCGAGCTGTCTTCTGCCGGACCGGAGATAATCAGCGGCGTACGCGCTTCGTCGATCAGGATGGAGTCGACCTCATCCACCAGCGCATAGTTCAGCTTGCGCTGCACGCGCTCTTCCGGGCTGAAGGCCATGTTGTCGCGCAGATAGTCGAAGCCATATTCGTTGTTGGTGCCGTAGGTGATATCCGCCGCGTAGGCCTCACGCTTCGCCACCGAAGGCATGCCCGGCAGGTTGATGCCGACGCTCAGCCCCAGGAACTCAAACAGCGGACGGTTATTTTCCGCATCGCGCTGCGCCAGGTAGTCGTTGACGGTGACGACGTGCACGCCTTTACCGCTCAGCGCATTGAGGTAGGCCGGCAGGGTCGCGGTCAGCGTTTTACCTTCACCGGTACGCATCTCCGCGATGCAGCGATCGTTCAGCACCATGCCGCCAATCAGCTGCACGTCAAAGTGACGCATGCCGAAGACGCGTTTACTGGCTTCACGCACTGTCGCAAAGGCTTCCGGGATCAAATTTTCCAGCGTCTCGCCTTTTTTCAGGCGTTCGCGAAACTCGTCGGTTTTCGCTTTCAGCTCGTCGTCTGAAAGTTTCTCAAAATCCGGTTCCATCTTGTTGATGACGTCGACGACTTTGCGCATGCGGCGCAGGGTACGATCGTTGCTGCTGCCAAACATTTTGGTTAAAAGCTTGATTAACATATTAAAAACTTCTCAATTCAGCCGCGTAATGCGGGCTGCGATAATGAATAAAGGTATTTTAAAAGACGTTTCAGACAAGCAGCGTAGACGGTCCGGCGCGAATTGCATGGGTTTTACTGCGCCAGTCGGCCAGTGAAGTGGCAGGAGCAAGCGCATCGTACGGCGCGTTGGCGACCGGCTGCGACGGCTGGCGTAAAGAAGTATGAGTGGTCAGCAATGCCTGAAGCGAATCGATCAGCGCCAGCCTGTGCGCAGCCAGCGGCAGGTTATCGGGCGTTTCCGCCTGCGGCGTCAGGGTAAAGGAAAGATGACGGATAACGGTACGGATGGCGTGCTGATGCCAGTAATCTATCGTAAAGCTGGGACGGCGCGCCGTTTCCTGCAGTCGGATCAGATGATCGAAGCGCGCGGCATTGCCGACGAAAAGGCTGCTGGAAGAGGATTCGGATGAAGGGTTGAATTCAGCGCTCTGGGCGCAGACAGGCAAGCCAAAGCTGGCCGCCACCATCCCCAGCAGGAGATGAGGCCAGAAATAGCGTCTGCCTAAATGTCGCCAGCGTAGAAAAATTCCGATCACAACTCTTCCATTGCGCATCAACGACCGCGTCGTTGTCAGGGGGTTACCGCTCTCTTTGAACAGCGGCGCTCAGCTTCTCAGAGCGCCTGATAGTACCATTAATGTGGGGCGCCCACATCAGTGTTTAAAGTCGCTCTGGAAGAAAAGCCGCCTGTTTGTTCAGCGTTTCAGCAACGTTGCACGCTTTGCTGCGAAGCATGCCGAAAATTTCAGGGGACCAAAAAAAGCGCAATAAAAAAGGCTGGCGCTGCTGACCGGAGAGGGTTGTCAGCAGATACCAGCCTTTAAAAATTCCGGGGTAATTAAGCCAGAACCAGATTCGGTGCCTTGAACGCCAGCGGCAGTTCCGCTTCGTCTTCGAAGGTAGCCCATTCCCAGGCTTCTTGTTTCGCCAGGACGGCCTGCAGCAGCTTGTTGTTCAGTGCGTGGCCTGATTTGAACGCGGTAAACGCGCCGATAATGTTGTGGCCGCACATAAACAGGTCGCCGATCGCATCCAGCATTTTGTGACGAACGAATTCATCTTCAAAACGCAGGCCTTCTTCATTCAGCACGCGGAAGTCGTCGAGGCCGATCGCACAATCCAGACTACCGCCCAGGCACAGGCCTTTGGATTGCAGATACTCGATTTCACGCATAAAGCCGAAAGTCCGCGCGCGGCTAATCTGACGAACAAAAGAGTCGGCAGAGAAGTTCAGCTGATAGCGCTGAGAGCTGGAGTCGATCGCCGGATGGTTGAAGTCGATGGTAAAGTCGAGAGAGAAACCATTGTATGGCTTGATCTCGGCCCACTTGTCGCCATCTTCCACGCGAACAGTCTGCTTAACGCGCACAAATTTCTTGGCGCTGTTCAGCTGTTCGATGCCTGCATCCATCAGCAGATAGATAAAGGGCGCGGCGCTGCCGTCCATAATCGGAATTTCCGGCGCATCCACTTCAACAATGATGTTGTCGATACCCAGACCAGCCAGCGCGGCGTTCAAATGCTCAACCGTCGAAATACGTACGCCTTCATCATTCACCAGGCAGGTACTCAGCATGGTGTCGCGCACGTATTTTGCATCAGCCGGGAAATCAACCGGTGGATTCAAGTCAGTGCGACGATAGATGACCCCGGTATTAGCCGGCGCAGGGCGTAGTGTCAGCGTGACTTTCTTGCCGGTATGTAAACCGACGCCAGTCGCCTGAACAATACGTTTTAATGTCCTTTGTTTGATCATCGTATTATCTCGCAATATTACCCATCCGACCGCCAGTATACTTTACCAGCGGGCGAACACTTTAGCACAAAGAGCGGAGAATCCCAATTCTCAGCTTATTCCTAATCGGCCTGCTTACGCAGAAACGCTGGAATATCAAGGTAATCGGGCTCTTTGTTTGACTGCGCAGTCTGGTCGTTGACCACTTTAGCCGCCGGCTTTTGCTCCTGCAGCAGCGGCGACATACCGTGCTGCTGGTAGCGATGATCCATCACAGGCTGGCTGGCTGGCTTATTGGTCACCAGGGTAATTTCCGGACGCTTATCCATGCCAATGCCGGTTGCCACGACGGTAACGCGCAGTTCGTCGTTCATTTCCGGATCCAGCGAGGTACCGATAACCACGGTGGCGTTGTCAGAGGCGAAGGCGCGGATGGTGTTACCCACGGTTTCGAACTCATCCAGACGCAGGTCGAAGCCCGCCGTGATGTTGACCAGCACGCCGCGCGCGCCAGACAGGTCGATATCTTCCAGCAGCGGGCTGGAGATCGCCATTTCGGCTGCCTCTTCCGCGCGATCTTCGCCGCAGGCGACACCGGAACCCATCATCGCGTAGCCCATTTCGGACATTACGGTGCGTACGTCAGCAAAGTCGACGTTCATCAGGCCCGGACGTGTAATCAGCTCAGCGATGCCCTGTACAGCGCCTTTCAGGACGTCGTTTGCTGCGCCAAAAGCGTCAAGCAGAGAGATGCCGCGACCCAGCACTTTCAGCAGCTTGTCGTTCGGGATAGTAATCAGTGAATCGACATGCTTAGAGAGTTCGGCGATGCCCTGCTCAGCAAAGGCCATGCGCTTTTTGCCTTCGAAGTTGAACGGCTTGGTCACGACCGCAACGGTCAGAATGCCCAGGTCTTTAGCCACTTCCGCCACCACCGGCGCAGCGCCGGTGCCGGTACCGCCGCCCATACCGGCAGCGATAAAGACCATGTCTGCTCCCTCCAGCGCAGAACGCAGTGCTTCGCGATCTTCTTCCGCCGAGGTACGACCCACTTCCGGATTCGCGCCGGCACCCAGACCTTTGGTGATATTGGTGCCGATCTGGATAGTCTGGCCAACCGCTGTTTTACGCAACGCCTGAGCGTCGGTGTTCACAGCAAAGAATTCCACACCTTCGATACGCTCGCGCACCATGTGCTCTACGGCATTGCCGCCGCCGCCGCCGACGCCGATGACTTTAATCACCGCGTCATTGGTTAATTCCATCGGTTCAAACATGATTTCTCTCCGTTATGTGCCTGTCGCCTGGAGACCATAAACAGTGCCAGCATGGTCTCCTTTCTAAAATCAAAATTCTTTCTTCAACCAGCTATTAATGCGCTTGAACCAGTTACCCACTGATGCGCGTTTTTCCGTCTCTGCATCGCCGTTCATATGGGACTCTTTGCCGTAGTGCAGCAGTCCCACTGCGGTCGAGTAATAAGGTTCCTGCGCGTAATCTGTCAATCCAGTGATATTGAGCGGCTGCCCGATACGCACCTGCGTATGGAAAACGCGTTGTGCGCAGGCGGCCAGCCCTTCAATTTGCGCCGCGCCACCGGTCAGTACGATCCCGGCTGCCAGATGGTGCTTAACGCCCTGCTGACGCAGTTGTTCCTGTAGCTGCAAAATCTCGTCATTGACCAGATTCAGCAATTCGGTGTAGCGCGGCTCGATGACTTCGGCCAGCGTCTGCCGTTGCAGACTACGCGGCGGACGTCCGCCCACGCTCGGCACTTCAACATTTTCATCTTTGCCGACAATCGACCCCAGCGCGCAGCCGTGGCGAACCTTGATCGCTTCAGCGTCTGTCGGCGGCGTGCCGAAGGCGTAGGCGATGTCGCTGGTAACCACGTTACCCGCATAGGGGATCACTTTAGTGTGACGCAGCGCGCCGCCTGTATAAACAGCAATATCCATTGTACCGCCGCCGACGTCGACAACACAGACGCCAAGCTCACGTTCGTCTTCGGTCAGCACCGCAAAACTGGACGCCAGACCGGCAAAAATCAGTTGGTCAACTTTCAGGCCACAACGTTCAACAGCCTTGACGATATTTTTCGCCATATCGTTGTGACATGTGATCAGGTGCACTTTTGCCTGCATGCGCACGCCCGACAAGCCGACCGGATTTTTGATGCCTTCCTGATAATCGATAGCGTATTCCTGAGGAATAACATGCAGGATGCGGTGCTCATCACGCACGCGCACTGACTTTGCAGTGTGTACGACGTTTTCCACATCATCCTGAGTCACTTCCTCTTCGGAAATCGGAACCATCCCGATTTCGTTCTGGCAGCTGATATGTTTACCCGATAAGGCGAGATAGACGGAAGAGATCTGGCAATCCGCCATCAGTTCGGCCTGATCGATGGCGCGCTGTACGCATTTCACCACCGACTCAAGGTCGTTTACGCCGCCTTTATCCATACCGCGAGATGGGCAGCTGCCCACCCCGATAATGTTGACCATACCATCGGGCAGAATTTCCCCAACCAGGGCGGCGACCTTCGCGGTGCCAATTTCGAGTCCAACTACCAGTTTTCTGTCCGTTGCCTTGATCATTGTTTAGCCTGTGCCTGGTTCTGTTGCTGATTACTGTCCTGGAGCTCTACGGGCTCCGGCGTCCAGCCCACGGCTGCACCCGAGTCGTACCGCAAATCCACATAGCTGATGCGCTTGTGCTCGTTCTGCCCTTGCTGCTGCAACGCCGGATAGAGCTCGATAAATCGGTTAAGACGCTTCATGGGCTCGCCGCGCCCCAGTTCGATGCGCACATCGTCGCTGGTGACCAGCTGCCATGACCGTCGCGCCGTCATCGACGCGACCTTCAGGGTAAATTTGTTGGCTTTCAGCACGTCGCTCATGCTGTGGTAACCCGCCAACACCTCTTTTTCGCTGCCTTCCGGTCCGTACAGCATCGGCATTGTTTCTTTGCCGATGTGGCTGGCCGGCACGCTGAAGGAGACGCCGTCCGCATCCACCATGTGCAGATCGTTCCAGCGCGCCACCGGCACATACTCCACCAGATGGATCTTCAGCTCGTCAGGCCACTGCTTGCGCACGCTGACCTGTTTAATCCACGGCAGCCGCTCAATCTGCTGCTGAAGGATGTCGACATCCTGCGACATAAAGGTGCCCGGCGCGCCCAGCGACAAAATCGCCTGGCGGATATCATCGTGCGTGGTGTAGTGGGTTTCGCCCGTCACCACCAGCCGTGAAAGCGGCAGGCGCGACGCGTCGTTCATCCATTTCAGCACCACCAGCCCGCCGAAAATCATAATGCCAATGACCACCAGCAAAAAAACGATGCCGAACAGTCTGGCCCCGTTGCTGCGCCCCGTGCGCACGCGCTCCTGGGGCTCGCGGTTCCGTGCGTTAAGTGCCGCCTGTGACATATCAGTCAGCCAGTTCCAGAATGCGCGCCACCAGCTGCGAGAAGCCTATGCCCGCAACGCTTGCCGCCATCGGCACCAGACTGTGGCTGGTCATGCCTGGCGAGGTGTTCGCCTCCAGCAGCTGGAAGTTGCCTTCGCCATCCGCCATCACGTCTACGCGTCCCCAGCCGCTACAGCCCAGCGCGCGCCACGCGTCCCAGACCAGCGTCTGTAGCTCCGCTTCCCGCTCCGCGCTCAATCCTGCCGGGCAGAAGTACTGAGTATCGTCAGAAATGTATTTTGCTTCATAGTCATAAAACTCACTGGCGGTCTGAATGCGTATGGCAGGCAGAATCTGGTCGCCAATAATGCCGACCGTATACTCCGCCCCGCTGAGAAACGCTTCAATCAGCACGTTGTCATCATGGCGGAACGCTTCATCCAGCGCAGCAGGCAGCGTTGCCAGCGTATTGACGCGGCTGATGCCGACGCTGGAGCCTTCGCTGCTCGGCTTGACGAACAGCGGCAGCCCAAGCGCTTCAACGGCGTCGCGCATTTCTGCGTTCAGACCCGCCTGATACTGCTCGCGCGTCAGCCAGACAAAACGGCCCGAGGGCAATCCGCGCCCCTGCCAGAGCAGTTTGGTGCGCAGCTTATCCATGGTAATGGCCGACGCCATCACGCCGCTGCCGGTATAGGGCAGCTGTAAAAATTCCAGCACCGCCTGCAGCGTGCCGTCTTCGCCTCCGCGGCCGTGCAGCGCAATAAACGCGGCGTCGAAGCCCTGCTCTTTCAGCGTCAGTACCGAAACGTCGCGCGTGTCGACCGCATGCGCGTTAACGCCCGCCTCACGCAGACCCGCCAGCACCGCGCTGCCGGACATCAGCGACACGTCGCGCTCCGCCGAGGTGCCGCCCATCAGGACGGCGACTTTATCAGCCATGACGCTCCTCCGCTTTGCGCTCGGGCTGCAGCTTGCCATCCGCCAGCTTGCGCGCCACTTTGCCGACGTTACCGGCGCCCTGCACCAGAATGAGATCGTTGCCCGACAGCAGCGGCGCCAGCATCTCCGGCAGCGCGTCGTGATCCGGCACCAGCACCGGATCGACCTTGCCGCGCCCGCGAATAGAGCGGCACAGCGCGCGGCTGTCCGCGCCCGGAATCGGCGTTTCGCCCGCTGAATAGACATCCAGCATCAGCAGCACATCGACCTGGGACAGCACGTTGGCGAAGTCGTCGAACAGGTCGCGGGTGCGCGTATAGCGGTGCGGCTGAAACGCCATCACCAGTTTTTTATCCGGCCAGCCGGCGCGCGCCGCCTTAATGGTGGCGTCGACTTCGGTCGGATGATGGCCGTAATCGTCGACCAGCATCGCCGTGCCCGGATTGCCGTTTACCGGCTCCGTCGGGAATTCGCCCAGCAGATCGAAGCGACGGCCTGTTCCCTGGAAGCTTTTCAGCGCGGCAAGAATCGCGTTGTCATCAATGCCCTCTTCGCTCGCCACCGCAACGGCGGCGGCCGCGTTCAGCGCGTTATGACGGCCTGGCGCATTCAGCGTGACCTGCAAAAGGGGCTTGTCGTGGCGCACCAGGGTAAAGTGCCCCTGCGCGCCGCGCTGCTCATAGTGTTCAATGCGCACATCGGCATCATCGCTAAAGCCGTAGGTGGTGATATGACGCCCCACGCGCGGGATCAAATCGCGGATCACCGCATCATCGATGCACATTACCGCACGGCCGTAAAACGGCAGGTTGTGCAGAAAGTTGATAAACGTCTGCTTCAGGTTTTCGAAGTCGCCCTGATAGGTATCCATATGGTCAGCTTCGATATTGGTCACTACCGCCACCATCGGCTGCAGATGCAGGAAAGAGGCGTCGCTCTCATCCGCTTCAGCAATCAGGTAACGGCTGCTGCCGAGCCGCGCGTGCGTGCCCGCCGCCTTAACCAGCCCGCCGTTGACGAAGGTCGGATCCAGACCACCCTCTGCATAGATGCTCGACACCATCGCCGTGGTGGTGGTTTTGCCGTGCGTGCCGGCAATAGCGATGCCGTGGCGAAAACGCATCAGCTCCGCCAGCATCTCGGCGCGACGGATCACAGGAATACGCTGTTCGCGCGCTGCGACCAGTTCCGGGTTGTCCTGCGCCACCGCGCTGGAGACCACCACCACGCTGGCGTCGGTGACGTTTTCCGGCCGATGGTTAAAATAGATGGTGGCGCCCAGCGCCGCCAGATGCTGCGTCACCGCGTTCGGCGCCAGATCGGAGCCGCTAATATGGTAACCCTCGTTCGCCAACACTTCGGCAATACCGCCCATGCCGGCACCGCCGATGCCGACAAAGTGAATGTGCCGGACGCGACGCATCTCGGGCACAATGGAGCGCAGTTTTGCCAGTTGTTGTGTATTCATCGTTCTCAGTTACCTGTCATCTCTATCCGTGCCTGTTGCGGCACCGGCCAGCACGCTGGCCCGATTATTCACTTCGCGGCGCGCGCCACTTCACGCGCGACCCTGTCGGTCGCATCGGGGATCGCCACCTGGCGGGCTTTTTCCGCCATGCTCAACAGCGTGGGGCGATCCCAGCGGCGCAGCGTCTCCGCCACGGCATCCGCGGTAAACTGCGGCTGCTCAAAAATTTTGGCCGCGCCCGCTTTTTCCAGCGGCAGCGCATTCCAGTACTGCTGACGATCTTTATGCTGAAAAGGCACGAAAATCGCCGGTAAGCCCGCTGCAGCGATTTCGCTGACGGTAAGCGCGCCGGAGCGGCACACCACCACATCCGCCCAGGCGTAGGCGGCCGCCATATCGTCAATAAATTCCGTGACCTTATGCTGCGTCTGGCCGACCTGCTGGTACGCCTTAAGCACATCCTGCTGTGCGCCTTTGCCGGTCTGATGCCACAGCGTCACGCTGTCGCCCAGCGCGGCCGCGACCTGAGGCAGCGTCTGGTTCAGCACCCGCGCGCCCTGGCTGCCGCCGACCACCAGCACGCGAATTGGACCGCTGCGGTTGGCCAGGCGCGCGTCCGGCAGCGGCAGCGCCAGCACGTCGGTGCGCACCGGATTGCCGACAACGTCCGCATGCGGGAAGGCGCCGGGAAAGGCCTGCATCACTTTGCTGGCGATCTTCGCCAGCCACTTGTTGGTCAGCCCGGCAATGCCGTTCTGCTCATGCAGCACCACTGGAATGCCGCAGCTCCAGGCCGCAAGACCACCAGGCCCGGAAACGTAGCCGCCCATGCCCAGCACCACGTCCGGCTGCCATGCCCGCATAATGGCGCGCGCCTGACGCCAGGCGTTGAAAATCCGCATCGGCGCCAGCAGCAGCGCTTTCAGGCCTTTGCCGCGCAGACCGCTGATGCGAATAAACTCAATCTCGATACCGTGTTTCGGCACCAGATCCGCTTCCATTCTGTCGGCGGTGCCGAGCCAGCGAACCTGCCACCCCTGTTCCATCAGATGATGGGCAACGGCCAGACCGGGGAAAACATGTCCGCCGGTTCCACCCGCCATCACCATCAAACGCTTCCCACTCATCGGGCACCTCGGGTAAACGCCTGCGCTTTGGTCAGGCGCGTTTCATAATCAATACGCAGTAAAAACACAATCGCCGTCGACATAATCAACAGGCTGGAGCCACCGTAGCTGATCAGCGGCAGCGTCAGCCCTTTCGTCGGCAGCATGCCCGCTGCCGCGCCGACGTTAACCAACGCCTGGAAGCTGAACCACACGCCGATAGAACAGGCGAGAAAGCCGGAAAAACGCTGATCGATCTCCAGCGCGCGGCGGCCGATCGACATCGCACGAAAAGCGACGAAGAATACCATCAACAAGGCTAAAACCACACCGATATAACCCAGTTCTTCGCCGATGATAGAGAAGATAAAGTCGGTGTGCGCTTCCGGCAGATACTCCAGTTTTTGCACCGAGTTGCCGAGCCCTTGCCCCCAGAATTCGCCGCGGCCGAACGCCATCAGCGACTGCGTCAGCTGATAGCCGCTGCCGAAAGGATCTTCCCAGGGGTTCCAGAACGAGGTTACGCGGCGCATACGGTAAGGTTCCGCGATAATCAGCAGCACCACGGCGAACATGCCGGAGCCGATAATCGCCAGAAACTGCCACAGCTTCGCGCCCGCCAGGAAGAGCATCGCCAGGGTGGTGACAAACAGCACGACCACGGTGCCAAGGTCAGGCTGCGCCAGCAGCAGCACTGCCAGCACCACCATCACGCCCATCGGTTTGCAGAAGCCCCAGAAGTTATTGCGCACCTCTTCTACCTTGCGTACCAGATAGCTGGCGAGATAGCAGAAGAGCGACAGCTTCGAGAGTTCCGCTGGCTGGATACGCAGCGGGCCGAGAGCGATCCAGCGCGAGGCGCCGTTCACCGAGCTGCCCACCACCAGTACGATCAGCAGCATCACCACCGTGGCCAGCAGCATCGCGTTGCTGTAGCGCTGCCAGAAATCCATCGGCACGCGCAGCGTGACCAGCGCGATGCCGAGCCCGAGCACGATATAGAAGGCGTCGCGCTTGGCAAAGTAAAAAGGATCGTCGTTGAGACGCTGCCCCACCGGCATCGAGGCCGAGGTCACCATCACGAAGCCGATAATCGCCAGGCCGAAGGTGAGCCACAGCAGCGTGCGGTCATAGAGCACCAGAGCGGAATCGTCGCTTTCGCGCGCGCCCATGACCCAGTCTTTAAGCCGGCTGCCGATAAAGGCGAAGAGTCCGATGAGCATTGCGCCGCCAGGAATACGCATCAGCCTAACTCCTTCGCCAGCTGCGCGAAGCGATCGCCGCGCTGTTCAAAATTACGGAACTGATCGAGGCTGGCGCAGGCGGGCGACAGCAGCACCATATCGCCAGGCTGCACCTGCGGCGCGATCAGCGCCATCGCCTGCTGCATTGTCTCGGTGCGCACGGCGTTGTCGGGACGCAGCGCCGCCAGCGCCTCGCCATCGCGGCCAAAACAGTAGAGGCGAACCTTCTCGTCCTGCACATAGCGCGCCAGCGGCGTGAAATCCGCCGATTTGCCGTCGCCGCCCAGCAGCAGCCAGAGTCGGCCATTGACCTGCAGGCCGTTAAGCGCCGCTTCGGTGCTGCCGACGTTAGTGGCTTTCGAATCGTTGATCCAGCGCACGCCGTTGGCTTCATGCACCAGCTGGAAGCGATGCGCCAGCCCGCTAAAGCTGGTCAGCGCCGCCAGGCTGGAGGCGCGCGGCAGGCCCACGGCATCGGCCAGCGCCAGCGCGGCCAGCGCATTGGTATAGTTATGCTGGCCTACCAGCTTCATCTCATCGGTGTTGAGTACTTTTTCACCCTGCACGCGCAGCCAGGTGGCGCCCTGCTGACGATTAAGGTGATAGTCGCCGAAATCGATGCCGAAGCTGACGCAGCGCGCATCGGCGCCGCGCACCGGCAGGGTCAGCGCATCGTCGGCATTGACGACGCAAACCCGCGCGTTTTCATAGATGCGCAGCTTCGCGGCGCGGTACTGCTGCATACCGAGCGGATAGCGATCCATATGATCTTCGGTGACATTGAGAATGGTCGCCGCCGCGGCTTTCAGGCTCCAGGTGGTTTCGAGCTGGAAGCTGGAGAGCTCCAGCACGTAAAGCTGTGCGGGCGATTTCAGCAGCGACAGCGCCGGCAGGCCGATATTGCCGCCCACGCCGACCTGCCATCCTGCAGCGCGCGCCATCTCGCCAACCAGCGTGGTAACGGTGCTCTTGCCGTTGGAGCCGGTGATCGCCACGATCGGTGCCTGCGCTTCGCGGCAGAACAGCTCAATATCGCCGACGATTTCCACGCCCGCCTCGGCCGCTTCAGTTAATGCCGGATGCGCCAGCGCCATGCCTGGGCTGGCGACGATCAGATCAGCCGCCAGCAGCCAGTCGCTGTTCAGCCCGCCGGTATAGCGCTCTACCTGTTGAGGCAGCTTGTCGAGTCCCGGCGGCGACACACGGGTATCCATCACGCGCGGCGTTACGCCTTGCGCTAAAAAGAAATCAACACAGGAGAGCCCCGTGAGGCCCAGCCCGATAATGACGACTTTTCTGCCCCGATAGTCAGCCATAATTAACGTACCTTCAGCGTGGCCAGGCCAATAAGCACCAGCATCAGCGAAATGATCCAGAAGCGCACGATGACGCGCGGTTCCGGCCAGCCTTTCAGTTCATAGTGATGATGAATCGGCGCCATGCGGAAAATGCGCTGTCCGCGTAGCTTGAACGATCCTACCTGCAGGATCACCGACAGCGTCTCAACCACGAACACGCCGCCCATGATCACCAGTAAAAATTCCTGACGCAGCAGCACGGCGAGCGTGCCGAGCGCGCCGCCCAGCGCCAGCGATCCCACATCGCCCATAAAAACCTGCGCCGGATAAGTGTTGAACCACAAAAAGCCCAGCCCTGCCCCGACGATGGCGGTACAGACGATCACCAGCTCGCCCGCATGGCGCAAGTAGGGAATATGCAGATACTCGGCGAACTTGACGTTGCCGGTTGCCCAGGCCACCAGCGCGAACCCGGCAGCGACAAACACGGTCGGCATAATCGCCAGGCCGTCCAGACCGTCGGTGAGATTAACGGCATTGCCGGTGCCAACGATAACGAAGTAGGCCAGCACGACGTAGAACAGGCCAAGCTGGGGCATGATGTCTTTGAAAAACGGCACTACCAGCTGCGTGGCGGGCGTCCCTTTGCCAGCGGCGTAGAGCGCGAACGCCACGCCGAGCGAAATCACCGACATCCAGAAATATTTCCAGCGCGCGATCAGTCCTTTGGTATCTTTGCGCACCACTTTGCGATAGTCATCGACAAAGCCGATGATGCCAAAGCCCACCAGCACGACCAGCACGCACCAGACGTAGGGGTTAGAAGGATAGGCCCACATCAGTACCGAAACGGTAATTGAGGTGAGGATCATAATCCCGCCCATGGTCGGGGTGCCGCGCTTGCTGAAGTGCGACTCCGGACCGTCATTGCGCACTACCTGACCAATTTGCAGCTTTTGCAGCCAGGCGATCAGGCGCGGCCCCATCCATAAAGAGATAAATAAAGCGGTCAGCAGGCTGACGATGGCGCGAAACGTCAAATATGAAAAGACGTTGAAGCCGGAATAAAAAGCGACCAGATGCTCGGCCAGCCAGACTAACATGTTCCCATCTCCTGTAGATTCTGCACGACCTGCTCCATGGCAGCACTCCGCGAACCTTTAATCAAAACGGTTAATTCCCGATGTTCGGACAACAACGTCCGTAAACGTTCAGTCAGCGCGGTCTTAGTGGCGAAATGTTCGCCAACCCCGCTGCTTTCACTAATGCTGGCGCTCAGTGTGCCGACGCTCAGCACGCGATCGACGCCCGCGGCTTTCGCCGCCAGCCCGACTTCGCGATGACACTGTTCCGCCTCTTCGCCCAGCTCGGCCATATCGCCGACCACCATAACGCGATAGCCGGGCATCTCACCCAGCACCTGCGCGGCGGCCGTCATTGAGCCGACGTTGGCGTTATAGCTGTCGTCAAGCAGCAGCTGATGCTCGCCGAGTCGAATAGGAAACAGACGGCCCGGCACGGCCTGCAGCTTTTTTAACCCGCTCTGAATGGCGCTAAGCGGCGCGTCGACCGACAGCGCCAGCGCGGCGGCAGCCAGCGCGTTGGCGATATTATGGCGGCCAGGCAGCGGCAGCGTGACGTCGATGTCGCCGCGCGGCGTCTGCAGGATAAAGTGGGTGCCGTCTACGCCCAGGCGGATATCGCGCGCGGTAAAGTCGCTGTCAGATGCCTGCGGCGAAAAGCGCCAGACGCGCTTGCCGTGCAGGTTGGCCTGCCAGTGCGGCCAGTCGTTGCTGTCGGCGTTGAGGATAGCGGTGCCGTTCGCCGGCAGACCGTTGAAGATCTCCCCTTTCGCCTTCGCCACGCCCGCCAGCGAACCGAAGCCTTCCAGATGCGCCGCCGCCAGGTTATTCACCAGCGCGCTCTCTGGGCGCGTCAATTCGGTGGTATAGGCGATTTCGCCCTGATGATTGGCGCCCAGTTCGATCACCGCATACTGATGCTGTTCGGTGAGGCGTAGCAGCGTCATCGGCACGCCAAAATCGTTATTCAGGTTGCCGGCGGTATAGAGCGTTTCGCCGCACTCGCGCAGGATGGCGGCAGTCATCTCTTTGACGGAGGTTTTACCGGAGGAGCCGGTCAGCGCCACGACGCGCGCCTTCGACTGCTGGCGCACCCAGGCGGCCAGCTTGCCGAACGCGATACGCGTGTCGGCCACGACGACCTGCGGGACAGAAAAAGGTAAATGCTTACTCACTAATAACGCCTGCGCGCCGCTGGCGATAGCGTCAGCGGCAAAATCGTGGGCGTCGAAGCGTTCGCCCACCAGCGCGACGAACAGGCTGCCGGGCGTCACTTTGCGCGTATCGGTCGTGACGTCGCTCAGCACAAGATCGCTGCCGTAAAGCGCGCCGCCGCTGATCTCGGCCAGCGTGGTAAGGGAAACCGGGATCATGCCGTTACTCCTAATAACGCGGCAACCGTGGCGCGGTCGGAATAATCCAGACGACGATTTCCCACGATTTGATAATCTTCATGACCTTTGCCCGCCACCAGTACGATGTCGTCAGGCTGGGCCTGCAGAACAGCGTTAGTGACCGCTTGCGCCCGTCCAGCGACAACGCGCGCGCGGTGCGGCTCAAGCAGGCCGGTCAAAATGTCGTTAACGATAGCCTGCGGATCTTCGCTGCGCGGGTTATCGTCGGTAATCACTACGACGTCCGCGAACTGCTCGGCGATAGCGCCCATCAGGGGACGCTTGCCTTTGTCGCGATCGCCACCGCAGCCAAACACGCACCACAACCTGCCTTTACAGTGCAGGCGCGCGGCTTCCAGCGCCTTCTCCAGCGCGTCTGGCGTATGGGCATAATCCACCACTACGGTCGGCTTGCCCGGCGCGCTGAAGACCTCCATGCGCCCGCATACCGGCTGCAGCTGCGGCGCCGTCCGCACCAGATCGGCGAGCGGATAATCGAGCGCCAGCAGCGTGGCGAACGCCAGCAGCAGATTGCTGACGTTGAACGCGCCCATGAGACGGCTGCTGAATTCACCTTCGCCCCAGCTTGAGCTGAAGCGAATATGCGCGCCATTGTCCTGATAAGTCACCTCTTCGGCTTTTACCCACCGGCCGTGACAGCCAGGCTGGAGATTGTTTTCCATGGTAACGGCAACGGCGTCGGGCAGCGTCGCCAGCCAGCGGCGTCCTGCTTCGTCGTCGGCGTTCAGGATCATTTCGCCGACCTGATGGTCGGTAAACAGCCGCTTTTTAGCCGATTCGTAGCTCTGCATGTCGCCGTGATAGTCGAGATGATCGCGGCTCAGATTAGTAAAGACCGCGGCGGCGAACGGCAGCGCGGCAACGCGATGCTGCACCAGACCGTGTGAAGAGACCTCCATCGCGGTCAGCGTCGCGCCCTGCTGCGCCAGCTCCTGCAGCAGATGCTGGACCTCCACAGCCGAGCCGGTGGTGTTCTCTGCGGCGGTCAGCTGTCCGAGCAGGCCGTTGCCGACCGTGCCCATCACCGCGCCGGTTTCGCCCAGCCGCTGCGCCCACTGCGCCAGCAGCTGCGTGGTCGTGGTTTTGCCATTGGTGCCGGTCACGCCAATCAGCTTCTGCTTTTCGCCGGGCTGACCATAGAAGCGGCCCGCCAACGCGGAGAGCCGCTGCGCCAGCTGCGCCAGGTAAATCACCGGCACGCCGTGCATTTCGCGAATATCGCCATCGCTGGCTTCGCCTTCGGCCTCTGCAATCACGGCGGCCACGCCCTGCGCGATTGCCTGCGGAATAAAACGCCGTCCATCGGCGTGGTGGCCTGCGATGGCCACAAACAGATCGCCGGACGCCGCCTTGCGGCTATCCAGTGTCATGTCACCCAGGGGACGCGCCGGCGCGCCTGGCACCCACGGGTCCAGCAAGTCGCGCAGGTTACGATCTGTCACTTTTTTCCTCACTTCTGTTTGTCACCAGCTCGTTTTTGTCATTGGTCGGCAACGCGTCCGGTTCGATATTCATGGTGCGTAGAACGCCGCCCATGATGGCACCGAACACCGGCGCGGAAACCGCACCACCGTAATACTTGCCGGCCTGGGGATCGTTGATCACCACCACCAGCGCAAAACGAGGATGACTGGCAGGCGCGACGCCTGCGGTATAGGCGATATATTTATTGACGTAGCGGCCATCCGGGCCGACTTTTTTCGCCGTACCGGTTTTGATCGCGATGCGATAGCCTTTAATGGCCGCTTTTACGCCGCCGCCGCCCGGCAGCGCGACGCTTTCCATCATATGAACCACGGTTTTCACCAGCGGTTCCGGGAAGACGCGCTCGCCTGCGACAGGCGGATCAACTTTGGTAATCGACAGCGGCCGGAAGATGCCGTAGCTGCCGATGGTCGCGTAGACACGCGCTAACTGTAACGGCGTTACCATTAGCCCGTAGCCGAAAGAGAAGGTGGCCCTCTCTATGTCAGACCACCGTTGTTTTTGAGGGTATAAGCCACTACTTTCCCCGACCAGCCCCAAATTGGTCGGTTTACCCAGACCAAAGCGCGCATAAGTTTCTACAAGCGCTGAGGAGGGCATCGCTAACGCCAGCCGTGAAACGCCGACGTTACTCGACTTCTGCAGAACCCCGGTAAGGGTCAATTCGTTATAGCGCGCCACGTCTTTGATCTCATGACCGTTAACGCGGTACGGCACGGTATTAAGCACGCTGTTTTCCCGCACCACGCCGCGCTGCAGCGCCGTCATCACCACCATCGGCTTGACGGTCGAGCCAGGCTCGAAGATGTCGGTGATGGCGCGGTTGCGCATCATCTCTTTCGGCGTGTTGCTGAGGTTATTGGGGTTGTAGGCCGGGCTGTTGGCCATCGCCAGCACTTCGCCAGTATTGACGTCCACCAGTACGGCCGTGCCCGATTCAGCTTTGTTGAACGCTACCGCATTGTTAAGTTCGCGGTAGACCAGCGCCTGCAGGCGTTCGTCGATGCTGAGCGTCAGGTTATGGGCGGCGCGGCTGTCCACCGATGAGATATCTTCAATCACGCGGCCGTTACGGTCTTTACGCACCGTTCGCTCGCCCGGCGCGCCGGTCAGCCATTTATCGAAGCTCTTCTCGATGCCTTCGATCCCCTGGCCATCAATATTGGTAAAGCCGATCAGGTGAGACGTCACCTGACCGGCCGGATAGTAGCGGCGCGACTCTTCGCGCAGATGGATGCCGGGCAGTCGCAGCTTTTTGATGTAGTCGCTGATGGCGGGATTGACCTGGCGCGCCAGATAGATGAAGCGTCCTTTGGGATTGGCGTTGACGCGCGTCGCCAGCTGATCGAGAGGAATAGAGAGCGCGTCGGCGAGCGCTTTCCAGCGGCCGTCGAGGGTCACGCCGCCCGCGTCGTGCAGCTCTTTCGGGTCGGCCCAGATGGCGTTGACCGGCACGCTGACCGCCAGCGGACGACCGGCGCGATCGCTGATCATGCCGCGCGCGGTAGGCACCGCCTGTACGCGCAGCGAGCGCAAATCGCCCTCTTTCACCAGCTTATCGGGGCTGATGACCTGCAGCCAGGCGACACGTGAGAGCAGGCCAAACAGCGCCAGTAAAATACAGCCGCACAGCAACGCAAAACGCCAGCTTACAAAGCTGGCCTTATCTTCCTGTTTTTTCAACTTCTTCAGCGTTTTGCTTGCGCCGCTCATTGCTATTTAGCGTTCCTTATTTCTGTACCACGATATTTTCCTGGGATGGGTCTACGTGCTGTAGCTGCAGCTTTTCGGTGGCGATGCGCTCCACCCGGCTGTGATCGCCCAGCGCGTTCTCCTCAAGGATCAGGTTACGCCATTCAATGTCTAGCGCGTCGCGCTCTAATACCAGCTGTTCGCGCTGCGCGGTCAGCAGACGCGTTTTGTGTGTCGTCGTCACCACCATCACGGCCGACACCAGCACGGCGGTGAGCAAAATCAGCGGGATTTTGCCGAACCGCAGCAGATCGCCGCCGATGACGCCGGGCAGGCTGTGACGTTCGTTGCCGATCATGCGTCGGTTCTCTCTGCGATGCGCAGGACCGAACTGCGCGCGCGCGGGTTGTCCGCCACCTCCGCGTCACCCGGCGTCATTTTGCCGAGCAGCTTCAGCTGACGTCCGCCCAGCGCTTTAAGCTGCGACTCGGTCATCGGCAGACCGGCTGGCACCTGTGGGCCGCGGCTCTGGTCGCGCATAAAACGCTTCACCAGACGATCTTCCAGCGAGTGGAAGCTGATGATGGAGAGGCGTCCTTCGGGCGCCAGCGCCGTTAGCGCCCCTTTCAGCGCTTCTTCAATCTCTTCCAGCTCGCTGTTGATCCAGATACGGATCGCCTGAAAGCTGCGCGTTGCCGGATGCTTAAATTTATCTTTCACCGGCGTTGCCGCCGCGATAACGTCGGCCAGCTCTTTGGTGCGCGTCATCGGCTGTTCGCGGTTGCGCTCGACGATGGCGCGCGCAATGCGTTTCGCAAAACGCTCTTCGCCGTAGGTCTTCAGCACAAAGGCGATATCCGCCTCTTCTGCTTGCAGCAGCCACTCGGCGGCGGAATGGCCTCGCGTTGGATCCATGCGCATATCCAGCGGCCCGTCACGCATAAAGGAGAAGCCGCGTTCCGCGTCGTCCAGCTGCGGCGACGAGACGCCCAGATCGAGCAAGATGCCGTTGATTTTGCCGCTTAAGCCCAGCTCCTCGACATAGTCAGCCAGCGCGGAGAAGGGGCCATGCACGATCGAGAAACGCGGATCGGCGATTTCGGCGGCGGCGGCGATAGCTTGCGGGTCGCGATCGATGGCGATAAGCCGTCCTTGCGGGCCCAGTTGCGACAGAATCAGACGTGAATGTCCGCCGCGACCGAAGGTGCCGTCGATGTAGATGCCGTCTTCCCTGATGTTGAGGCCGTTAACCGCCTCGTCCAGCAGCACCGTGGTATGTTTAAAATTTTCCTGCATAGCTATAGCGACAAGTCCTGCAACCGCTCAGATAAAGGTTCCTGAGCCGACTGTTCTGCGTCAATGTCATCCTTGACTTGTTGATACCAGGTCTGTTCATCCCACAGTTCAAACTTGTTGAACTGGCCGACCAGCATCACTTCTTTCGTCAGGTGCGCGTGTTGCCGAAGGGTATTCGCCAGCAGCAAACGGCCTGCGCTGTCCATCTGACACTCACTGGCATGCCCCAGCAGCAGGCGCTGTACGCGCCGCTCAACGGGGTTCATGCTGGATAAGCGAGACAGCTTTTTTTCGATGATTTCCCATTCGGGCAGGGTATAAAGCAACAGGCATGGCTGATGAAGGTCGATGGTGCAAACCATCTGCCCTTGAGATTCCCCGATCAGCGTTTCGCGATAGCGCGTTGGCACGGCCAGTCGCCCCTTGCTGTCGAGATTGACTAACGTTGCTCCACGGAACATGCCAGTCTTCCCCTCAGCTCCCCATTTTCACCACTTTACCCCACTTTTTACCACGCCACGAGTTTACGGAGGCGATGAAATCGTTGTCAAGCCGAAGCGCGGCGGGAATATAACTATTTACAAGGGGGGATTTCGCTGATTGAAAAGGGGCAAATTGGGCAAAAGGTCAATTTTAAAAATTAACCTGATGAATAATGGAATAAAAACCAGACTGCTAAAAAAAACGCTTAAAAATAAGCCTGACGTGATGCGCTAATATTCTTCACCATTTCTGAGACAGGGGCGGCATTTTAGGGGAGTTCCGAAAGCAGCGCCTACTGTTTCAGGCGGGGCGGGAGTGCGTACCGGCCTAAAGAAATGAACATTTAACAATCACATCGCAGCTAATTTGTTAGATGAGGTGTCGCAGCTTTACGCTTTTTTACCCTTAAAATTGACGAATGTTAATACAAAAAAATTTAAGGGCAGCGGTATTGCTGCCCGTCAGCTATTTAACTTTGCGGCTGAGCTGGCCGCGACGAAATAAATTTCGACGAATGCGCGTTAATCCCGGTTTCGGTTTTCGTGGTTCATCCAGCGAAGCCAGAACTAACTCCAGCACGCGCTCCGCCACGTCGCGATGACGCTGCCCCACCGCCAGCACCGGACACTCTAAAAAGTCCAGTAATTCGTGGTCGCCAAATGTAGCGATCGCGAGGTCAGTCGGCAGGCGTCCGTCACGTTTCAGCGTGACGTCCATGACCCCCTGCAGCAGACCGAACGACGTGGTAAAAAGCGCTTCCGGCATATCGTGGCCGTCAAGGTACTTCTCAAACAGCGCCGCTGCCGCCGTGCGCTCGAAGCTGTTGCAGTAGATATAGTCGATGGGGCGCGGATCCTCTTTCCAGGCGTCACGGAAACCCATTTCACGCAGAAAGCTGACGGAAAGCTCGGGCAGCGCGCCGAGAAACAGCACGTTTTTCACCGGCAGCTGACGCAATTCAGCCGCCAGCGTAAAGGCATCGTCCTGATCGGCGCCCACGACGCTGGTGAAGTGTTCACGATCCAGCGCACGGTCCAGCGCGATAATCGGCAGCGGATCGTTGATCCAGCGTTGATAGAACGGATGCTCAGGCGGCAGCGAGGTTGAAACGATTATCGCATCGACCTGGCGCTGCAGCAGATGTTCGATGCAACGCATTTCATTGTCGGGCTGATCTTCCGAGCAGGCGATCAGCAGCTGATAGCCGCGCTGACGCGCCTGACGTTCAAGATAGTTGGCAATGCGGGTATAGCTGGTGTTTTCCAGGTCGGGGATCACCAGGCCGATCGAACGCGTACGACCAGCACGCAGGCCCGCCGCTACGGCGTTGGGGTGGTAGTTATGCTCACGCACGACCGCCATCACTTTCTCGACGGTTTTTTCGCTGACACGATACTGCCGCGCTTTACCATTGATGACATAACTGGCCGTGGTGCGCGACACGCCTGCCAGGCGCGCGATTTCATCCAGTTTCACGATAACTCCATACTTCACGGCGAGCCGCATTGCGGGCAGATGTCCGCAAATAAGCTAAGGGTAACTCGTTTGTAACATCTAACAGCAGAACTTCGCGCTGAGCAACCGCTTTTCTTAGCGATCCCTGCATAGCGCATAAAATAAAAAAACCCGGCATTACGCCGGGTTAGAGACTGTCACCCTGAGCAATTACCGCATAATGCGATCGCCGCGCGACACGCCGACGATGCCAGAACGCGCTACTTCAACGATTTCCGCTACTTCGCGCACGGTATTGAGAAAGGCGTCAAGCTTGTCGCTGGTGCCTGCGAGCTGAACCGTGTACAGCGTCGGCGTCACGTCGATAATCTGGCCGCGGAAGATCTCCGCGCTGCGTTTCACCTCTTCACGGCCGTAACCGGTGGCCTGCAGCTTCACCAGCATGATTTCGCGCTCGACATAGGCGCCCTGCCCCAGCTCGCTGACGCGCAGCACATCCACCAGCTTATGCAGCTGCTTTTCAATCTGCTCCAGCACCTTTTCGTCGCCAACGGTCTCGATGGTCATACGCGACAGCGTGGGATCGTCGGTCGGCGCGACCGTCAGGCTCTCGATGTTATAGCCGCGCTGGGAAAAGAGGCCCACCACGCGAGACAATGCGCCGGATTCGTTCTCCAGCAGAACCGATAAAATACGACGCATAATTATGTCCTCTCCGTTTTGCTCAGCCACATCTCATCCATCGACCCGCCGCGGATTTGCATCGGGTAGACGTGCTCGCTGCCGTCGACGGTGACGTCGACGAACACCAGCCGCCCTTTCGCCAGCGTATCCAGCGCCAGCTGCAGCTTCTCTTCCAGCTCAGACGGATGCTGAATCGCAATGCCAACGTGACCGTACGCCTCAGCCAGGCGCACAAAGTCCGGCAGCGACTCCATATACGACTGCGAATGGCGGCCTGAATAGATCATATCCTGCCACTGCTTCACCATACCGAGCACGCGGTTGTTCAGGCTCAGCACCAGCACCGGCAAATCGTACTGCAGCGCGGTGGAGAGCTCCTGAATATTCATCTGAATGCTGCCGTCGCCGGTTACACAGATCACCGTCTCTTCCGGCAGCGCCATTTTCACGCCCAGCGCGGCCGGCAGCCCAAAGCCCATGGTGCCGAGCCCGCCGGAGTTGATCCAGCGGCGCGGTTTGTCAAAGGGATAATAGAGCGCGGCAAACATCTGATGCTGGCCAACGTCCGACGTGACGTAGGCGTCGCCGTTAGTCAGGCGAAAGATCGTTTCGATCACCGCCTGCGGCTTGATCTTTTCACTGTTGCGATCGAACGCCAGGCATTTACGACTGCGCCAGCCCTCGATGCTCTGCCACCAGTCGCGCAGGCTATCGAGATCCTGCTTCGTCTCGCTCTGCGCCAGCAGATCGAGCATTTGCTGCAGCGTCTGCTTCGCATCGCCGACGATGGGAATATCCGCCGCCACGGTTTTCGAAATCGAAGTCGGATCGATGTCGATATGCAGCACCGTCGCGTTCGGACAATATTTTGCCAGGTTATTGGTGGTGCGATCGTCAAAGCGCACGCCGACGGCAAAGATAAGATCGGCGTTATGCATCGTCATATTGGCTTCGTAGGTGCCGTGCATGCCGAGCATGCCCACCGACTGTCGATGCGTGCCGGGGAAAGCGCCCAGCCCCATCAGCGAACTGGTGACCGGAATGTTTAGCTGCTCCGCAAGCTGCAACAGCTCCGCCTCGCACGCCGAGGTAATTGCGCCGCCGCCGACGTATATCACCGGCTTACGCGCGGCAAGCAGCGTATTGAGCGCGCGCTTAATCTGTCCTTTGTGCCCCTGAATCGTCGGGTTGTAGGAGCGCATGCTCACCGATTCCGGGTAGACATAAGGGAGTTTTTTGGCCGGATTCAGAATATCCTTCGGCAGATCGATCACCACCGGCCCTGGACGCCCGCTGGCCGCCAGCCAGAACGCTTTTTTCAGCACGGTCGGGATCTCTTCGGTGTTTTTCACCAGAAAGCTGTGTTTCACCACCGGGCGGGAAATCCCCACCATGTCGCACTCCTGAAAGGCGTCGTAGCCAATCAGCGAGGACGGCACCTGCCCTGACAGGATCACCAGCGGAATCGAATCCATATAGGCGGTGGCGATACCGGTAATCGCATTGGTTGCGCCGGGTCCCGAGGTCACCAGCACCACGCCGACTTCGCCAGTCGCGCGCGCCAGGCCGTCCGCCATATGTACCGCGCCCTGCTCATGGCGCACCAGTACATGATCGATTCCGCCGACGGTTTGCAGCGCATCATAAATATCCAGCACCGCGCCGCCCGGATAACCAAACACCTGCTTCACGCCCTGATCGATTAACGAACGGACGACCATTTCGGCTCCTGACAACATCTCCATTTTCTGCCTCCAGGCTTGAGGAACTGAATCCACTGACGCTCGCTGTTCCTGCGCGCCACTGGCATCCTGCCCCACATTCGCCAGTTAAGATCAAAACCTTATGTTTATGCGCAGACGCCGGAACGCCTTTCCGACATCCAGATACAGAGAAATCTGCTTGGTTAATTGTTTTAAGAGTTGGTCGATTACCATAACCGTAGAAAACCTGGCAGGCAAACGTCAGAATCTGCGCTTATCGTTCCGCCGGCCGTAAAGCCTCTGCGCGATAAGTTAAGGGCGCGAGGAATTATCTAATTCACCGGAAGTTAGGCAGAAGAAAATGCTGAAGACAAAATCATTTTCAGCGGGTTATAAGAAATAATAAAAAATTAATTCTGCCAACATCAGCCCACAATTTTCCTGCGAAATTCATTTCTGGCGTTATCAACTCTAAAATAAAGGCAATGCACAACAATGTGCTGCCACGCAGCGGCAAAACGGTTTTGCTGCGGCGGTCAAATAACGCCTTTTAAATCATTAAAAATCAAATATATATAGTGAAATCATTGCCGTACTCCGCCTCTCCTGCGCGCCATTTTTCCGCACATTGTCTGTTCCACTGATCTGGCGCAAAATCGCAGAATTATTTTCTTAACGTTCGCTGAAAATACCCTTTTACTTATGGTTGACATCCCGTCGCGATTCCAGTACCAATATGTGCAGCACAAAATTTTACGAGGTTCGAATCCATGTTTCATTCATTCCGCCTACTCGGTCTACTACTTAACGCATTCAGTTTGCGCGGTAGACTCGTGGGCAGAATCAAACACTGATTCGAACCTGCTGAAAGCTAAAAACCCGCGCCTTGCGCGGGTTTTTTTATGCTCGTTGCACGGTGAAGTTAACGCATAAGGATGAATACGATGAGCCAGCAAGTCATTATTTTCGATACCACTCTGCGCGACGGTGAGCAGGCATTACAGGCCAGCCTGAGTGTGAAAGAAAAATTGCAGATCGCACTGGCGCTGGAGCGCATGGGCGTCGACGTGATGGAAGTCGGTTTTCCGGTCTCGTCGCCGGGCGACTTCGAATCCGTACAGACCATCGCGCGCACCATTAAAAACAGCCGCGTCTGCGGGCTGGCGCGCTGCGTCGAGAAAGATATCGACGCCGCCTATGAAGCGCTGCGCGTGGCGGAGGCCTATCGTATCCACACCTTCATCGCCACCTCGCCAATGCATATCGCCACCAAACTGCGCAGCACCTTACCAGAGGTGATTGAACGCGCGGTGCACATGGTGAAGCGTGCGCGCAACTACACCAGCGACGTGGAGTTCTCCTGCGAAGATGGCGGCCGCACGCCTATCGACGATCTGTGTCGTGTTGTGGAGGCAGCGATTAACGCCGGCGCCACCACCATCAACATTCCGGACACCGTGGGCTACACCCTGCCGGGCGAATACGCCAGCATCATTAGCCAGCTGATTAATCGCGTGCCCAATATCGATAAAGCGATTCTGTCGGTGCACACCCATGACGATTTAGGCATGGCGACCGGCAACGCGCTGGCGGCCGTGCAGGCGGGCGCACGCCAGGTGGAAGGCACGCTGAACGGTCTGGGCGAGCGCGCCGGCAACTGCGCGCTGGAAGAGGTCATCATGGCGATTAAAACCCGCCAGCAGATCCTGAACGTGCATACCAACATCCAGCATCAGGAAATCTACCGCACCAGCCAGATGGTCAGCCAGATCTGCAATATGCCGATCCCGGCGAACAAAGCGGTGGTCGGCTCTAACGCCTTTGCCCACTCCTCCGGTATTCATCAGGACGGCGTGCTGAAAAACCGTGAGAACTACGAAATCCTGACGCCGGAGTCGATCGGCCTGCACAAAATCCAGCTGAACCTGACCTCGCGCTCCGGCCGCGCTGCGGTGAAGCACCGCATGGAAGAGATGGGCTATAAAGAGAGCGACTACAGCCTGGACGCGCTTTATGACGCTTTCCTGAAGCTGGCCGACAAGAAAGGCCAGGTGTTCGATTACGATCTGGAAGCGCTGGCCTTTATCAACAAGCAGCATGAAGAGCCAGAGTATTTCCAGCTGAACGAATTCAACGTGCAGACCGGCTCCAGCGTCACGGCGACCGCGTCGGTACAGCTGGGCTGCGGCGAAGAGACCAAAGCGGACGCTGCCACCGGCAACGGCCCGGTCGACGCGGTTTACCAGGCGATCAACCGCATTACCGGCTTCGAAGCCGAGCTGGTGAACTACAAGTTAACGGCGAAAGGCCACGGCGAAAACGCGCTGGGCCAGGTGGATATCGTGGTCAACTATAACGGCCGCAAATTCCACGGGGTGGGTCTGGCGACCGATATCGTCGAATCCTCCGCGAAAGCGATGGTGAACGCGCTGAACAATATCTGGCGCGCCAAAGAAGTCGAAAAAGAATTGCAGCGCAAATTTCAGAAGGAAACGGTGTAACTATGTCTACCTCTTCTCATATCGCAGTATTGCCCGGCGACGGTATCGGCCCGGAAGTGATGGCGCAGGCCCTGAAAGTGCTGGACGCCATTCGTCACCGCTTTGATATGCGTATTACCACCAGCGAGTATGACGTTGGCGGCATCGCCATCGACCGTCACGGTGAACCGCTGCCGCCTGCGACCGTCGCAGGCTGCGAGCAGGCCGACGCGATCCTGTTCGGCTCAGTCGGCGGCCCGAAATGGGAGCATCTGCCGCCCGCCGCGCAGCCGGAACGCGGCGCGCTGCTGCCGCTGCGCAAGCATTTCAGATTGTTCAGCAACCTGCGTCCCGCCGCGCTCTACCAGGGGCTGGAAGCTTTTTGTCCGCTGCGCGCCGATATCGCCGCAAAAGGTTTCGATATTCTGTGCGTGCGCGAGCTCACCGGCGGTATCTACTTCGGCCAGCCGAAAGGTCGTGAAGGCAGCGGTCCGCATGAGCGCGCCTTCGACACCGAGGTTTATCACCGTTTCGAGATTGAACGCATCGCCCGCATCGCTTTTGAGTCGGCGCGCAAGCGTCGCAATAAAGTCACCTCTATCGATAAAGCCAACGTGCTGCAAACCTCGGTGATGTGGCGCGAAATCGTTAATGAAGTGGCGCAGGATTATCCCGACGTGCAGCTGAGCCATATGTATATCGATAACGCCACCATGCAGCTGATTAAAGACCCGTCGCAGTTCGACGTGCTGCTCTGCTCCAATCTCTTCGGCGACATTCTCTCTGACGAGTGCGCGATGATCACCGGCTCGATGGGCATGCTGCCGTCAGCCAGCCTGAATGAAGAGAGTTTCGGTCTGTATGAGCCGGCAGGCGGCTCCGCGCCGGATATCGCCGGACAGAATATCGCGAACCCGGTGGCGCAGATCCTGTCGCTGTCGCTGCTGCTGCGCTACAGCCTGAATGCGGACGCCGCCGCCGACAGCATTGAGCGCGCCGTCAGCCGCGCGCTGGAAGAAGGCTACCGTACCCGAGATTTGGCCGGTGATGGCCCCGCCGTCACCACAGATGAGATGGGCAGCGTGATTGCCCGCTTTATCGCCGAGGAAAAATAAAATAATGAAAACCTTATACCAGAAGTTATTTGATGCACATGTCGTTCACGAAGCGCCCAACGAGACGCCGCTGCTCTATATCGATCGTCACCTGATCCATGAGGTGACGTCGCCGCAGGCCTTCGACGGTCTGCGCGCCCACGGCCGCAAAGTGCGTCAGCCGTCGAAGACGTTCGCCACCATGGACCATAACGTTTCGACCCAGACCAAAGATATCAACGCCTCCGGCGAGATGGCGCGCATCCAGATGCAGGAGCTGATGAAGAACTGCGCCGAGTTCGGCGTACAGCTCTACGATCTGAACCACCCGTTCCAGGGCATCGTGCACGTTATCGGGCCAGAGCAAGGCATGACGCTGCCGGGCATGACCATCGTCTGCGGTGATTCACACACCGCCACGCACGGCGCGTTCGGTTCGCTGGCTTTCGGCATCGGCACCTCAGAAGTGGAGCATGTTTTCGCGACCCAGACGCTGAAGCAGGGTCGCGCGAAGACCATGAAAATCGAGGTGCTGGGCGACGCCGCGCCGGGCATCACCGCGAAGGATATCGTGCTGGCGATTATCGGGAAAACCGGCAGCGCGGGCGGCACCGGCCACGTGGTCGAATTCTGCGGTCCGGCTATCGAAGCCCTGAGCATGGAAGGCCGCATGACGCTGTGCAATATGGCGATCGAGATGGGCGCCAAGGCGGGCCTGGTCGCCCCCGACGAGACTACCTTCAACTACCTGAAAGGCCGTCAGTTCGCGCCGCAGAGCGAGAAGTGGGAGCAGGCGGTGGAATACTGGCGCACCCTGAAATCGGACGCAGGCGCGCACTACGACGCGGTGGTTACGCTGAACGCTGCCGATATCGCGCCGCAGGTGACCTGGGGCACCAACCCGGGCCAGGTAATCGCCGTGGATGAGCCGATCCCGAACCCGGCCTCGTTTACCGATCCGGTCGAACGCGCCTCCGCCGAGAAGGCGCTCGCCTATATGAATCTGCAGCCGGGCATTCGCCTGACCGACGTGGCGATCGATAAGGTGTTTATCGGCTCCTGCACCAACTCACGTATCGAGGATCTGCGCGCCGCGGCGGCGATTGCTAAAGGACGCAAGGTCGCGCCGGGCGTGGTGGCGATGGTGGTGCCGGGCTCCGGTCCGGTGAAAGCGCAGGCGGAAGCGGAAGGCCTGGATAAAATCTTTCTGGAAGCCGGTTTCGAATGGCGCCTGCCGGGCTGCTCGATGTGCCTGGCGATGAACAACGACCGTCTGAATCCAGGCGAGCGCTGCGCCTCGACCAGCAACCGTAACTTTGAAGGGCGCCAGGGCCGCGGCGGACGCACGCATCTGGTCAGCCCGGCGATGGCCGCCGCCGCCGCGGTTTCCGGCCACTTTGCCGATATCCGTGAACTGACAGGAGCTTGATCATGGCGAAAAAATTCACTCAGCATACCGGCATTGTCGCCCCGCTGGACGCGGCGAACGTCGACACCGACGCCATTATTCCCAAGCAGTTCTTGCAGAAGGTAACGCGCACCGGCTTTGGCGCGCATCTGTTTCACGACTGGCGCTTTGACGACGACGCCGGCACCGTGCCGACCGCCAGCTTTGTGCTCAACAAGCCAGAGTTTCAGGGCACCAGCATTCTGCTGGCGCGCGAAAACTTCGGCTGCGGCTCGTCGCGTGAGCATGCGCCCTGGGCGCTGACCGATTTTGGTTTTCACGTAGTGATTGCGCCGAGCTTCGCCGATATTTTCTACGGCAACAGCTTTAACAACCAGCTGCTGCCGGTGCGCCTCAGCGACGAGCAGGTGGATGAGATGTTTAAGCTGGTGGCGGCGCAGCCGGGCATCCGTTTTACCGTCGATCTGGAAGCGCAGACGGTGACGGCGGGCGACAAAATCTACTCGTTCGAGATCGACAGCTTTCGCCGCCACTGCATGCTGAACGGCCTCGACAGCATCGGCCTGACGCTGCAGCACGAAGCGGCGATTACCGATTACGAACAGCGCCAGCCTGCGTTTTTGAATTAAGGCATCACTGTTTGCAGGTCAGGAGCTAACGCGAGTGGCAGGGTCCGATCGCAAAGTCGCTAAACGCATCCCTGCTCGCTCGGCCCGCACCATCCCTGGTGCGGGCCGCTTTGCTCTTCGGACCCAGCCACCCGCGTTTTAAGTTTTAGCGCTGCCTGTAAGAAAAACAGTGCCCTCTTAGACGTTCTTCACGCGCGCCGACATGGCGAACGCCGCGACGGCCAGTCCCAGCGCCAGCCAGTAGACCGCAATATGCCCGAAGCGCTCGCTCAGCGTCCCCTGAATCACGCCTGCCAGAATCATCCCGGTCGAAATAGAATTGGTGAACATGGTGGTCGCCGCGCCCGGCCGACCCGGCATCAGATCCTGAAACCACAGCATGCCGATGCCGGCGATGATGCCGATAAACACCGCGTTAAACAGCTGCAGCGCCATCAGCGCGGTCTGCGAGGCGAACATCGCCAGCCCGGCGTAAAACAGAATGCCCGCCGCCACCGCGATCAGCATCAGATTGCGCTTGCCGACGCGTTTCGCGTAGTGCCCGGCCAGCAGCATTACCGGGATCTCCAGCCCGGCCGCCGTCCCCATCAGCAGACCCGCCAGCTTCTCCGGCAGGCCGAGCGTGACGCTGATATAGAGCGGCATATCGATGATGTACATGGTATTGCAGGTCCACATCGTTACCGAGGCGATAAACAGCAGGCGCACGTCGCGGTCGCGCCAGCCGCTCAGCGGCATGCCGCCGCTCCTCATCAGCGGCTCGGCGCGCGGCACCGACGGCAAGGTAAACTTGATCAGCAGGATACAGACCAGAAACAGCGCAGCCGCCACCAGAAAAAGCGTCACAAAGCCGAAATTAAGCGCCAGCGCGAACGACAGCGGCGGGCCGATGACCCAGGCGAGCGACAGCTGCGCGCGCATCACCGAGCTGAACATCACCGCTTCGCGCGCCGACTGGTCAGCATACTCGCGCGCCAGCGCGAAGATCCGCGGCATCGACACGCTGGCCAGCGCCGAGAGCAGCACGCCAAGGGTAATCAGCGTCAGGTAGTGGCGGGTAAAGGCGAACAGCAGCGCGTTGCAAAACGCCATCGCACAGCAAAAGAGGATCAGCGTACGGCGATCGCCGCGGCTGTCGGAGCGCTTCGCCACCAGCATGCTGACCACGATGCCCGCGATGGCGTTGACGGTAAAAAAGAGCCCGACCCAAAGAGGACGCGCCTGCACCTCGCGCGTCAGAAACAGACTCAGCGTCGGCGCCTGCAGCGCGCCGGCGACGCCGATCATAAAAGAGGCGGCCATAAAAGCGAGAAAGACCGGATTAATACGGCGTTTCCGGGTTAACAGCGGCTTCATAGCGACATCCCTTTGCAGTGGCGAAAACAGGAAAACGGATTCTAACGCAACAGAAAAAAGCCAGCAGGAAAAATCGCTGCTGGCGGTGTAACTGCACCCTACTCAGAAAAGATCCCGCCGCAGCGGCATCATGGTCGAGCGCCATTCCGTGCGGAATGCCTCCCGCTCTTCCAATAGCGCTAAGTTTGCCCTTAATATGAGGCAGGAAAAACTGAGCGCTTTTCACAGGGAGTTCCTCTTTTATGTCCTCATCACGCCTTAAGCAGCAGTTCATCCGCCTGTGGCAAAGCTGTCAGGGGGAAAGCCAGCTGGTCACGCTCAGCGAACTGGCCGAACGGCTGCACTGCTCGCGTCGCCATATGCGCAACCTGCTGAATGCGATGCAGGAGGCGGGCTGGCTCACCTGGCAGGCCGAGGCGGGACGCGGCAGGCGCTCACAGCTCAGCTTCTGCTACACCGGCCTGGCGCTGCAGCAGCAGCGCGCCGAGGATCTGCTGGCGCAGGATCGTATCGATCAGCTGGTGCAGCTGGTCGGCGATAAGGCGGAGGTCCGTCAGATGATCCGCGCCCATCTCGGCCGCAGCTTCCGCCAGGGCAAACATATTCTGCGCGTGCTCTACTATCGCCCGCTGCTTAACCTGCTGCCCGGCTCGCCGCTGCGCCGCTCTGAAACGCACCTGGCGCGGCAAATTTTTAACGGCCTGACGCGCATAAATGAGGAAAACGGGGAAGTCGAGGCGGATATTGCCCATCACTGGCAGGCGATATCGCCGCTGCACTGGCGTTTTTATCTGCGCCCGGCGATCCGCTTTCATCACGGCCGCGAGCTGGAGATGGCGGACGTCACGTCGAGCCTGGAACGCCTGCGCCCGCTGCCGCTCTTCTCCCATATTCGACGCATCGATTCCCCCGCGCCCTGGACGCTGGATCTCCATCTCAGCGAGCCGGACGACTGGCTGCCGTGGCTGCTCGGCAGCGTCAGCGCCATGATTCTGCCGCGCGAATGGCCGCAAATGCGCGACTTCGCGCGACATCCCGTGGGCACCGGCCCCTATCGCGTGGTGCGCAATCAGCAGAGTCAGCTGAAGATCGAGGCGTTTGACGATTATTTCGGCTTTCGCGCGCTGATTGACGATGTCTCAATCTGGGTGCTGCCGGAGATCAGCGACGAGCTGGTCTACTCTGGCGTGCGCCTCCAGGGCGCCGCCGAGGATGAAAAGTCGGAAGAGAGCCGCCTTGAAGAGGGCTGCTATTTTCTCCTGTTCGATCAGCGCTCCGCCCTGGGGCGCGATGCCGACGTCCGGCGCTGGCTCTGCCATTTGCTGAATCCCATCGCGCTGCTCAACTGCGCCGAGGCGGGCTATCAGCGCTACTGGTATCCCGCTTACGGCCTGCTGCCGCGCTGGCACCACCGCCGCGACCTGACGCCAGCGACCAGACCGCCCGGCCTGGAGAGCCTGACGCTGACCTGGTACAGCCAGCACGTCGAGCATGAGGGCATCGCCAATGCGCTGCGCCCGCTGCTGGCGCAGCACAACGTGCGGCTGATTACCCGCGCGGTCGACTATGACACCTGGCATCAGGGCGAAGCAGAAAGCGATGTCTGGCTCGGCAGCGTCAACTTCACCCTGCCGCTGGAGTATGCGCTGTTTGCCCAGCTCTATGAGATCCCGCTGCTGCACCACTGTCTGCCGCTCGACTGGGAAGCGGACGCCGCGCGCTGGCGGCGCCGCGCGCTGCCGCTCGCCGAATGGAGCAAGCGGCTGCTCGACGCGGACAGTTTGCATCCCCTGTTTCACCACTGGCTGCTGCTGGAAGGCCAGCGCAGCATGCGCGGCGTGCGGCTCAATACGCTCGGCTGGTTCGACTTTAAATCCGCCTGGTTCGCGCCGCCGACGCTGTGACGCTTTCCCCCTGGCGGCGAAATGTCTAGAATGAGCCGTTCTCAACGGGGTGCCTGCAAAAGGCTGAGAAAAACCCGTCGAACCTGATTCGGTTAATACCGACGTAGGGATTTGAGAGGCTGCTACGCTCAGATCCTTTGCGACTCACAATAACTCTCCCCAGGAGCGCAAAGTGGTTAAACAGATTCTCCCTCTGCTGATGTTGCTGTCCGTGCCGGCGCTGGCGGCAAAACCTGCCCTGACCGTCTACACCTACGACTCCTTCTCCGCCGAATGGGGCCCAGGCCCGGCGGTGAAAAAAGCCTTTGAAGCAGAGTGCAACTGCGAGCTGCGCTACGTGGCGCTGGAAGATGGCGTCTCGCTGCTGAACCGCGTGCGCATGGAAGGCAAGAACAGCAAGGCGGACGTGGTGCTCGGTCTCGACAACAATCTGCTGCAGGCGGCGCAGCAGACCGGCCTGTTCGCCAAAAGCGAAGTCGATCTCCATAGCCTGACGCTGCCGGGCGGCTGGCAGGATCAGACCTTCGTGCCCTTCGACTATGGCTACTTCGCCTTCGTCTACGACAAAACCCGTCTTAAAAACCCGCCGACCAGCCTGAAAGCGCTGGTGGAAAGCCCGGAAAAATGGCGCGTGATCTATGAAGATCCGCGCACCAGCACGCCGGGTCTGGGCCTGCTGCTCTGGATGCAGAAAGTCTACGGCGACAAGGCGCCGCAGGCCTGGCAGAAGCTGGCGCAGAAAACCGTTACCGTGACCAAGGGCTGGAGCGAAGCCTACGGCCTGTTCCTGAAGGGCGAAGGCGATCTGGTGCTGAGCTATACCACCTCGCCCGCCTATCACCTGATCGAAGAGAAGAAAGAGAACTACGCCGCCGCGCCCTTTGCCGAGGGCCACTATCTGCAGGTAGAGGTCGCGGCGCAGCTCGCCAGCAGCAAGCAGCCGAAGCTGGCGCAGCAGTTTATGCAGTTTATGCTGACGCCCGCCTTCCAGAACGCCATCCCGACCGGCAACTGGATGTATCCGGTGATTAAAAGCGAACTGCCGGCAGGTTTCCAGACGCTGAGCGTGCCGCAAACCGCGCTGCAGTATAGCCCGCAGGAAGTGGCGCAGCAGCGCGCGAACTGGATCAGCACATGGCAACGCGCCGTCAGCCGCTAATCCCGCTCTGGATGGTGCCGGGCAGCGCCGCCGCGCTACTGCTGTGCGGCGTGGCGCTGCTGGCGTTCGGCGCGCTCTGGGCCAGTGCGCCGGCAGGCGACTGGCGTGGGCTGCTGCATGACAGCTATCTGCGCCACGTGGTGCGCTTCTCCTTCACCCAGGCGCTGCTCTCCGCCCTGCTGTCGCTGCTGCCCGCGATACCGCTGGCGCGCGCCCTCTACCGGCGCCGTTTTCCCGGCCGTCAGCTGCTGCTGCGCCTCTGCGCCATGACGCTGGTGCTGCCGGTGCTGGTAGCGGTCTTCGGCCTGCTGACGGTCTATGGCCGCGTCGGCTGGCTGGCGCAGCTCTGCCAGCTGTTCGGCGTCGACTACCGCTTCTCGCCCTACGGGCTGCAGGGCATTCTGCTGGCGCACTGCTTTTTCAACCTGCCGCTGGCGACGCGCCTGATGCTGCAGACGCTGGAGAATATTCCAGGCGAACAGCGCCAGCTCGCCGCCCAGCTCGGGCTACGCGGCTGGCACCTTTTCCGCCTGCTGGAGTGGCCCTGGCTGCGCCGTCAGCTGCTGCCGACCGGCGCGCTTATTTTTATGCTCTGCTTCGCCAGTTTCGCGACGGTGCTCTCGCTGGGCGGCGGCCCGCAGGCCACCACCATCGAGCTGGCGATCTTCCAGGCGCTGAGCTACGACTACGATCCCGGTCGCGCCGCGCTGCTGGCGCTGATCCAGCTCGCCTTCTGCCTGACGCTGGTGCTGCTGAGCCAGCGCTTCAGCAAGGCGATCCCGGCAGGCAGCGCGCAGCTGCGCGGCTGGCGCGATCCGCACGATTCGCGGCGCGCGCGCCTCGGCGACACCCTGTTAATCGCGCTGGCGCTGCTGCTGCTGCTGCCGCCGCTGCTGGCGGTTATCGTTGACGGGCTGCGCGGCGTCTCGGGCGGCGCGCTGGCGCAGCCGGCGCTGTGGCAGGCGACGCTGACCTCGCTGCGTATCGCCCTCGGCGCGGGCGCGCTCTGCGTCACGCTTACCCTGATGCTGCTGTGGAGCAGCCGCGAGCTGCGCCTGCGTCAGCGCCTGCTGCCTGCGCAGATGATGGAGACCAGCGGCATGCTGATCCTGGCGATGCCGGGCATCGTGCTGGCGACCGGCTTCTTTTTACTCTTCAACGCCACCACCGGCCTGCCCGACTCACCCGACTGGCTGGTGATCTTCGCCAACGCGCTGCTCGCCATCCCCTATGCGCTTAAGGTGCTGGAAAACCCGATGCGCGACAGCGCCGAGCGCTATTCGCACCTGTGCGCCTCGCTGGGGATCGCAGGCTGGAATCGACTGTGGCTCATTGAGCTGCGCGCGCTGAAGCGCCCGCTGGCGCAGGCGCTGGCCTTCGCCTGCGTGCTCTCGGTTGGCGACTTCGGCGTGGTGGCGCTGTTCGGCAGCGCCGACTTCCGCACTCTGCCCTTTTATCTCTATCAGCAGACCGGCGCCTATCGCGGCGCGGACGGCGCGGTGACTGCCCTGCTGCTGTTAGCGATCTGCCTGCTGCTGTTTACCCTGATGGAAAAATTACCTGGCCGCCATGCTGACACTGACTAATCTGACCTACCTCTACCAGCATCTACCGATGCGTTTCAGCTTCAGCGCCGAACGCGGCGAGCGGCTGGCGGTGCTCGGCCCCAGCGGCGCGGGTAAAAGTACGCTGCTCAGCCTGATCGCCGGCTTTCTGCCGGTGAGCCAGGGCAAGCTCTGCATCGACGGCGCGGATCACACCCATAGCGTGCCGTCGCAGCGTCCGGTGTCAATGCTGTTTCAGGAGAACAATCTGTTTCCGCACCTCAGCGTGCAGCAGAACATGGCGCTGGGTCTGCACCCGGGGCTGAAGCTAAACGCCGCGCAGCGGCGGCAGCTGGAGGAGATTGCCGATCAGGTGGGGTTAAGCGACCTGCTGACGCGCCTGCCGGGCCAGCTCTCCGGCGGCCAGCGCCAGCGTGCGGCGCTGGCGCGCTGTCTGCTGCGCGACCGGCCAGTGCTGCTGCTGGACGAGCCCTTCTCGGCGCTCGATCCGGCGCTGCGTAACGAGATGCTGCAGCTGGTGCGGCGCGTCTGCGAGGCGCGGGCGATCACCCTGCTAATGGTGTCGCACAGCCTGGAGGATGCGCAGCAGATTGCACCGCGCAGCCTGGTGATCGTCGATGGCCGCGTCTACTGGGACGGCGCGACCGAAACGCTGCTGTCGGGCAGCACGCGCGAGGCCGACGTGCTGGGCGTCGCGCGCGCGTCAGGCAAAGAACACCTGCCATAACAGCTGGCGGAATAGCGGCATCATCGGGTGGAACTGGATCGCCGCGAAGGCGGCGACCGCAACAGCGATGCCCAGCGGCGCCAGCCAGCGCAGGCGTGCGGGCGGCAGATAAGCCGTCGCCCAGTCGCGGCTCTTGCCGCTGCGCCACCAGCGCCAGCCGAGCCAGCCGCCCAGCCAGACCAGCAGCGCCACCAGCAGCAACAGCCATTTAAACGCGCCGCTCTGCGCGTCCTTCGGCACGTCGATCGCCACGCCCGCCAGAATACCCGGCAGCAGATAGAGCGGCGGCCACAGCACACAGCCAATCAGGTTCGGCGGCAGAAACTTGCGCACCGGCAGCTCGAGCATGCCGGCCGCCAGCGGGATCAGCGGACGCGTCGGCCCGACGAAGCGTCCGACCAGAATGGTGAACATGCTGTGCTGATGCAGCGCGTGCTCGGTTTTATCCAGCAGCCCTTTGTATTTCTGCAAATATTTCCAGCGGTGCAGCGGCCCCTGAAACTTCCAGCCGATGCCGTATGAGATCCAGTCGCCCAGCAGACAACCTACAAAGCCCGCCGCCCAGGCGGGATAGAGCCCAATCTGTCCGCTGCCGACCAGCGCGCCCAGGCTGGCCATCATCACGGTGCCCGGCAGCAGCAGGCCGACAAAGGCCAGCGATTCAAGAAAGGTCACCAGCGCAACGGCGATCAGCGCGTACTCCAGCGACTGCGTAAACAGATGTTGAATCCAGGCTTCCATAACCGTCCTTACTCATACTTTGGATGCTGGATTGTCCAGAGGCGGCACGACAGCGTCAAGGTAAGAATTGTAGGGCAATATTGACAAAAGCCGCCGCGCGCACTGGATAAATAACCATGTTATACTCTGGCTGTTTTTTCGTCTGGAGCCGATGTGAATACGCCTCGCGCAGGATTCCTGCTTACCCGCCACTGGCGCGACAGCGCCCAGGGCACCGAAATCGTTTTCTGGCTGGCAACGGACAGTGGCCCGCAGCGTCTGATGCTGCCGGTGCAGGAGTCGGTCGCCTTTATTCCGTGCGACTATCAGTCGCAGGTGGAAGCGCTGCTGCGCGACGAGCGTCAGGTGCGGCTGCAGCCGCTTGCGCTGAAGGATTTTCGCCGCCGCCCGGTCTTCGGTCTTTACTGTCGTCAGTATCGCCAGCTGCAGCGGCTGGAAAAGCTGCTGCGCGAACAGGGTATTCCGGTATTTGAAGCGGATATCCGCCCGCCGGAGCGCTTCCTGATGGAGCGCTTTATCACCGCGCCGGTATGGTTCAGCGGCGAGCCGCAGGGCGACGCGCTGGTTAACGCGCGCCTGAAGCCCCATCCCGACTATCGTCCGCCGCTGAAGTGGGTGTCGCTGGATATCGAAACCACCCAGCATGGCGAACTCTACTGCATCGGGCTGGAGGGCTGCGGCCAGCGGCAGGTCTTTATGCTGGGGCCGCCCAACGGCGACGCCAGCGCGCTCGACTTCGATCTGATCTATGTCGATACCCGTCCGCAGCTGCTGGAGGCGCTCAACGCCTGGTTCGCCCAGCACGATCCCGACGTGCTGATCGGCTGGAACGTGGTGCAGTTCGACCTGCGCGTGCTGCAAAAACATGCCGACCGCTACGTCATTCCGCTGCGTCTCGGGCGTGAGAGTACGCCGCTGGAGTGGCGCGAACACGGCTTCAAGCCCGGCGTCTTTTCCGCCAGTGCGGCCGGTCGCCTGATCATCGACGGCATTGAGGCGCTGAAATCCGCCTTCTGGGCGTTTCCCTCCTTTAGCCTGGAAGCGGTGTCGCAAAACCTGCTGGGCGAAGGCAAAGCGATCGATAACCCCTGGCACCGCATGGAAGAGATTAACTGGCGCTTCGCCAACGACAAGCCGGCGCTGGCGCGTTACAACCTCAAAGACTGTGAGCTGGTGACGCGCATCTTCCATAAAACCGCCATCATGCCGTTTCTGCTGGAGCGCGCCTCGGTCAACGCCCTGGCGGCGGATCGCCACGGCGGATCGGTAGCCGCCTTTAATCATCTCTATATTCCGCGTATGCACCGCGCAGGCTTCGTCGCGCCCAACCTCGGCGAGGTCGCGCCGGAAGCGAGCCCCGGCGGCTACGTGATGGATTCCCGTCCCGGCCTCTACGATTCGGTACTGGTGCTCGATTACAAAAGTCTTTATCCGTCGATTATCCGCACCTTCCTGATCGATCCGGTCGGGCTGATCGAAGGCCTGGCCCATCCCGACGATGCCGATTCAGTGCCCGGCTTCCGCGACGCGCGCTTTTCGCGCCATACCCACTGCCTGCCCGCCATGGTCGAGCAGATCTGGCAGGGGCGCGAGGCGGCGAAAAAAGAGGGCAATCAGCCGCTGTCACAGGCGTTGAAAATCATTATGAACGCCTTTTACGGCGTGCTCGGCACCAGCGCCTGCCGCTTCTTCGATCCACGGCTCGCCTCATCGATTACGCTGCGCGGCCACGCCATCATGCAGCAGACGCGCGAGCTTATCGAAGCGGAGGGCTTCGATGTGATTTACGGCGATACCGACTCTACTTTTGTCTGGCTGAAGTCGCCGCACGACGAAGCGGAAGCGGCCGCCATCGGCCGCAGGCTGGCGGAGCAGATCAACGCCTGGTGGCGCGAACATCTGCAGCAGCAGTACGGCCTCGAGAGCGCGCTGGAGCTGGAGTATGAAAACCACTTCAGCCGCTTTCTGATGCCGACCATTCGCGGCGCCGAACAGGGCAGCAAAAAGCGTTACGCCGGGCTGATCCGCGACGGCGCAAAGGAGCGACTGGTGTTCAAAGGGCTTGAGTCGGTGCGCACCGACTGGACGCCGCTGGCGCAGCAGTTTCAGCAGGCGCTCTACGGTCACATTTTCCGCGGCGAGCCCTGGCATGATTACGTACGCGACACCGTAGCGCGGCTGCTGGCGGGCGAGCTGGACGACCTGCTGGTCTATAAAAAACGGCTGCGCCGCCCGCTGGCCGACTATGAGCGCAACGTGCCACCGCACGTGCGCGCCGCGCGACTGGCGGATGAGCAGAACCGCAAGCTGAACCGTCCGCTGCAGTATCAAAACGGCGGCTCGATCCGCTACGTGATGGCGACCGCAGGCCCCGAGCCGCTGGAGGCGCGCGTCACGCCGCTGGATTACGATCACTACGTCAGCAAGCAGCTGCAGCCGGTAGCGGACGGCATTTTGCCTTTCGTCGACGGCGACTTTGCTACACTGATTACTGGGCAGCTAGGGCTTTTTTGACAGGTGACGAACGGCCTGCCTTCCAGTACCATAGCGCCCTTCCTGCATCTCACCGCTCTTAAAACCTGACCAGACCGCCCTTTGTCTGGGGAAAAGGTATTGCCTGTGGCGGGGAAACATCACCAAAAACACCTTAAAAATTCGAGCTAGAAAAATATGGTTTTTACATTAGGTCAGCGCTGGATTAGTGATACGGAAAGTGAACTGGGGCTCGGAACGGTCGTGGCGGCAGACGCCCGCATGGTTACGCTGCTGTTTCCGGCCACGGGCGAGAACCGCCTGTATGCCCGTAACGACTCTCCGGTGACTCGCGTTATCTTTAATCCGGGCGATACGGTGACCAGCCACGAAGGCTGGCAGATGCGCGTCGATGAAGTACGCAACGAAAATGACCTGATGACCTATATCGGCACGCGTCTTGATACGGATGAAAGCGAGGTGGTGCTGCGTGAAGTGATGCTCGACAGCAAGCTGGTGTTCAGCAAACCGCAGGATCGCCTGTTTGCTGGCCAGCTCGATCGTATGGATCGCTTCGCCCTGCGCTATCGCGCCCGCAAATATCAGAGCGCGCAGTATCGTCTGCCGGTAAGCGGCCTGCGCGGCATGCGCACCAACCTGATCCCACACCAGCTGCATATCGCCCACGACGTGGGCCGCCGCCATGCGCCGCGCGTGCTGCTGGCGGACGAAGTGGGCCTCGGCAAAACCATCGAAGCCGGCATGATCATCCAGCAGCAGCTGCTGGCCGGGCGCGCCGAGCGCGTGCTGATCATCGTGCCGGAAACCCTGCAGCACCAGTGGCTGGTCGAGATGCTGCGCCGTTTCAACCTCCACTTCTCGCTATTCGACGACGACCGCTACGCCGAAGCGCAGCACGACAGCGACAACGCCTTCGAGACCGAACAGCTGATTATCTCCTCGCTCGATTTCGTGCGCCGCAACAAGCAGCGTCTTGAGCTGCTGGCAGAGGCGGAGTGGGATCTGATGGTGGTCGACGAAGCGCACCACCTCGCCTGGAGCGAAGGCGAGCCGAGCCGCGAATATGCGGTTATCGAAAAGCTGGCGGAGCAGATCCCCGGCGTGCTGCTACTGACCGCGACGCCAGAACAGCTGGGCATGGAGAGCCACTTCGCCCGTCTGCGCCTGCTCGATCCCAATCGCTTCCACGATTTTGCGCAGTTTGTCGAAGAGCAGCAGCACTTCCGCCCGGTCGCCGACGCGGTCTCCTCGCTGCTGGCCGACAAAGCGATCTCGCAGGAAGAGATGAACATCATCAACGATCTGGTGGGCGAGCAGGATATCGAGCCGCTGCTGCAGGTCGCTAACAGCGAACGCGACGGCAAACTTGAGGCGCGCAAAGAGCTGATCGCCATGCTGATGGATCGCCATGGCACCAGCCGCGTGCTGTTCCGCAACACGCGCAACGGGGTGAAGGGCTTTCCAAAACGCGAGCTGCACCAGATCCGCCTGCCGCTGCCCGCGCAGTATCAGACCGCCATCAAGGTCTCCGGCATTATGGGCGCGCGTAAAAGCGCAGAGGAGCGTGCGCGCGACCTGCTCTACCCTGAGCAAATTTATCAGGAGTTTGAAGGCGACAGCGGCACCTGGTGGAACTTCGATCCGCGCGTTGAGTGGCTGCTCGGCTACCTGACCAGCAACCGCAAAGAGAAAGTGCTGGTGATCTGCGCCAAGGCAGCCACCGCGCTGCAGCTGGAGCAGGTGCTGCGCGAGCGCGAAGGCATCCGCGCGGCGGTGTTCCACGAGGGGCTGTCGATTATTGAACGCGACCGTGCCGCCGCCTGGTTCGCCTCGGAAGAGAACGGCGCGCAGGTGCTGCTCTGCTCCGAAATCGGTTCTGAAGGGCGCAACTTCCAGTTCGCCAGCCGTCTGGTGATGTTCGACCTGCCGTTTAACCCGGATCTGCTGGAGCAGCGCATCGGCCGTCTCGATCGCATTGGCCAGGCGCACGATATTCAGATCATGGTGCCCTGGCTGGAGAAAACCGCTCAGGCGGTGCTGCTGCGCTGGTACCACGAAGGGCTCGACGCCTTCGAGCACACCTGTCCGACCGGCCGCACCATCTACGACAGCGTGCATCAGCCGCTGATCGACTTCCTCGCCGCGCCGGAAAACAGCGAGGGCCTGGATGAGTTTATCGCCGAGTGCCGCAAGCAGCACGAATCGCTGAAGTCGCAGCTGGAACAGGGTCGCGACCGTCTGCTGGAGCTCAACTCCAACGGCGGCGAGGCGGCACAGGCGCTGGCGGCGGAGATCGCCGCGCAGGACAACGATACCGAGCTGGTGAACTTCGCGCTGAACCTGTTTGATATCGTCGGCATAAATCAGGAGGATCGCAGCGATAACCTGATCGTGCTGACGCCGTCCGACCATATGCTGGTGCCCGATTTCCCCGGCCTGCCGGAAGATGGCTGCACCATCACTTTTAACCGTGACCAGGCGCTGTCGCGCGAAGATACCCAGTTCATCACCTGGGAGCATCCGCTGATCCGCAACGGCCTGGATCTGATCCTCTCCGGCGACACCGGCAGCTGCGCGCTGTCGCTGCTGAAAAACAAGGCGCTGCCGGTCGGCACGCTGCTGGTGGAGATGATCTACGTGGTCGAGGCGCAGGCGCCGAAGCATCTGCAGCTGACGCGCTTCCTGCCGCCAACGCCGATCCGTATGCTGCTGGATCGCAACGGCACCAACCTGGCGGGCAAGGTAGAGTTTGAAAGCTTTAACCGCCAGCTCAACGCGGTGAATCGTCACACCGGCAGCAAGCTGGTCAACGCGGTGCAGCAGGATGTGCACGCGATTCTGGTGCAGGCGGAAGAGAAAGTGGTGCCGGAAGCGCAGGCGCTGATCGCCGCGGCGCGCGCCGAAGCGGATGAGAAGCTGGGCGCGGAGCTGTCGCGGCTTGAGGCGCTGAAAGCGGTCAACCCGAACATCCGCGAAGATGAGATCGAGGCGCTGGAGAGCAACCGCCAGCAGGTGCTGGAGAGCCTCAGCCAGGCCAACTGGCGTCTCGACGCGCTGCGCCTGATCGTGGTGACGCATCAGTAATCTTTGGGGCCATTTGGCCCTTTAGACTGTCACAAACTCAAAATGCAGGTGGCATAGACCGAAGAGCAAAGCGTCCCGCGCAAGGGATAAAAACGCCGGGAGCGTTTTTGAACAACGCGGCGCGTTGGCCCGGTAACGGGCGCACCTCAGGGATGAGGTGCGTAATTGCGCGGGCCGAGCTGTCAGGGATGACGCTTTTTGCGTCTTTGCGATCGGTCTATGTCACCTGCATCCGCACCTTGTTAACAATCTTTAGGGCCATACAGCTCCCTTTTACTTTAGACAGAAAGCGAATACATCATGGAACCCTACAATCCGCCGCGCGAGCCCTGGCTGCACATCCTCTATCAGGATGCGCACATTATGGTGGTCAACAAGCCGAGCGGGCTGCTGTCGGTGCCTGGCCGTCTGGAAGAGCACAAAGACAGCGTAATGACGCGCATTCAGCGCGACTACCCGCAGGCGGAATCGGTGCATCGCCTCGATATGGCCACCAGCGGCGTGCTGGCGGTCGCCTTAACCAAGGCAGCGGAGCGCGAGCTGAAGCGCCAGTTTCGCGAGCGCGAGCCGTCAAAAAGCTACGTGGCGCGCGTCTGGGGCCATCCGGCAGCGGAAAAAGGGGTCGTCGATCTGCCGCTGATCTGCGACTGGCCGAACCGGCCGAAACAGAAAGTCTGCTTTGAAACCGGCAAAGCGGCGCAGACCGAATATGAAGTGCTGGCGTATCTGGAGGACAACAGCGCGCGCGTGGCGCTGAAACCGATCACCGGCCGTTCACACCAGCTGCGCGTGCATATGCTGGCGCTGGGCCATCCTATCCTGGGCGACGGCTTTTACGCCCATCCCGAGGCGAAAGCCCGGGCATCGCGCCTGCTGCTGCATGCTGAGTCGCTGACCATCACCCATCCGGCGTTCGGCAACAGCATGACCTTCCGCCAGCCCGCCGATTTTTAAGCGGGCCCGCGCGCTACTTAAAGCCTTTCTCGCGGCGAATGAGATCGTAAGCCGCCTGAATCTCCTGCGCCTTCTGCTTCGCCATCTCCATCATCTCCGGCGGCAGGCCTTTCGCCACCAGCTTGTCGGGATGATGCTCGCTCATCAGCCTGCGGTAGGCGCGCTTGATGGTGGTGGCGTCATCGCTGCTTTTCACCCCCAGCACGCTGCAGGCATCTTCCAGCGTCGGCCCACGCTGCGCCTGCTGATAGCCGCCGCCTTGCCCGCCGCCGAACTGCTGGCCGCCCTCCATCATGCGCAGAAACTGATCGAACTGAATGCGCGAGATGCCGAGCTCTTCGGCGATCACGTAGAGCACCTGACGCTCGTTCGGATGTAGCGAGCCGTCGGCGAAGGCGGCCTGAATCTGAATTTCCAGAAACATCCGAATCAAATCAAAGCGGCCGAAACAGGCGCTGCGCAGCTCGCGCAGCTTGCTACGCAGCGGGTAGTCACCCTGCTTGCCTTCGCGGAAGGCGCGCTGCGCGGCAGTGCGGGCCTCGCCGTGCAGCTGCATGCGATCCATTAATAAAGAAGCGATTTGAATATCGGCTTCGGTAACGCGCCCTTTCGATTTGGTCAGGTGGCCCATCACCTGAAAAGTGGTCAGAAAAAACAGCGTCTGCCGGGTTTGGTTATTCGCGAACCAGGCCTGTCCCTTTGCGCCGCGAACCTTATCAATCAAATGGCCAATCGCCAGGCCGAACACAATGCCCCAAAAACCGGCGCCGGAAAGTAGCCCCAGCACCAGCCCAATAACTTTTCCCCAGTAGCGCATAAACTCCTCAATTCGCCATGCTTGCGGCTGAAAATTGCATTATCATACCTGTCATTTATCCCAGCGCCTAACGGCAACGCGGACAGACACGGATTAACACTGGCACAACGCCGGGCAGTACGTTAGTCTCTGAGCCGATTGTCGGCATGATGCCAGTTTTCATGGAATTCTCGATACCGCGTATGAATAAACGACTACCTACCCTGCTGGCCACCATGATTGGCGCAGCGATATCCAGTCAGTCTGCCCTGGCCGACGATCTTATGTCGCAGTGTATGCTGGGCGTGCCGAGCTATAATCGCCCGCTGGTCACTGGCCAGACGAACCAGCTGCCGGTCACGATTCATTCCGACGCGGCAAAGGGAAACTATCCGGACGACGCGGTATTCACCGGCAATGTAGAGGTACAGCAGGGCAACAGCCGCCTGCAGTCAGATGAGATGCAGCTGCATCAGCGCCAGCAGGAAGGACAAACCACGCCGGTTCGTACCGTCGATGCGCTGGGTAATGTGCGCTATGACGACAATCAGGTCATCCTGAAGGGGCCGAAAGCCTGGTCCAATTTGAACACTAAAGATACCAACGTCTGGAACGGCAACTACCAGATGGTGGGTCGTCAGGGACGCGGCGACGCCGAGCTGATGAAGCAGCGCGCCGATAACCGCTACACCATTCTGGAAAACGGCAGTTTCACCTCGTGCCTGCCCGGCTACAACAGCTGGAGCGTGGTGGGATCGCAGGTGATCCAGGATCGCGAAGAAGAGGTGGCGGAGATCTGGAATGCCCGCTTTAAGCTGGGCGCGGTGCCGATCTTCTATAGCCCCTATCTGCAGCTACCGATTGGCGATCGTCGCCGCTCCGGTTTTCTGATCCCGAACGCGAAATATGGTAGCAGCAAAGGGTTCGAGTTTATCCTGCCCTACTACTGGAACATCGCGCCGCAGGCGGACGCTACCATTACGCCGCACTACATGTCGAAGCGCGGCATGCAGCTGGAAAACGAATTCCGCTACCTGACGCAGTTCGGCGCTGGCCTGATGGAGTTCGACTATCTGCCGTCGGACAATCAGTACGATAAAGACAAAGCGGCGCGCAGCATCGCGGAAGACAAGAGCAATGACCGCTGGCTCTTCTACTGGCGCCACGCCGGAGTCTACGATCAGCACTGGCGCTTCAACGCCGATTACACCAAAGTCAGCGATCCTTACTACTTTAACGATCTCGACTCGAAATATTACACCTCGACCGACGGCTATGCGACGCAGAAGTTCAGCATCGGCTACGCCGACACCAACTGGGACGCGACGCTCTCCAGCCGCGACTTCCAGGTCTTCGGCAACACTAACAACAACGTCTATCGCGCGCAGCCGCAGCTCGATCTGAACTTCTACCAGAACGACATCGGTCCGTTTGACGGCCGCATTTACGCACAGGCAGTGAAGTTCACCAACGTTAATAATCACTATCCTGAAGCGACCCGCCTGCACGTCGAGCCGACGCTGAACCTGCCGCTCTCCAACGGCTGGGCGAGTCTGGATACTGAAGCGAAATTCCTTGCGACGCATTATGAACAGGATTCGCTCGATTATTACAACACCAATCTGGCAAGCGAGACCAACAGCCAGAGCGGCCAGCTGAAAAGCACGGTGAACCGTACCATGCCGCAGTTCAAGGTCGACGGCCGTCTGGTATTCGACCGCGATATGGACTGGGCGCAAGGCTACACCCAGACGCTCGAGCCGCGCGTGCAATATCTCTATATTCCATACCGCAACCAGAGCGATATCTATCCGTACGACTCGACGCTGCTGCAGACCGACTATACCGGGCTGTTCCGCGACCGCACCTATAGCGGCCTGGATCGCATCGCCTCCGCCAACGAAGTATCGACCGGCGTCACCACGCGTATTTATGATCAGGATCTGGTTGAACGTTTTAACGTTTCCGTGGGTCAAATCTACTCGTTTACCCCTGCGCGTACCGGCGTAAACCAGACCAACAAAGAGGATGACACCGGCAGCCTGATTTGGGCCGGCGACACCTACTGGAAAGTCAGCGATCGCTGGGGCGTACGCGGCGGGTTGCAGTATGACACCCGTCTCAACAACGTTGCGCAGGGCAATACCGTGCTGGAGTATCGTCGCGATGCCGACCGCGTTCTGCAGCTGAGCTATCGCTACAGCAGCCCGGAATACGTCGCCAGCGCGCTGAACAACTCCGACCTGGTGAACAACCCGATCTACAAAAAGGGCATTTCACAGGTAGGCGGCACCGCCAGCTGGCCGATTGCGGACGCCTGGTCAGTGGTAGGCGCGTACTACTACGATACGCGCAACCAGAAGCCAGCTTCGCAGCTGGTTGGCCTGCAGTACAGCTCCTGCTGCTACGCGATCCGCGTCGGTTACGAACGCAAGATCAACGGTTGGGAAAACAACGACAGTAAGTATGACAACCAAATCTCATTCAACATTGAGCTGCGTGGTTTGAGCTCCGGTTATGGCTTAGGCACCGATCAGATGCTGCGCCAGGGCATTATCCCTTACCAGCGCGCTTTCTGATGTTGCGATGTTTGACTGGTAATTCCCGCACTGCGGAAACAACTATGGAAAAAGTATGAAGAACTGGAGAATGCTGATTCTGGGTGTGGCGATAGCCGCCAACACCGCGTTCGCAGCACCACAAGTGGTTGATAAAGTCGCTGCCGTTGTGAATAACGGCGTCGTTCTGGAGAGTGACGTTGACAATATGCTGCGCACCGTAAAGGCGCAGGCGCAGCAGGCCGGACAGCAGCTGCCGGACGACAAGACGTTGCGTCATCAGATCCTTGAACGTCAGATCATGGACAACATCATCCTGCAGATGGGCGAAAAAGCGGGCCTGCAGATCAGCGATCAGCAACTCGACCAGGCGATCGGCAATATCGCCGCGCAGAACCGTATGAGCCTCGATCAGCTGCGCAGCCGCCTGGCCTACGACGGCGTCAACTACAGCGACTACCGCAGCCAGATCCGCAAAGAGATGCTGATTGCCGAAGTTCGTAACAATGAAGTGCGTCGTCGTGTCACCATCCTGCCGCAGGAAGTCGATACGCTGGCAACCCAGGTTGGCGCGCAAAACGCACAGGGCACCGAACTGAACGTCAGCCAGATTCTGCTGCCGCTGCCGGAAAACCCGACGCAGCAGCAGGTCGACGATCAGGAAGCGCTGGCTAAGCAGCTGGTTGGCGAACTGAAAGGCGGCGCGGATTTCGGCAAGCTGGCCGTGACCTACTCCGCCGATCCGCAGGCGCTGAAAGGCGGCAACATGGGCTGGGGCAAAATCGAAGAGCTGCCGACCCTGTTCGCGCAGGCGCTCTCCTCGGCGAAAAAAGGCGATATCGTCGGCCCAATCCGCTCCGGCGTCGGCTTTCATATCCTGAAGGTCAACGACCTGCGCGGCGAGAGCAAAAACATCTCCGTTACCGAAGTGCACGCGCGCCATATCCTGATCAAACCGTCGCCGATCCTGACCGATGAGCAGGCACGCGCGAAGCTGGAACAGATCGCTGCCGATATCCGCAGCGGTAAAACCAGCTTCGCGGCGGCAGCGAAACAGTTCTCCGACGACCCGGGCTCCGCCAATCAGGGCGGCGATCTGGGCTGGTCCTCACCGGAAGCCTTCGATCCGGCATTCCGCGACGCCCTGCTGCAGCTGCAGAAAGGCCAGACCAGCCAGCCGGTTCACTCCTCTTTCGGCTGGCACCTGATTCAGCTGCTGGATACCCGCCAGGTCGACAAGACCGACGCGGCGCAGAAAGAGCGTGCCTATCGCCTGCTGTTCAACCGCAAGTTTGCCGAAGAAGCGCAGACCTGGATGCAGGAACAGCGCGCCAGCGCCTACGTGAAAATCCTGGACGGCAATGCCCAGTAATTATCGCGTCGTTATTACGCCCGGCGAACCCGCCGGGATTGGCCCCGATCTCGCCATTCAGCTGGCTCAGCAAAGCTGGCCGGTTGAACTGGTGGTCTGCGCGTCGCCGCAGCTGCTGCTTGCGCGCGCCGCTCAGCTCGGCTTGCCGCTGACGCTGCGCGACTATCAGCCCGGTCTTGCGGCGCAGCCGCAGCAGGCCGGCTCGCTGACGATTCTGCCGATAGAGACCGCGCAGCCGGTCACGCCAGGCGAACTCCAGCCAGCCAACAGCGCCTATGTGCTGGCGACCCTGGCGCGCGCCTGCGACGGCTGCCTGAACGGCGAATTCGCCGCGCTGATCACCGGCCCGGTGCATAAAGGCGTGATTAACGATGCCGGCATTCCTTTTACCGGCCACACCGAATTCTTCGCCGACCGCGCCGGCGGTCATCGCGTCGTGATGATGCTGGCGACCGAAGAACTGCGCGTCGCGCTGGCGACCACGCATCTGCCGCTGAAAGATGTCTCTGCGGCGATTACCCACGCCAGCCTGCGCGAGGTCATTACCATCCTGCATCGCGATCTGCAGCAGAAGTTCGCCATCCCTCAGCCGCATATCTTTGTCTGCGGGCTCAATCCCCATGCAGGCGAGAGCGGCCATATGGGACGCGAAGAGATCGATACCATTATTCCGGCGCTCGACTCCCTGCGTGAACAGGGCATCCAGCTTACCGGGCCACTGCCGGCCGATACCCTTTTCCAGCCGAAATATCTGCAGCACGCCGATGCGGTGCTGGCGATGTATCACGATCAGGGTTTGCCGGTGCTAAAATTTCAGGGGTTTGGCCGCGCGGTGAATATCACCCTCGGCCTGCCCTTTATCCGTACCTCCGTCGACCACGGCACCGCGCTGGAGCTGGCCGGTCTGGGCCAGGCGGAGCCGGGCAGCTTTATTACGGCGCTTAACCTCGCCATCACTATGATCAAGAGCAGTAATGAATAATCGCGTCCATCAGGGGCACTACGCCCGTAAACGTTTCGGGCAGAACTTCCTGAACGATCAGTACATTATCGACAGCATTGTCTCCGCCATCCATCCGCAGCGCAGCGAAGCGCTGGTGGAAATCGGCCCTGGCCTCGGCGCGCTGACCGAACCGGTCGGCGAGCGCCTCGACGCCTTAACGGTGGTCGAGCTGGACCGCGATCTGGCCGCGCGTCTGCAGACGCATCCGTTCCTCGGTCCGAAGCTAACGATCTATCAGCAGGATGCGATGAGCTTCGATTTCGCCGCGCTGGCGAAAGAAAAAGGCCAGCCGCTGCGCGTCTTTGGCAACCTGCCCTACAATATTTCGACCCCGCTGATGTTTCACCTTTTCAGCTATACTGGTTCGATTAAAGATATGCACTTCATGCTGCAGAAAGAGGTGGTCAACCGCCTCGTCGCCGGGCCAGGCAGCAAAGCCTATGGCCGCCTCAGCGTGATGGCGCAATATTATTGTCAGGTTATCCCGGTACTTGAAGTGCCGCCGCACGCTTTTACACCGCCGCCGAAAGTGGATTCGGCAGTGGTGCGCCTGGTGCCGTTTGTGGAACCGCCGCATCCGGTCAGTGATATTCGCGTACTGAGCCGCATCACCACCGAAGCCTTCGGCAAGCGCCGCAAAACCCTGCGCAACAGCCTCGGCTATCTGTTCACCGCTGGCGCGCTGGAAGAGCTGGGCATTGATGCAGGACTACGCGCGGAAAACGTGTCGGTGGCGCAATACTGTCAGTTGGCCAACTGGCTGGCGACGCACAACGTTGAACCGCTGGAGTAACGCATGAGTGAATCGGCCCGGATGTCTGTTCAGGTACAAAGCCTCTATATCGCTTCTCAATCTTCACCGGAAGAGGAGCGCTTTGTCTTTGCCTATACCATTACCATCCGCAATCTGGGTCGAAACGCCGTACAGCTGCTGGGTCGCTACTGGCTCATCACTAACGGCAACGGGCGCGAAACCGAAGTTCAGGGCGAAGGCGTGGTCGGCGAGCAGCCCGTGATTGCACCCGGCAGCGAATTTCAGTACACCAGCGGCGCTGTTATCGAAACGCCGATGGGCACCATGCAGGGACACTATGTGATGCAGGATGAGGACGGGGAAACCTTCCACATCGACATCCCGGTGTTCCGCCTCGCCGTAGAAACCCATATACACTGATCTTTTCACCCTTCGCCCGGCTCTGCCGGGCGCGGTTTTTTATTGCGGATAATTCTCTATGAGCACATATCTGATTGGCGACGTTCACGGTTGTTACGATGAGCTGCGCGCTCTGCTGAAGCAGGTCGACTTTTCGCCTGAGCAGGATACGCTGTGGCTGACCGGCGATCTGGTCGCGCGCGGCCCCGATTCGCTTGAGGTGCTGCGCTATGTAAAATCGCTCGGCGAGAGCGTGCGTCTGGTGCTGGGCAATCATGATTTGCATTTGCTGGCGGTGTTCGCCGGCATCAGCCGCAACAAACCCAAGGATCGCCTGACGCCGCTGCTCGAAGCGAAGGACGCCGACGAACTGCTTAACTGGCTGCGCCGCCAGCCGCTGTTGCAGGTCGATGAAGAGAAGAAGCTGGTAATGGCGCACGCCGGCATCACGCCACAGTGGGATTTAGAGACGGCGCAGACTTGCGCGCGCGAGCTGGAGGCGGTGCTCTCCAGCGACAGCTACCCGCTGTTTCTGGATGCCATGTACGGTGACATGCCGAATAACTGGACGCCAGAGCTAAGTGGCCTGGCGCGCCTGCGCTTTTCCGCCAATGCCCTGACGCGCATGCGCCTCTGCTTCCCCAACGGCCAGCTTGATATGATTTGCAAAGAGGCGCCGGACTCCGCGCCGCCGCCGCTCAGGCCCTGGTTTACCATCCCTGGCAAGCTGCCTGACGACTACACGCAGGTGTTCGGCCACTGGGCCTCGCTGGAGGGCAAAGGCACGCCGCCCGGCGTGATCGGCCTGGATACCGGCTGCTGCTGGGGCGGCGTGCTGACGCTGCTGCACTGGGAAAGCCAGCGCTACTATACGCAGCCCTCCAGCCGTCAGTCGTCTATAACCGACAGCGTCCCGCCGCAGCAGTCCGCCTGAGAGAGGCGAAAAAGAAAACGCCTTGTCGTTAGACAAGGCGTGAAATAGTGCCGACGCGGTAGACCGGGCTCGATCGCAAAGTCGCTCAAGGCATCCATGCTCGCTCGGCCCATGCCATCCATGGCGCGGGACGCTTTGCTCTCCAAGCCCGGCCTACCGCTTGCAAACGTTTTAATCATTTGCCAAATGCCCTTCAACAAGGCGTTTTGCTGATTAACGCTTAGCGGCGATCGAGGATTTCGAAGCAGTAGCTGTGGGAGTTCTGCCCGTCGGCGTCGTGAAACTCGCTAAAGGTCGATTGCCATTCATCCGGTTCGTAATCCGGGAACTGCGTGTCCCCTTCTACCTCGGCGTCAATATGGGTGAGATAGAGACGATCGGCGCGCTTCAGCATCTGTTCGTAGATCCGCCCGCCGCCAATCACCATTATCTCCGGCACGTCACCGGCCGCTTTAATCGCCTCATCCAGCGAGGTCACCCAGGTGACGCCTTCCGTCGCGCCCGGTTGGCTGCTGACCACGATATTAAGGCGTCCTGGCAGCGGACGACCGATAGATTCAAAGGTCAGACGACCCATAATCACCGGCTTATTCAGGGTGTTACGTTTAAACCACGCCAAATCCGCAGGCAGGTTCCACGGCATGGCACCTTCCATACCAATGACGCGATCTGCTGCTAATGCCGCGATCAGACTAATCATGTTAAGAGACTCACAGATAAAAAATTCGCGCCATCATACGTAAAGGCGAAACTTTCGTCGATAGGGGGAAGAGTGTAATTACGTAAAGGGCTTATGCCACCGCATTTTTATTACTCAGCAGAGTTTTACACCGCTTTTTTTCTGTGCGGCACCCTAAGCCGCCAGATAAAATAGGTTACCTGGCACAAGGGCGGGAATAGCGCGTTTCACCTTGACCTGACAGGAACCGCTGCTCTGATTTGATTAAAAAAAGGACCCATAAAGTGAATCACTATCTGACGGTTTTGAAAATGTACGCGGTTGTTAACGGTCGCTGTCGTCGCAAAACGTTCTGGCTGTTTTTATTATTCAGCACGCTGATTTCGCTGGCCTGCAGCGCAGTCGATGAACTGCTCGGACTGAAAGTTTTTTCTGACCAGGGGCTGCTTTCGCTCATCTACTCCGTTGTCGTACTGATCCCCTCTGTCGCCGTCGGCGTACGTCGTCTGCACGACCTCGATCGCTCTGGCTGGTGGCTGCTGATTATGCTCATTCCGCTGCTGGGCACGCTGCTGCTGCTGATTTACTTCTGCCTGCGCGGCACGGTCGGCCCCAACCGATTTGGCCCCGATCCGCTTGATGACGCGGCACTGGCCCCCTGAAAAAACGGCTCCCTCGGGAGCCGCTATCTTTTTGACGATTAGAAATCGTAGCGCAGACGCACCAGGTTCATATCGCCCAGGTTGTCGGTGCTGGAGGTGAAGACGTGTTCGTAGTCGACGCGGAAACCGTAGTCGAGGAACAGCGTAACGCCCACGCCGTTGTCGATACGCTGGTAGTTACGGCCGTTCACATACTCCAGACGATCGCCCATTACGTAAGGCTGCACCGCTTTCAGACCGTACTGCTTGACCGGGATCTTGTAGCCAGCGAAGTATTCCAGGCCCCAGGCGTCATCAGCAAAATAGTCGTTAACGTTGCTGCGCTTAGTCAGCAGGAAGTTTTGATACCAGCCGCCGCCCGCGGAGAGCGTCCAGTTGCCCGGCTTCCAGCTTAGTGCAGTGCCGTAGATATTCTGGTTATAGTCGCCGCTGTCGCTATTACCCGGATTACGCATCTCCGCGCGGGTATAGTTCCACGCTGTGCCCCAGGTCAGGTCGTCGGTAATATGGTAATCCACGCCCAGTGAACCGCCGCCTTTACGCTTGTAGCGCAGGCCGTTGCCCGGCAGATATTCGTTGTCGCTGAACAGATAAGAGGCGTAGAGGTCGACCGCGCCAAAGGTATTTTTATACTTCAGCTGCTTGCGCGAACGGTAAGAGCCGTCGTAGTCGCCGCTGATGCCGTTGCCCGGCGCCTGGCCTTTCATGTCGTAATCCCAGATATCGGTTTTCGCGCCGACAACATCATAGAAAACGCTGTTCTGCTGGCCGAAATAGATTTCGCCCCAGGTTTTGCTTTTCAGGCCGGTATAGAGCTGGCGACGCGTGGTGTCGTTGGCGCCATCTTTATAGTGGTTATCCCAGTCGAATACGGCGGGAATATTAACGCCCACCTCGTAGTAGCTGGCCCAGCTAATATCGTCGAACAGATAATAGTCAGCGGCGAAGCGGAAGCGGGTGCCGCCGTCAAAGCCATTACGCTTGAAAGATTTATCGTTGACGCCGGTCTGGTGTTCGAACTGCGGGCGAATACTGCCGCCCACGGTGAAGTTCAGTCGGCTCAGCGGATCGCCCGCCTGCGGATCTTGTTTAAGCAGAGTAACTTCAGCCTGGCTGGCAATGGGCGCAGCCGCCATTAACGCAGCAATAGCGCTCAGTGTGAAAGCACGCATTTTCATTTTTTTATAAATCCCTGATTGGCCCGGAAGAATAGGCGGCGAGATATTACGTTGAGCAGACAGGCTTTCGCTTTATAAATTTGTGCGATTTTTACAGAGAATTATCGCAATAGCATTGTGCGCTAATCCTAAAGACAAATGCGCAAAACTTTAATCGTTTTTAGTTATTTATTATCAAAGCTGCTGATAAAAAAATAAAAAAAACGGCCCCGGAGGGCCGTTTAATTATGCACGGAAATTAACCGTTAATAAGCGCGTGCATTTCCTGTACGGAAATCACTTTTTCCGTTGGATCCGCATTCAGCGACATCGCCGTGGCGAAACCGCCGTTCAGCGTAGTGTCGTAGTGCACTTTATACTGCAACGCGCTGCGACGAATAACGCGCGAATCCTCAATCGCCTGACGACCGGCAGTGGTGTTGACGATATAGGTATATTCGCCGTTCTTCAGGCGATCCTGAATATGCGGGCGGCCTTCGTGCACCTTATTCACCAGACGCGGATTAATGCCCGCTTCGCCCAGCACCACGGCGGTACCGTGAGTGGCGTCCAGCTCAAAGCCAAACTTCAGCAGCTTGGCCGCCAGATCGACGATGCGCTTCTTATCGCCTTCGCGGACCGACAGCAGCGCGCGGCCGCTCTTCTTCATGTTGCTCTGGGCGCCCAGCATCGCCTTCGAGAAGGCTTCGGCAAAGGTACGGCCCACGCCCATCACTTCACCGGTGGAGCGCATTTCCGGGCCGAGAATGGGATCCACGCCCTGGAATTTGTTGAACGGCAGTACCACCTCTTTTACCGAGTAGTACGGCGGGATCACCTCTTTCGTGACGCCCTGCTCGGCCAGCGTTTTGCCCGCCATGACGCGCGCCGCGACTTTCGCCAGCGGCACGCCGGTGGCTTTAGAGACGAACGGCACGGTACGCGCCGCGCGTGGGTTGACCTCGATCAGGTAAACCTCGTTGTCCTTCACCGCGAACTGCACGTTCATCAGGCCGCGCACGTTGAGTTCGAACGCCAGGCGCTCGACCTGCTGACGCATCACGTTCTGAATCTCCTGGCTCAGCGTGTAGGCGGGCAGCGAACAGGCGGAGTCGCCCGAGTGGACGCCTGCCTGCTCGATGTGCTCCATGATGCCGCCAATCAGCACGCGCTCGCCGTCGCAGATCGCATCCACGTCCACCTCGACCGCGTCGTCCAGGAAGCGATCCAGCAGCACCGGCGCATCGTTGGAGACGGAGACGGCGGTCTGGAAGTAGCGCTTGAGGTCGATCTCGTCGTAGACGATCTCCATCGCGCGGCCGCCCAGCACATAAGAAGGACGCACCACCAGCGGATAGCCGAGGCTGGCCGCTTTCTCAACCGCCTGCTCCAGCGTGGTAACGGTGGCGTTAGCCGGCTGCTTCAGGTTCAGGCGATCGACCGCCTGCTGGAAGCGCTCGCGATCTTCGGCGCGGTCAATCGCGTCCGGGCTGGTGCCGATAACCGGCACGCCTGCGGCTTCCAGCGCGCGCGCCAGCTTCAGCGGCGTCTGCCCGCCGTACTGCACGATCACGCCTTTCGGCTGCTCGATGCGCACGATCTCCAGCACGTCTTCCAGCGTGACCGGCTCGAAGTAGAGACGATCAGAGGTGTCGTAGTCGGTAGAAACCGTTTCCGGGTTGCAGTTCACCATAATGGTTTCGAAACCATCTTCGCGCAGCGCCAGCGCGGCGTGCACGCAGCAGTAGTCAAACTCGATGCCCTGCCCGATGCGGTTTGGCCCGCCGCCCAGCACCATAATCTTGTCGCGATCCTGATTCGGGTTCGCCTCGCACTCCTCTTCATAGGTGGAGTACATATAGGCGGTATCGGTGGCGAACTCGGCGGCGCAGGTATCGACGCGCTTATAGACCGGATGCAGGTTGTACTGCTGACGCAGCTTGCGGATCTCCCCTTCTGAGACGCCTGCCAGCGCAGCCAGACGCGCATCGGCAAAGCCTTTACGCTTCAGCGCGCGCAGGAACGGCTGGCTCAGGCCGTTGACGCCCTCGCGTGCCACCTGCTCTTCCAGACGCACCAGCTCTTCAATCTGCACCAGGAACCAGCGATCGATATTGGTCAGGTTGAAGACGCCGTCGACCGACATGCCGGCGCGGAACGCATCGGCGATATACCAGATACGATCGGCGCCTGCATCTTTCAGCTCGCGGCGAATGCGGGTCAGCGCATCGGCATCGTCAAGATGCACTTTCGGGTCGAAGCCGGTAGCGCCGACTTCCAGACCGCGCAGCGCTTTCTGCATCGACTCCTGGAAGGTGCGGCCAATCGCCATTACCTCGCCGACCGATTTCATCTGGGTCGTCAGGCGGTCGTTCGCGCCGGCGAATTTCTCGAAGTTAAAGCGCGGGATTTTGGTCACGACATAGTCGATAGAGGGTTCAAACGACGCCGGCGTCAGGCCGCCTGTAATGTCGTTCATCAGCTCATCCAGCGTAAAGCCGACCGCCAGCTTAGCCGCCACTTTAGCGATGGGGAAGCCCGTCGCCTTAGAGGCGAGCGCCGAGGAGCGCGAGACGCGCGGGTTCATTTCGATAACGATCAGGCGGCCGTCTTTCGGGTTGACCGAGAACTGTACGTTGGAGCCACCGGTTTCCACACCGATTTCACGCAGCACTGCCAGCGAGGCGTTACGCATGATCTGATACTCTTTATCGGTCAGCGTCTGCGCTGGCGCGACGGTGATGGAGTCGCCGGTGTGAATGCCCATGGCGTCGAAGTTTTCGATAGAGCAGACGATGATGCAGTTGTCATTTTTGTCGCGCACCACCTCCATCTCATACTCTTTCCAGCCAATCAGCGACTCATCGATCAGCAGCTCGTTGGTCGGCGAGAGGTCGAGCCCGCGTTCGCAGATCTCTTCAAACTCTTCACGGTTATAGGCGATGCCGCCGCCGGTGCCGCCCATGGTGAACGAGGGACGAATAATGCATGGGAAGCCAACCTCTTCAGCCACGGCTAGCGCTTCTTCCATGGTATGGGCGATGCCTGAACGCGCCGTATCCAGTCCGATGCTTTTCATCGCCACGTCGAAGCGGCGGCGATCTTCTGCTTTATCGATGGCATCAGCCGTGGCGCCAATCATGGTGACGCCGAACTCTTCCAGCACGCCCTGACGCTCCAGCTCCAGCGCGCAGTTCAGCGCGGTCTGGCCGCCCATGGTCGGCAGCACCGCATCCGGGCGCTCTTTTTCAATAATTTTGCGTACCACTTCCCAGTGAATCGGCTCGATATAGGTCGCATCGGCCATCTCCGGGTCGGTCATAATGGTCGCCGGGTTGGAGTTAACCAGAATGACGCGATAGCCCTCTTCGCGCAGCGCCTTACACGCCTGCGCGCCAGAGTAGTCAAACTCACAGGCCTGGCCGATAACAATCGGGCCTGCGCCAAGGATCAGGATGGATTTTATATCTGTACGTTTCGGCATTTTCTGGCTCCTGATTACTTAGCTTTCGAACGGTAGGCTTCGATCAGCTCGATAAAGTGATCGAACAGCGGCGCGGCGTCGTGCGGGCCCGGGCTCGCTTCCGGATGTCCCTGGAAGCTGAACGCTGGTTTATCGGTGCGGTGAATGCCCTGCACCGTTTTGTCGAACAGCGAAATGTGCGTCACGCGCAGGTTCGCCGGCAGGCTGGCGTCATCGACGGCAAAGCCGTGGTTTTGCGCAGTGATCATGACGCAGTTGTTGTCGAGATCCTGCACAGGATGGTTGCCGCCGTGGTGGCCGAGCTTCATCTTCACCGTTTTCGCACCGCTCGCCAGCGCCAGCAGCTGGTGGCCGAGGCAGATGCCGAACACCGGAATTTCGGTTTCGAGGAAGGTTTTGATGGCGCTGATGGCGTAATCGCACGGCTCCGGGTCACCCGGTCCGTTAGAGAGGAAAATCCCGTCTGGATTAAGTTTCAGCACCTCTTCGGCAGGCGTCTGCGCCGGCACCACCGTCAGTCGACAGCCGCGGTCTACCAGCATGCGGAAAATATTGAATTTTACGCCGTAATCGTAGGCCACAACGTGATAGGGCAGCGCTTCCGCGCGCTTCGCCTGCGGCAGCCCCTCGTTCAGCGTCCAGGAGCCCTGCTGCCAGCTATAGGTCTCCGCCGTTGTGACTTCTTTCGCCAGATCCATCCCTTTCAGCCCTGGGAACGCCTGCGCTTTCTGCAGCGCCAGCGCCGCGTCGGGGTTGTCGCCCGCGATGATGCAGCCGTTTTGCGCCCCTTTTTCACGCAGCAGGCGCGTCAGCTTGCGGGTGTCGATATCGGCGATGCCCACCACATTATTGCGCTGCAGGTAAGCTGACAGGCTCTCTTCGCTGCGGAAGTTGCTGACAATCAGAGGCAGGTCGCGAATGACCAGGCCTTGCGCGTGAATTTGTGTGGATTCTGCGTCAGCGGCGTTGACGCCGACATTGCCGATATGGGGATAAGTGAGGGTGACGATCTGGCGGGAATAGGAGGGATCAGTGAGTATTTCTTGATAACCGGTCATTGACGTATTGAAAACGACTTCCCCCACTGCCGATCCCGTTGCCCCTATGGCCCGACCGTGGAATTGGGTTCCGTCTTCCAGAACCAAGAGCGCTGACTTAATCAAAACATCCTCCAGGGAATAAACAGTCACAATATTTGCATATTAATTCAAAATTTGGCCCTGAATCAAGGCAAAAACCGCCTGTGTGGTCGATTTTTGGCAAATTGCGCGCATTCTAATGATCGCTCTCAGGCTTGTCTACCCTGAAGCGTGATTTTTTAGTGTTTTTTGAGTCACTGGAGAGGAAACACAGCAATAAGTCGCAAAAAAGAGACATTAACGGTAAGAATAAACGGTTGCCTGAAAGAAATAAGATAAAACCGCGCTGAAGAGGCTACTATTTTTGACCAAATGGTCAAAAAAGCGCTTTTCTTAGCCATCCAGATAGAGAAAACATCTTTTTTTAAGCAACACGCACAACAAAAAGACAAAAACCCACATTTACAGGATAAAATTAAGGGCGATAATAGTATCGCCCTGCCCAATCAATATGTTAACGATTGAAATAACCACATCACGATGGTTCACAACATTCACAGCATTGATAAATCCAGCACGTCACGCATATCGTAAAGCCCAGGTTTCTTCTCTTTCAGCCACAATGCTGCCTTAACCGCGCCATTTGCGAAGGTCATGCGGCTTGAAGCCTTGTGGGTTATCTCAACGCGCTCGCCGATATCTGCAAACATCGCCGTATGCTCGCCGACGATGTCGCCCGCGCGCACCGTAGCAAAACCGATAGTCTGCGGCTTGCGCTCGCCGGTATGACCTTCACGCGCGTAGACGGCATGCTCCTTTAAGTCCCAGCTCATGGCATCGGCAATCGCTTCGCCCATCGCCAGCGCCGTGCCCGAAGGCGCATCGACCTTATGGCGATGGTGCGCTTCGACGATTTCGATATCGGCGTAGTCGCCCATGACCTTCGCCGTTTTCTCCAGCAGCTTGAGCACCAGATTCACGCCGACGCTAAAATTGGCGGCGAAGACAATGCCGATATCGGCGGCGGCAGCCTGAATCGCCGCTTTGCCCGCGTCATCGAAACCGGTCGTGCCGGTCACCATCGCCTTGTTGTATTCGCGGCACAGCGCCAGATAGTGCAGCGTGCCTTCAGGGCGAGTGAAATCCACCAGCACGTCAAAGTCATCCATCACGCTGCGTAAATCGTCGGCGATAATAACGCCGTTTTTTCCCAGTCCGGCCAGTTCGCCAGCGTCGCTGCCCGTCAGCGAGGATCCGGGGCGCACCAGCGCGGCGCCCAGCTCGACGCCCTCCGCCTGCTGCGTCGCCTCGATCAGATTGCGTCCCATGCGGCCTGACGCGCCTACGATGGCAATGCGGTAATTACTCATATTTATTCGTTCCTGATACAAAACTATGCATGCAAAGCGCAATCAGGTTAACGGTCAGTTAACAGACGCGCCACTACTAAACCGGGATAATTAGAATTTCAGGGTAGCGCTTACCGATTATCAGTAAAAGCAATTCCTTTGGCTGGCAATCACCCCTTTCGCCCATAAAAAAGGCCGACTATCGTCGGCCTCTCAGCAAGCTGTGAAATGCAGGGTTACTGCACGTTGCGCACGTCGACGCGCAGCTCTTTCGGCACTTCAAACACGATATTCTCTTCACGGCCGATGAGCTCGATGGCCGCTTCGCCGCCCAGCTCGCGCAGGCGCTGGATCACCTGCTGTACCAGGATGTCGGGCGCCGATGCGCCAGCTGTAACGCCGATGCACGCGATGCCTTTTACCCACTCTTCCTGGATGTCGTCCGCAGAGTCAATCAGTTTCGCCAGCTTGCCGGCGCGCTGTGCCAGCTCCGCCAGGCGATTGGAGTTGGAGGAGTTCTTCGAGCCAACTACCAGCACCACTTCCGCATCGCGCGCCAGCACGCGCACCGCTTCCTGCCGGTTGGTGGTGGCATAGCAGATATCGTCTTTACGCGGGCCAATAATTGCCGGAAAGCGCGCGCGCAGCGCATCGATCACGTCAGAGGTGTCATCGACCGACAGCGTGGTCTGCGTCATAAAGCAGAGATTGCTCTCATCCTTCACCTGCAGCTTAAAGACATCTTCCGGCGACTCCACCAGATACATGCCGCCGTTCGGGTTGCTGTACTGGCCCATGGTGCCTTCAACCTCCGGATGCCCGGCATGGCCGATCAGGATCGCTTCCACTCCTTTACGGCTGGCGCGCGCTACCTCCATATGGACTTTGGTCACCAGCGGACAGGTAGCGTCGAACAGCATGGTCAGGCTGCGCGCTTTCGCTTCGGCGCGTACCGCCTGCGATACGCCGTGCGCCGAGAAAATCAGAATGGCGTTATCCGGCACTTCGCTGATCTCTTCGATAAAGATCGCGCCGCGTTCGCGCAGGCTGTTCACCACGTAGCGGTTGTGTACCACTTCATGGCGCACATAGATTGGCGCGCCGTACATCTCCAGCGCGCGCTCGACAATGCTGATGGCGCGATCGACGCCGGCGCAGAAGCCGCGCGGGTTAGCCAGCAGGATTTGCATCGTTTGCCTCCAGTACCGGATTGACCTCCAGCACATCGATATCGAAGTGAACCTGATGACCGGCCAGCGGATGATTGAAATCGACGGTGATGGAATCCCCGGAAATTTCGCGGATCACACCGGGCATCTCGCTGCCGCCCATGCCGGTAAAGAGCATGATGGCGCCAACTTCCGGCTCGCCCGCATCAATAAAGTCGCGGCGCGAGAAGTACTGGATCAGATCCGGGCTGACGGCGCCAAACGCCGCTTCCGGTTCCAGCGTAAAAGCGTGCTTATCGCCCGCCTTGAGTCCCAGCAGCTCCTGCTCCAGCGCAGCGGAAAGGCTGCCGTCGCCCAGACGGAACAGCGCCGGTTTGCCGGACGCAGAGGTTGACTCCGCGACGGAGCCATCCTCAAGCTTCAGCGTGAAATGCAGCAGCACCGCGCTGTCGCGCTCTACAGAGACAGTCATGTCTTACCCTTGTTTTGCCTGTTTGCCGGAGGGGCTGAGAAAGCCCTCCAGCACCACTAACGCGGCGCCGATACAGATGCCGCAGTCAGCGATATTAAAGGTGGCGAAGTGCCAGTCACCGATATAGAAGTCGATAAAGTCGACAACGAATCCGTGATAAGCACGATCGAACAGGTTGCCCGCCGCGCCGCCGATAATCAGCGCGTAGGCGATATTAACGATTTTCTGGCTGGCGCGGCTGCGGTACATCATCACCAGCAGCGCCACCACGATAGCGATGGCGATGCCGGCGAAGAACCAGCGCTGCCAGCCGCCTTTATCCGCCAGGAAGCTGAACGCCGCGCCGTAGTTGTGCGCGTAGAACAGGTTGAGGAACGGCATCAGCGGCTGCGTTTCATGCAGCATCATGTTGTTCATCACCCACTGTTTGCTGGCGAAATCGACCAGGATCACCACCAGCACCAGCCATACCCAGCGTAAGCCGGTTGAGAGAATAGGTTTACGCATCAGGCAAATTTACGCTCTTCGCCGTTGCCGGCCAGGTTGGTGTAACAGCGTCCGCACACGGCAAGATGCTCCGCATTCTGGCCGACGTCCGTAGTGTAGTGCCAGCAGCGCGGGCATTTCTCGCCTTCCGCTTTATGCAGGGCGATTTTCAGACCTTTTACCAGCTCGCTCTGCTGCGCTTCGTCGCTCGCCAGCGCGTAATCCGCCACCGTCGCGCCTGAGGTCAGCAGCACAAAGCGCAGCTCGTCGCCCAGCGCCTGCAGCTTCTCCGCCAGTGCCGCATCGGCATAGAGCGTCACGGTCGCTTCCAGCGCGCCGCCGATACGCTTGTCGCTGCGCGCCTGCTCAATAACTTTATTGACTTCGCCGCGCACCTTCAGCAGCTCCGCCCAGTAGGCGTCGTTCAGCGCGTCGTCCTGCGACAGGCCGAACAGGCCGCTATACCACTCCTCGGTGAAGACATACTGCGCGCGTTTGCCCGGCAGATAGCCCCAGATTTCGTCGGCGGTAAAGGACATGATCGGCGCCATCCAGCGCACCAGCGCCTCGGCGATATGCCACAGCGCGGTCTGGCAGCTGCGGCGCGCCAGGCTGTCGCCCTTCGCGGTGTACTGGCGATCCTTGATGATATCCAGATAGAACGAGCCCATCTCGACCGAGCAGAACTGCATCAGGCGCTGGATAACCTCATGGAAATCGTAGTTGTCGTACGACGCGACGATATCCGCCTGCGCCGCCTGCGCGCGGCCGACCGCCCAGAGATCCACCACCACCATCTCTTCCGGCGCCACCATATCGGTTTCCGGGTTGAAGCCGTTGAGGTTCGCCAGCAGGAAGCGCGCGGTGTTGCGGATGCGACGATAGGCGTCGGCAGAGCGTTTCAGGATCTCGTCAGAGACCGCCATCTCGCCAGAGTAGTCGGTAGAGGCGACCCACAGACGCAGAATATCCGCGCCCAGTTTGTTCATCACGTCCTGCGGCGAAACGGTGTTGCCGATCGACTTGGACATCTTGCGGCCCTGACCATCCACGGTAAAGCCGTGGGTCAACACCTGACGATAAGGCGCTTTGCCCTTCATCGCGGTCGAGATCATCAGCGAAGACATAAACCAGCCGCGATGCTGGTCGGAGCCTTCCAGATACATATCGGCAGAGTGGCCGCCGAACTCCGGACGCGCGTCGACCACCGCATAGCTGGTGGAGCCGGAGTCGAACCAGACGTCCAGCGTGTCCGGCACTTTCACATAGCTGTCGGCGTCGTCGCCCATCAGATCGCGCGGATCGAGATCCCACCACGCCTGAATGCCGTCCTGCTCGACGCGCTGCGCGACTTTCTCCATCAGCGCCAGCGTATCGGGATGCAGCTGCTCGGTCTCTTTATGCACGAACAGCGCCATCGGCACGCCCCAGGTGCGCTGACGAGAGATGCACCAGTCCGGGCGATTGGCCACCATCGCTTCGATACGCGCCTGGCCCCAGTCCGGGATCCACTGCACGCCTTTGATCTCTTTCAGCGACTGCGCGCGCAGCCCTTTCTGATCCATGCTGATGAACCACTGCGGCGTGGCGCGGAAGATGATCGGCGTTTTGTGACGCCAGCAGTGCGGGTAGCTGTGCAGCAGTTTTTCCACATGCAGCAGCGCGCCCTTCTCTTTCAGCAGCTCGACGATCACGTCGTTGGCTTTGAAGACGTTCAGGCCGTCGAGGGTCGGATAGGTGCCCGGCAGATAGGTGCCGTCCGGGCCAACCGGGTTCGCCACTTCGATGCCATATTTCTGCCCGATAACATAGTCGTCCGGACCGTGGCCCGGCGCGGTGTGTACGGCACCGGTACCGGCTTCGAGCGTAACGTGCTCGCCCAACACCACCGGCGACTGAATGTTCACCAGGAAAGGATGCTGGAAGGTCAGACGCTCCAGCGCCGCGCCTTTGCATTCGCCCAGCACGATCCACTCGGCGACGCCAGCGCGCTTCAGCACGCTCTCGACCAGCTCTTTCGCGAGGATCAGAGCGCGACCATCGATCTGCACCAGCTGATAGTCGAACTCAGGGTGCAGCGAGATAGCGCGGTTGGCCGGCATGGTCCAGGGCGTCGTGGTCCAGATCACCAGCGAGATCGGGCCGTTGACCGGCGCGTCGCCGAACTGCGCACGCACCGCGTCGCGGTCTACCGCATTGAACATGACGTCGATAGAGGGCGACGTTTTGTCATAGTATTCGACTTCCGCTTCCGCCAGCGCCGAGCGGCAGTCCAGACACCAGTGCACCGGCTTGGCGCCTTTATGCAGATGACCGTTGCCGATGATTTTGCCCAGCGCGCGGATGATATTAGCTTCGGTCTGGAAGTTCATCGTCAGGTAGGGACGATCCCAGTCACCCAGCACGCCGAGACGGATAAAGTCCGCCTTCTGCCCTTCCACCTGCTCGGCGGCATATTTGCGGCACGCTTCGCGGAATTCAGCCGGCGTGACTTTCTCGCCCGGCTTGCCGATCATCTGCTCAACCTTATGCTCGATCGGCAGACCGTGACAGTCCCAGCCTGGCACATAAGGCGAATCGAAGCCCGCCATGCCTTTCGACTTAACGATAATGTCTTTCAGAATCTTGTTAACTGAGTGACCAATATGGATGCTGCCGTTGGCATAGGGAGGGCCGTCATGCAGGATAAAGGTTTTTTTCCCTTTTTTGGCTTCGCGGATGATGCCGTACAGGTTGTCATCATACCAGCGCTGCAGCATTCCCGGCTCGCGTTTGGCAAGGTCGCCACGCATCGGGAACCCCGTTTCGGGCAAATTCAGGGTAGATTTATAGTCACTCATCAGATTCTCGTTTCCGTATTTTGCGGGGTTAAAGCCCAAAGAAGCGCCGGGCGGTTACCACATCTTTCGCAATTTGTTCTTTCAACGCCTCCAGTGAGGCAAAGCGCTGCTCGTTACGTATCTTATGCTTCAGCACCACATCAATGTGCTTTCCATACAGATTGATATTGATGTCAAGCAGGTGAACTTCAAGCTGCTGGCGTAATCCTTTTACCGTTGGTCGGGTGCCGATATTGGCGACGCCGGGAACGGGCGCGCCCAGGCCAAGCACCTCCACCGCATACACGCCTTTCACCGGCGAAACGATGCGGCGTAAAGGGAGGTTCGCGGTGGGAAAACCGATGGTGCGCCCCAGTGCATCGCCGTGCACGACGCGGCCAGAGATACTGAAAGGATGGCCCAACAGCGTTTGCGCCAGCGCTAAGTCATCATTTGCCAGCGCCTGACGCACGGCGGTGCTGCTGATACGCTTGCCGCCGTCGCAGAAGGTTTCGGTGCTGACGACGTCAAAGCCGTACTCGGCACCCGCCTTCTGTAATAACAGGAAATCGCCCTGACGACCAGCGCCAAAGCGGAAATCATCCCCCACCGCCAGGTACTTAACGCCCAGCTTATCCACCAGCAGATCGGTGATGAAACACTGCGCCGACTGCGCGGCGAAGCGGCGGTCAAAGCGCACGCAGAGCACGCGATCGACGCCCGCTTCCGCCAGGAATTTCAGCTTCTCCCGCAGACGCGTCAGGCGCGCCGGCGCTTTGTCTCCGGCAAACAGCTCAAGCGGCTGCGGCTCGAACAGCATCACCATCACCGGAAGCTGGCGTTTTCGTCCCTCTTCGCACAGGCGCGCCATCAGCGCCTGGTGGCCGCGATGCACGCCGTCGAAGTTACCAATGGTCAGGACGCAGCCGCGATGCTGCTCGTTTAGATTATGAATACCGCGGATAAACTTCATGGCTGACTCAAACCGGTGGAAATCGGCGGATTATACCCTTGAAACCGGCTAAGGTTAACCCGTAGCCACACCTTTCCTGCGCAGAAGGCGCCATTTCTCAGGGCCCGGCGCGCGCTGCCCGTTTATCCGAGAATTTTGTTGGGAAAGGCTGTATTCAACGAGGGGAAGCTGGTAGAATCTTGCGCCATCAATTACGTAACCGGGCGTGGTTTGTAAAACGACGCTTATTTGCACAAATCCATTGACAAAAGAAGGCTCAAAAGGCATAGTCCTCGGCCTTTGATTTGTCCATATAGAACACATTTGGGAGTTGGACCTTGGCTAATATCAAATCAGCTAAGAAACGCGCCGTAACATCTGAAAAACGTCGCAAGCATAACGCGAGCCGTCGTTCTATGATGCGTACTTTCGTTAAGAAAGTATACGCGGCGATCGCAGCTGGCGACAAAGCTGCTGCGCAGAACGCATTTAACGAAATGCAACCGATCGTGGACCGTCAGGCTGCTAAAGGTCTGATCCACAAAAACAAAGCTGCACGTCATAAAGCTAACCTGACTGCTCAGATCAACAAAATGGCGTAAGCCTTTGTTCATCGCTTTGTAAAAAGAACCGGCGCTTAGCCGGTTTTTTTTCGCCTTGAGCAAGCGCCTGCTCCAGGCAAGCGCCTAATCCAGACGCTGCCCGAAGCGGCATAGGATGAAAGCGCGACCGCTAAGCCGTCCGCTGCGCCAGACGCCGTCCCAGAATCACGTAGCCCGCCACTGCAGAGAGAATCGAGCCCAGCAAAATGCCCAGCTTCGCCAGCGTGATAAGCTGCGGATTGCTCTCGCCGTAGGCCAGCGAAGCGATGAAAATCGACATGGTAAAGCCGATGCCGCACAGCACGCCGACCGCAGCGATATCCGCCAGGCGAGTATTGTGCGGCAGCGTCGCCAGCCTGAACTTTACCGCCAGCCAGCAGAAAAGCGTGATGCCCACGGGCTTGCCGATCAGCAGTCCTGCGACAATCCCCAGCGGCAGCAGTGAGAAGATATCCCCAGCGTGCACGCCATCCAGCGACACGCCTGCATTAGCGAAGGCGAACAGCGGCAGGATCAGCCAGCGCACCCAGGGATGAAGCGCATGCTCAAGATGAATGGCCGGCGAATGGCCCTCCTGCTTTTTCAGCGGGATCAGGAAGCCTACTACTACGCCCGCCAGCGTCGCATGCACGCCCGATTTCAGCACCGCGGTCCACAGCACCATGCCCACCAGCAGATAGAGGCCGGTATTGCGCACGTTCAGTAAATTCATCGCCGCCAGTACCACAATCGCCAGCGCGGCAACGCCCAGCGCGGCCATCGACAGGTCGCTGGTGTAGAAAAGCGCGATAATCACAATCGCGCCGAGATCGTCGATAATCGCCAGCGCCATCAGGAAGATTTTCAACGCCGGCGGTACGCGGCTGCCGAGCAGCGCGAGGATGCCCAGCGCGAAGGCGATATCGGTGGCGGTGGGAATCGCCCAGCCGCTGCGCGTAGCCGCATCCGCGCCGTTAAACGCCAGAAACAGCAGCCCCGGCATCAGCATGCCGCCCAGCGCCGCAATCAGCGGGAAAATGGCCTGCTCGCGCTTCGCCAGCGCCCCCATCACCATCTCTCGCTTCACCTCTAAGCCGACCATCAGGAAGAAGAGCGCCATTAGCGCGTCATTGATCCACAGCAGGAGGTTCTTGCTGATATCGAGCGATCCAAAGCGGAACTCGACCGGTATGGCCAGCAGGTTCTGATAAGCCTGCTGGGTGCCGGCGTAGTTCGCCAGGAACATCGCCAGCGCAGCCGCCAGGATAAGCACGATGCCGCTTGTGGCATCATTCTGTAGCCATTTTTTAAGTTTAATATTCACGTTATCTCCCGACTCATTACCTGTGCTATTCCAGAGCAGCGGCTATCATAACGGTTAACAAACCTTTAATCGGTTATTAAAAGCTGCATTTACGGAACTTTAAGCACTATGCAGCGAAAAGGCATAAAAAAAGCCAGCGACAGAGCGCTGGCTTGATGCTGACTGCATGACTGATTAACGCGTTAAGTCGTCAAAAAACTTCTTCACGCCGTCGAAGAAGCTTTTCGAACGCGGGCTGTTGTTCTCGCCGGTTGGACCGCCGAAGCTCTCTTCCAGATCGCGCAGCAGCTTTTTCTGCTTCTCGTTCAGATTGACCGGCGTTTCCACCACCACGCGGCACAGCAGATCGCCGACCGCGCCGCCGCGCACCGATTTCACCCCTTTGCCGCGCATGCGGAACAGCTTGCCGGTCTGGGTTTCAGCCGGGACTTTCAGCTTCACGCGTCCGTCAAGCGTCGGCACCTCAATCTCGCCGCCCAGCGCCGCCATGGCAAAATTGATCGGCACTTCGCAGTAAAGGTTGTTGTCTTCGCGCTCGAAGATCGGGTGTTTCTTCACCGACACCTGAACGTAGAGATCGCCAGCTGGCGCGCCCTGCTCGCCCGCTTCGCCTTCGCCGCTGAGACGAATGCGATCGCCGGTATCGACGCCTGCGGGGATTTTCACCGACAGGGTTTTCGATTTCTCGACGCGTCCATGGCCATGGCAGGCGTTGCACGGATCTTTAATCACCGAGCCTCGGCCGTGACAGGTCGGACAGGCTTGCTGCACGGTAAAGAAGCCCTGACGCATCTGCACCTGGCCTGCACCGTGGCAGGTCGGACAGGTTTGCGGCTGAGAGCCCGCCTTCGCGCCGCTGCCGTGGCAGACGTCGCACTCCTGCAGCGTCGGGATGCGGATCTCTTTGGTCACGCCGCGCACCGCTTCTTCCAGCGTCAGCTCCATGTTGTAGCGTAAATCGGCGCCGCGCGCTGCGCGTTGACGACGACCGCCGCCAAAAATATCGCCGAAGACGTCGCCAAAGATATCGCTGAAATCCGCGCCGCCGCCGCCAAAGCCACCGCCGAATCCGCCGCCGCCCATACCGCCCTGTTCAAAGGCCGCATGACCGTACTGATCGTATGCCGCGCGCTTCTGCGCGTCAGTCAGGATTTCGTAGGCTTCCTTGACCTCTTTGAATTTGGCTTCCGCTTCTTTGTCACCCGGATTGCGGTCGGGGTGCAACTTCATCGCCAGGCGTTTATACGCCTTTTTAATTTCACGTTCGTCTGCGGATTTGGAGACGCCTAAAATCTCGTAGTAGTCACTCTTCGCCATTTTTAGCCCTTAACATGCTCGCACGGGCGTGGAGAGATCTCCTACGCCCGTGCTGGTTTCAACGGCTGTCAGGCCAACCGTCGCGCCCGGTCAGGGGCAATTATTTTTTGTTGTCTTTCACTTCTTCGAATTCAGCGTCGACCACGTCGTCCTCTTTCTTCGCCGAAGCGTCGGCTGCATCCGCGCCGCCTGCCTGTTGCTGCTGCGCCGCCTCCATCAGCTTGCTGGAAACCTGCATCAGCGCCTGCATTTTAGCGTCGATCGCCTCTTTGTCTTCGCCTTTCAGCGCGGTTTCCAGCTCGCTCAGCGCGGACTCGATTGGCGCTTTGTCGTCGGCGGAGAGCTTATCGCCCGCTTCTTCCAGCTGCTTACGGGTGCTGTGCGCAATCTGGTCGCCCTGGTTACGCGTCTGCACCAGCTCTTCGAACTTACGATCCGATTCAGCGTTCGCTTCTGCATCGCGAACCATTTTTTCGATTTCGTCCTCGTTCAGACCGGAAGAGGCTTTGATGGTGATCTTCTGCTCTTTACCGCTGTTCTTGTCTTTCGCCGAAACGTGCAGGATACCGTCCGCATCGATGTCGAAAGTAACTTCGATCTGCGGCATGCCGCGCGGTGCCGGCTGAATGCCGTCCAGGTTGAACTGACCCAGCGATTTGTTATCGCTTGAACGCTTACGCTCGCCCTGCAGCACGTGAATAGTCACGGCAGACTGGTTGTCTTCAGCCGTTGAGAAGACCTGGCTGTGCTTGGTCGGAATCGTGGTGTTCTTGCTGATCAGCGAAGTCATCACGCCGCCCATGGTTTCGATACCCAGAGACAGCGGGGTCACGTCCAGCAGCAGCACGTCTTTGACGTCGCCCGCCAGCACGCCACCCTGCACCGCAGCGCCCACGGCGACCGCTTCGTCCGGGTTAACGTCTTTACGCGGCTCTTTACCGAAGAACTCAGCCACTTTGGACTGCACCATCGGCATACGCGTCTGACCGCCGACCAGGATCACGTCGTTGATATCAGAGACAGAGAGCCCCGCATCCTGCAGCGCAACTTTCAGCGGCTCGATAGAGCGGCTGACCAGATCTTCTACCAGCGACTCGAGCTTCGCGCGGGTCACTTTGATGTTCAGGTGTTTCGGACCAGTTGCGTCCGCCGTGATGTACGGCAGGTTAACATCGGTCTGCTGCGCAGAAGAGAGCTCGATTTTCGCTTTCTCTGCTGCTTCTTTCAGGCGCTGCATCGCCAGCGGATCGTTGTGCAGATCGATGCCCTGATCTTTCTTGAATTCGGCAACCAGATAGTTAATCAGACGGCTGTCGAAGTCTTCGCCGCCCAGGTGGGTGTCACCGTTGGTGGCCAGCACTTCAAAGGTTTTTTCGCCGTCAACTTCGTCGATTTCGATAATGGAGATATCGAAGGTACCGCCGCCCAGGTCGTAAACTGCGATGGTGCGGTTGCCCTGGCCTTTATCCAGACCGTAAGCCAGCGCGGCTGCGGTCGGTTCATTGATGATGCGTTTTACTTCCAGACCTGCGATGCGGCCGGCGTCTTTGGTCGCCTGACGCTGCGCATCGTTAAAGTAGGCCGGTACGGTGATAACGGCTTCAGTCACCGGCTCGCCGAGGTAGTCTTCAGCGGTCTTTTTCATTTTTTTCAGCACTTCCGCAGAGATCTGCGGCGGCGCCATTTTCTGACCTTTTACTTCGAGCCAGGCGTCGCCATTGTCGGAAGAGGTGATTTTGTACGGCATGATTTTAATATCACGCTGAACTTCTTCGTCCTGGAAGCGACGGCCGATCAGACGCTTAATAGCGAACAGCGTATTCTGCGGGTTGGTCACCGCCTGACGTTTAGCCGGCTGGCCTACCAGAGTTTCGCCATCCTGCGTATAAGCAATAATTGAGGGCGTGGTGCGATCGCCTTCGGCATTCTCCAGCACGCGCGCTTTACCGCCGTCCATGATCGCAACACAAGAGTTGGTTGTACCCAGGTCAATACCAATGATCTTACCCATCTAAACGTCTCCCACTTAAATTCTTTGTCAATTTGGGTTGTGAACCCTTAATGCGGGCGCTTTGTTGGCTTTCAACCGCCATTACTCGCTTTTTTTCCCGGGCTCACAACGCTCGATGACAACTAGATGGGGCCGCTTCGAAGCGCATCAAGGGTTAAACGAAAATTTTTTTTCGCTGCCAGCTTTTCTGCGCCGCCCGCGCGTCGCGCCTTTGGCTGCGCAAAGAAAAAGCCGCGCAAAGCGCGGCCTGTTGAACAGCATGTTGACTGAGTGCGGTGTGGAGCGCTCGGCCCAGCGAAGGAGCCGAAAAAATATATTATCGTTATTATTACAAAACTAACTTATTTTTCTCTTTTCCCTGATGTCGACGAATAGTCACGTTGCCATAGCCATCAAATAACTGGCCCTATGATAATATTAAGCGGCTTAAATCACAGGGGGAATATTATCTCTTGCGTCCAACCGAACCTCATGGTAATAATGGAAATTCCGAGCATTTTACATCCCCCCTGCTCTTTTCTCGTTTGTATCATATGGACATTATTATATGGAAATAAAGATCGGCCATATTGAGGACCGTCAGACTGAAGAATATATTATTCAACAGCTCTGGCAGCATAATAGCCGCTTCGCCGACGTGAATATGAAGCCGCTCAACGTTATATTATATGACGATGACCAACATATTCAGGACGGGCTGCTGGCGCACACCTGGTTCGGCACGCTGGATATTCACTATCTCTGGATCGACGAGGCGCATCGCAAGCACGGCACCGGACGCGAGCTGATGCAAAAAGCCGAAGAGGAAGCACGCCGCCGCGGCTGCCATATGGCGGTGGTGGATACCTTAAGCTTTCAGGCGCGCGGCTTCTACGAGAAGCTGGGTTATCGCGTCTATGGTGAACAGGATGGCTATGCGCAGCGCTTTGCCCGTTATTATCTGGCAAAAAGATTATAATCCGCACCTAATCAGCGAGGCGCTATGGGCAGCCCATATCGCAGTATCGACGATTTTCTTGCCGCTTTTGCGACCACCATGGATCTATTGCCTACGCCATGGGGTTTTAAAGATGCGGCATCACAACATCTCTATATGAATAGCGCGGCGCGCTTATATACCGCTACGCCTAAAAACTATTCTTTAGAGGGAAAAAAAGATAATGAGTTTCCCACGCCCTGGAGCGACTGCGCCGATGAGTTTTGCGAGCACGACGAAAAGGCCAGAACGTTAAAAGCGTGCGTCGCCGTTATAGAAACCCATTACTGGTACGGGAAAAACTATCTCACCCCTTTTATCAGCGAAAAATACCCGGTCTTTGATAGCCGTAACGTTTTTTTGGGCTGTATCTGGAACGCGCGTCCGGTAGAAAGTATTACCGCACTGACGTTTATTCATCCGCAAAAAAGCTCGGTGCTGAACACGCAGCTTGAACACCCTCTGTTTACACCCGCCGAACTGGATGTGATTTTTCTGCTGCTCAGGCGATTCAGCGCCAAAGAGATCGCCCGGATCTACAACCTTAGCGTCAAAACCATCGGCAATCGCATCGCCACCCTCTATCAAAAAGCGGGCGTGCATTCGCTGCAGCAGTTTGAGCAGTACTGCCGCGCTGAGTCGCTGGAGAACTATCTGCCAGAGAAGCTGCTCAGCAAAGGCGTCTCTTTTATTTAAACCGGCAAGGAAACCTGTTGTGAGTAAATTTGATGACTACCCGTTGAGCCGGGTGCCTGCGGGCGAAAGGCTCTCGCTGCTTAGCGTCGCTATCGTGCATATGGGCATGCTGACCGCGCTCGATCAGTTTATGCTCGGCGCCGTGCTCGGTAACAGTATGACGCTCGGCGAAGCCTTTACCGCCATTACCCTGGCGAGCCTGCTGTTTGGCTTTCTGACTTTTGCTCTCGGCTACGCCGGGATGCGCGAAGGTCTGTCAGGCAGTCTACTGGCGCGCTGGTGCGGCTTCGGCCGCCACGGTTCGGTTTTGATCGGTCTGCTGGTCGCCGTCAGCCTGCTGGGCTGGTTTGGCATTCAGAATGCCGTTTTCGCCCGGTCGCTCAGCTACGCCCTGGACGGCAAGCTGAGCTTTGCGCAGTCCGCCTCCTTATCGGGCGCGGTGCTGACGTTGCTGGTCGCCTTTGGTTTTAAGGCGCTGCGCTTTACCGCCCGCGTAGCAGTTCCGCTGTTTATCGCGCTGGTCGGCTGGATCTTCTGGCACGCGTTTCACGTGCAGACAAGCGGCACGATTCCGCCAGCCGCGGCCACAGAGGCCATTACCGTAAGCGCCGCCATTACCATGGTGATCGGCGGCGCCATTCTCGCCAGCCTGATGACGCCGGACCTGACGCGCTTTTCACGCAGCGGCAAAGATGTTTTCGCCATCACGCTGCTGACCATTCTGGCAGGCGAGTACGGCGTTAACGGGCTGGCTATTCTGATTGCGAAAGAGCTGCAGACTTCTGACATCATCGCCATCATTACCCAGACAACCAGCACGCTGGGGCTGTTCGCGGTGGTCTTTTCGACCCTGCGCATCAACGACCTTAACCTCTACTCTTCCGCTCTGGGCATCGCCAACGCCACGGAAGGGCTGACCGGCTTTAAGCCGCGCTACAGCGTCATCACCCTGCTGCTGGGTTTTCTCGGCACGCTCTGCTCGGTGCTGGGCATTCTCGACCGCTTCGTCGATTTCCTGGAGCTATTGGGCGTGATCTTCCCGCCGGTGCTGGGCGTGATGATTGTGGATTACTATCTGCTGAAGAGCGATCGCCAGACGCTGGCGCAAAGCCGCGACAGCAACAGGCTACCGGCGACCTCACAGCTTATCGGCTGGCCTGCGCTGATCGCCAGCGCGGCAGGCAGCGCCACCGGACTGCTGGTTGAGCGCGGCGTGCCGGTTTTCAACTCGATTATCGTCGCCTGCCTTGTTTACCTGCTTGCCGCGCCGCTAATGAAGCGCGCCGCGGCTGCGCCGAAAGCAGCCACCGTCGACTAATCTCTCCTGACGCGCCTGGCTACAGGCGCGTGTCACTCGCCAGCGCGCCCTGCCGTTCGACATTGTAAAGCCACACGCCGATCAGCATTCCCAGCAGCGCCAGCGCCAGCACATACCAGGCCGGCGCCAGCGGCGTCAGGCGTAAAATCAGCGTGACGAAGATGGGCGTCAGGCCGCCGAAGATGGCGTAAGCCACGTTGTAGGAGAAAGAGATGCCGGTAAAGCGCACCGACGCCGGAAAAGCGCGCACCATCAGATAAGGCACCACGCCCACCACGCCGACGCTCAGCCCCGCCAGCCCGTAGTTAAAGAAGAGGCCGCTGCCATCTGACGTCTGGCTGGCGAAAAAATGCCAGCTGCAAACCGCCAGCAGCAGCGAGCCGCCCATCAGGGTTTTTGCCGCGCCCATCCAGTCCACCAGCCATCCGGCAATCACGCAGCCCGCCAGCAGCATTACCGTCGCCAGACAGTTGGCCTGCAAACTCAGCGCGGCACTAATGGCATGCTGTTTCTGCATTAGCGCAGGCGCCATTAAAATCACCACCACGATACAGGCGGAAAGCAGCCAGGTGAGCAGCATAGAGAGCAGCACGCCGCCTTTATGCTGAGTGAGCACGGTTTTTAACGGCAGCGTATCGGCCAGCATTTTACGCTGCTGCATCTGCTGGAAAACCGGCGTCTCGTGCAGCCAGCGACGCAGATACATCGCCAGCAGACCAAACAGCCCGCCAAGAAAGAAGGGAATACGCCAGCCGATGCTGGCGACCGTCTGCGGCGTCATGCTGCTGTTGATGGCGGTCGCGACCAGCGAGCCCAGCAGGATCCCCGCCGTGAGCCCGGCGGTCAGGGTGCCGCAGGCGAAGCCGATGCGCTTCTCCGGCACATGCTCCGCCACAAACACCCAGGCGCCCGGCACTTCGCCGCCAATCGCCGCGCCCTGCAGCAGGCGCAGCAGCAGCATCAGCAGCGGCGCGGCGATGCCCGCCGTATCGTAGGTGGGCAGCACGCCCATCGCCAGCGTCGGCAGCGCCATCAGCAGGATGCTGAGGCTGAACATTTTCTTGCGGCCCACCTTGTCGCCGAAATGCGCCATGATCAGGCCGCCGAGCGGACGCGCCAGATAGCCTGCGGCGAAAATCGCAAAAGTTTGCAGCTGGCGCAGCCAGTCAGGGATATCAGGCGGGAAGAAGAGCTCGCCGATAACCGCGGCGAAAAAGACGAAAATGATAAAGTCGTAGAACTCCAGCGCGCCGCCGAGCGCGGCCAGCGACAGCGTTTTGAAATCCTGCCTTTTCAGGCGATGGGCAGCATGTGCATCCATAAGCGTACAGGTTCCAGAGGTAGAAGTGGATTTGTAAATTTACGCTTACTATACCGTCCATCTTTCACTACACCAGCGCCGCCAGAGGCTATGCCTGAAATGATGAATTTTTAGTTATTTATCTGCTTTATGGCGCTTTTTGGGCGAAAAGCTGCTACCACGTCGTGATGCGTTTCAACGTAAGGCCCCTCCAGAAGCTGTAAACAATAAGGTACAGAAGCGAAGATCCCCGGCACTTTCACCTTACCGTCGGCCTCTTTCACCCCTTCCAGCGTCTCTTTAATCGACTTCGGCTGTCCCGGCAGGTTCAGCACCAGCGACTGTTTGCGGATCACGCCGACCTGGCGCGACAGAATGGCAGTAGGTACAAACTGCAGGCTAATCTGACGCATCTGTTCGCCGAAGCCGGGCATCTCGCGATCGGCCACCGCCAGCGTGGCGTCGGGCGTCACGTCGCGGCGCGCCGGACCGGTGCCGCCGGTGGTCAGCACCAGGTGGCAAAAACGCTCGTCCACCAGCTCGCAAATCGCCTGTTCGATTAGCGGCTGCTCATCCGGCACCAGCCGGGTTTCGGTAGTAAAAGGGGTGGCCAGCGCGCTGCTTAGCCAGGCTTCCAGCGCCGGAATGCCCTGATCCTGATAAATGCCGTTCGCGGCGCGATCGGAAACGGAGATCAGGCCAATGCGTAAAGTATCCATGATGTTGTTACCCGGGTTGACCGCAAAGCGGTAAGACAAAGGAGGAATAGCAGAGAGGATAATAGAAAGTGAGGCAAAGAGAAAACCGTGGCGGCCAGGCCGCCACGGCAACGGATTACAGCAGGTCAGCGATCATTTTCTCAAGCTTGCCCTGGTCAACGGCGAAGTTGCGGATGCCTTCCGCCAGTTTCGCCACCGCCATCGGATCCTGGTTGTGCTGCCACAGGAACTCAGATTCGGTCATCTTCGCCGGACGCGCTTTCACATCGCCGCTGTAGCTCAGCTTACGCTCAACCGTGCCTTCGCTCTCCGCCAGCTCTTTCAGCAGCGCGGGAGAGATGGTCAGGCGATCGCAGCCCGCCAGTTCCAGGATCTCGCCGACGTTACGGAAGCTCGCGCCCATCACCACGGTTTCATAACCGTGCTGCTTGTAGTAGCTGTAAATTTCAGAAACTGACACCACGCCCGGATCTTCGTGCGGCGCGTACTCTTTCTTGTCGGTGTTGTTTTTGTACCAGTCAAGGATACGGCCCACGAACGGCGAAATCAGGAACACGCCCGCTTCAGCGCAGGCGCGCGCCTGGGCGAAGGAGAAGAGCAGCGTCAGGTTACAGTTGATACCCTCTTTTTCCAGCTGCTCCGCCGCGCGGATGCCCTGCCAGGTCGACGCCAGCTTGATCAGGATACGGTCGTTGCTGATGCCCGCGTCGTTGTAGAGTTTGATCAGGCTGCGCGCTTTGGCGATGCTGCCTTCGGTGTCGTAGGAGAGACGCGCGTCGACTTCGGTCGAGATGCGGCCCGGGATCAGCTTGAGGATTTCCAGACCAATGTTGACGGCCAGTTTGTCCGACACCAGCGAGATCAGCTCATCTTTGCTGCCGTTCTGCTCGCGCGCCCAGCTAATCGCTTCGTCGATCAGCTTGCGGTATTCAGGGATCTGCGCGGCGTTCAGGATCAGAGAGGGGTTGGTGGTGGCGTCTTGCGGCTGATAAAGCTTCATGGCTGCGATATCGCCGGTGTCGGCGACAACGGTGGTGAGTTGACGCAAGGAGGTCAGTTTGTCCGTCATGTCTGTTGTCTCTTATGTAATGTCAGGGTGAAAAAGGCTGTTGCGATAATATCATGCGGCAACCGAGGCGCAAGGTCGCCAGATGCCGTTTACGATAGCGTGAACAGATGGCTGCGATTTGCCTGTCGCTGCGGCTTTTTTGTTACACTCGGCGGCCTGACAAGTGACATTTCCCTGTAGCGACAAAGGATAACCGAGGAAGCGACTATGTTAATGGTGATCTCACCTGCCAAAACGCTCGATTTTAGCAGCCCGCTGGCGACCCAGCGTTATACCCAGCCTGCGCTGTTAGAAAAATCACAACAGCTGATTGAGGTGGCGCGCGATCTCTCACCGGCGCAGATCGCTTCGCTTATGGGCATCAGCGACAAGCTGGCGCTTCTCAATGCTGAACGCTTCAACAGCTGGCAGCCCGACTTTACGCCGGAGAATGCGCGCCAGGCGATTCTGGCGTTTAAAGGCGACGTCTACACCGGTCTGCAGGCGGAGAGCTTTAGCGAAGCGGATTTCGACTTCGCCCAGCAGCATCTGCGCATGCTCTCCGGCCTGTACGGCGTGCTGCGTCCCCTCGACCTGATGCAGCCCTATCGTCTCGAGATGGGCATTAAGCTCGCCAGCCCGGCAGGCAAAGATCTCTACAGCTTCTGGGGCGATCTGCTGACGCAGCATCTCAACGCCGCGCTGCAGGAACAGGGCGACGAGGTGCTGATTAACCTGGCGTCGGACGAGTATTTCCGGGCGGTTAAGCCGAAGCAGCTGCAAGGTCGTCTGGTGAAACCAGTGTTCCTCGACGAAAAGAATGGCGCGTTCAAAGTGATCAGCTTTTACGCTAAAAAAGCGCGCGGCCTGATGAGCCGCTACATCATTCAGCATCGCCTGAGCGATCCCGAGGCGCTGAAGCAGTTTGATGTGGATGGCTACTTCTTTGATAAGGCGAGCAGCAGCGAAAGCGAGCTGGTATTTAAACGTCACGAGCAGAAGTAATAAAAAAGGCGCCCTCATGGACGCCAGTTAAATGGTTCAACGCACACTGGCGCGAAGTCAGGCCTTGAGCAAAAACGCGCGCAGCGGCGCGAAGTCAGCCTGCATAGCGTGCGACAGCAGGGGCAAACCAGCGCGATCCGCCAGCGCCTGCGGCAGCGGCAGCGCCTGGCCGAGAATCGCCTCGACGCTCTCTTTGAATTTCGCCGGGTGCGCCGTGCCGAGGAACAGGCCGAACTCCCCTTCCTGCAGCTGATCGCGCAGCAGACGGTAAGCGATAGCCGCATGCGGCTCGGAGATATAGCCGATCTCAGCCAGCTCGCGCATGGTCGCCTCGGTGGTCTCATCGCTCACTGCGCCGTAGGCGAGATCGGTCAGGCGCCAGGTTTTGCGGCGGAACAGCTCCTCTACGCGCGGCCAGTTATTCGGCTGGCTGACGTCCATGGCGTTCGACAGCGTGGCGACCGTGGCGTTTGGCGTCCAGCTGCCGCCCTGCAGGAAGCGCGGCACGGTGTCGTTAGCGTTCGTGGCGGCGATAAAGCGCTTGATCGGCAGGCCAAGTGATTTTGCCAGCAGGCCGGCCGTCAAATCGCCGAAGTTTCCGCTCGGCACCGAGACCACCAGCTGGTTGCGCTTCTCCTGCGGCAGCTGCGCCACCGCTTCGAAGTAGTAGCAGATCTGCGCCAGCAGGCGGCTGATATTGATAGAGTTCGCGGAGTTCAGGCCAATCGCCTTTTTCAGCGCTTCGTCGTCGAACGCCTGCTTCACCAGCGCCTGACAGGCGTCGAAGTCGCCGTCAATGGCGATGGTTTCGATATTGCCGCCCAGCGTGCAGAACAGCTTCTCCTGCAGCGGGCTGATTTTGCCCTGCGGATAGAGAATCACCACGCGGACGTTTTCCATGCCGTAAAAAGCGTGCGCCACGGCCGCGCCGGTATCGCCAGAGGTCGCGGTCAGGATAGTGATCTGCTCGTCCGCGCCTGAGACGTAAGAGAGCATCTGCGCCATAAAGCGGCCGCCGAAATCTTTAAACGCCAGCGTCGGGCCGTGAAACAGCTCCAGACAGGCGATATCGTCGCTGACTTTCGCCACCGGCGCAGGAAACGCAAAGGCGGTTTTAACGCGTTCAGCCAGCTGGTGCGGCGCGATTTCATCGCCGATATAGGCAGAGAGAATTTTGCTGCTGCGGCTGACGAAATCCATCTCCAGCATCGCGTCGATGTCGGTCAGCTCGAATTCCGGCAGTTCAAGCGGGAAGAACAGCCCCTGTTGCGATCCCAGGCCCTGTTTTACCGCCTGCGAAAAGCTCACCTGCTCGTTATGATCCTTAAGGTTGTAGAGTTTCATGCGTTATCCCAGTTTACGTGCGCCAGCCGTATCAAGACGGCAAATATGGACGAAGCCTTCATCATTCTGCAGATAGTGCTGGCGCAGCCAGTCCGCCATCCGCTGCGCCGTTTCCATCTGATTGCAAACGGCGAAAAGCGTCGGGCCAGAACCTGAAATGCCGCACGCCAGCGCGCCAATGTCGACGGCGGCCTGGCGCGCCTCGGCAAAGCCCGGCAGCAGTTTGGTGCGGTAAGGTTCGGCGATCACATCTTGCATCAGTTTAGCGGCCAGCAGCGGTTGGCCGCTATGACAGGCGTGAATAAAGCCTGCCAGCAGGCGGCCGTGTTTGATCACATCCTCTTTGCGATACTGCGCGGGCAGGATGGCGCGCGCTTCGGCGGTAGAGACTTTAATGCCGGGGTAAGCCATTACCCACAGCCAGTCGTCGAAGCCCGGCACCGCCTGGCTGATGATGCCGTTCTCCTCCAGCATCAGCTGGATGCCGCCGAGGAAGCACGGCGCGACGTTGTCATAGTGCACGCTGCCGGAAATGCGCCCTTCCAGCTCGCCCATCAGCGTCAGCAGCTGGGTGTCGCTGAGCGGCTTGCCGCAAAACTCGTTCATCGCCATTAAGCCAGCCACCACCGAGCAGGCGCTGGAGCCGAGGCCGGAGCCGATCGGCATATTTTTCTCCAGCGTCATCGCCACCGGTACTTCTTCGCCAATCGCTTCGCAAAAGCGCTGCCAGCACTGATAGACAATATTCTCTTTGGGATCGTCCGGCAGCTTGCTGACAAAGCGCCCGCTGTTTTGCAACGAAAAGCGCGGCGCCGCCTCTACCGTGACGCAGTCGCCCAGCAGCGCGCCGTCCACCGGCGACACTGCCGCGCCCAGCACATCGAAGCCGACGCTGACGTTGCCAATCGAGGCCGGTGCGTAAATTTTTACCATCATCAAACTCCCAACTTCCACGACAGGGTGCGCAGCAGATCGGCGAAGACGCCCGCCGCCGTCACATCATTTCCCGCGCCGTATCCGCGCAGCACCAGCGGGATCGGCTGATAATAACGGCTGTAAAACGCCAGGGCGTTCTCGCCGTTTTTCACTTTATAGAGCGGATCGTTGCTGTCGACCGCGTCAATCTTCACTTTGCAGACGCCGCCCTCTTCAATCGCGCCGACGAAGCGTAACACTTTTCCCTGGTCACGCGCTGCGGCGACGCGCGCGGCGAAGGCGCTGTTCAGCTCCGGCAGACGCTGCATAAATACCTCGACGTCGGCGATCTCGTTCAGGCTGGCAGGCAGCAGCGGCTCAATCTCGATATCGCTCAGCTCCAGCTTATGGCCCGCTTCGCGCGCCAGGATCAGCAGCTTGCGCGCCACGTCCATGCCGGAGAGGTCGTCGCGCGGATCGGGCTCGGTAAAGCCCATGTCGCGCGCCAGCTTCGTCGCTTCCGAGAGCGACACGCCCTCGTCCAGCTTGCCGAAAATAAAGGAGAGCGAACCCGAGAGGATACCGGAAAACTTAATCAACTCGTCGCCAGCATTTAACAGATTTTGCAGGTTTTCAATTACCGGCAGTCCCGCGCCGACGTTGGTGTCGTAGAGGAATTTGCGACGCGATTTCGCGGCGGCGGCGCGCATCTGCTGGTAGTAGTTCCAGGAAGAGGTGTTGGCCTTTTTGTTCGGCGTGACCACGTGGAAACCGTCGCCGAGGAAGTCGGCGTAGAGATCGGCCACCGCCTGGCTGGAGGTGCAGTCGACGATGACCGGGTTAAGCAGATGATACTCTTTCACCAGCCGAGTGAGGCGGTCAGGATTAAACGACTCTTTCGCTTCGCTCAGCGCGCCTTTCCAGTCGCTCAGGTCGATGCCGTGCACGTTGGTCAGCAGCGCGCGCGAATTGGCGATGCCGCAGACGCGTAGATCGATATGCTTCTGTTTCAGCCACGCCTGCTGGCGATAGAGCTGATCCAGCAGCGCGCCGCCGACGCCGCCGACGCCGACCACGAAGACTTCAATCACCTGATCGGTGGCGAACAGCATCTGGTGCACCACGCGCACGCCCGTGGTGGCGTCGTCGTTGCTCACCACCACCGAGATGGAGCGCTCTGACGAGCCCTGCGCGATGGCAACGATATTGATGTTAGCGCGCGCCAGGGCGGAGAAGAATTTAGCGGAGATGCCGCGCAGGGTACGCATGCCGTCGCCGACCACGGAGATCACCGCCAGCTGTTCCATTACCCCTAGCGGATCGAGCAGGCCATCTTTCAGCTCCAGGTAAAACTCCTCTTCCAGCACGCGGCGCGCCCGCGCCTGCTCGTTCTGCGGCACGCAGAAGCTGATGCTGTATTCAGAAGAGGACTGGGTAATCAGCACCACCGAAATGCCGGTGCGGGACATGGCGGCGAAGACGCGCGCCGCCATGCCGACCATGCCCTTCATGCCCGGCCCGGAAACGTTGAACATCGCCATATTGTTCAGATTGGTGATGCCCTTGACCGGATTCTCGTCCTGCTCTCCTTCGCCGCCGATCAGGGTGCCAGGCGCCTGCGGGTTGGCGGTGTTTTTGATCAGGCACGGGATCTGAAACTGCGCGATAGGCGCGATGGTACGCGGATGCAGCACTTTCGCGCCGAAATAGGAGAGCTCCATCGCCTCCTGGTAAGACATTGACTTCAGCAGGCGGGCGTCGGGCACCTGGCGCGGATCGCAGGTATAGACGCCATCTACGTCGGTCCAGATTTCACAGCAGTCGGCGCGCAGACAGGCGGCCAGCACTGCGGCGGAGTAGTCGGAGCCGTTGCGCCCCAGCACCACCAGCTCCCCCTTCTCGTTGCCAGCGGTGAAGCCAGCCATCAGGATCATGTTTTGCGGCGGGATCTGGCTGGCGGCAATACGGCGCGTCGATTCGGCGATATCCACGGTGGATTCAAGATAGTGGCCGACGGCCAGCAGCTTCTCTACCGGGTCGATGACGGTAACGCCGTGGCCGCGCGCCAGCAGCAGCGCCTCCATAATGGCGATGGAGAGCTTCTCGCCGCGGCAGATAATGGCGGCGTTGACGCTGTCGGGACACTGCCCCAGCAGGCTGATGCCGTGCAGCACCTGTTTCAGCTGAGCGAACTCCAGGTCGACGCGGGTTTTCTGCCCGTCATAGTCGAAGCCTGGCTGCTGCTGCGCCAGCCCCTGCAGCAGTTCGTCGAAAATACGCTCGGCGTCGCTGATATTGGGCAACGCGTCCTGACCGCTGATGGTTTTCTCAATCATCGCCACCAGATGGTTGGTAATTTTCGCAGGTGCAGAGAGTACGGTGGCAACCTGTCCCTGCTGCGCATTGCTTTCCAGAATGTCAGCGACGCGAAGAAAACGTTCCGCGTTCGCTACCGAGGTCCCACCGAATTTCAGCACTCGCATGTTAAAGCTCTCCTGAATTTTTGCCGAAAAAAAAGCCCGCACTGTTCAGGTGCGGGCTTTTTTCTGTTTTTCCTGTATGCGTCAGCCCGCACCGTTACCTGTGGTAATGGTGGTTGTAATAATGGTGATGTTCAGGCTGGTTGAGTTACGCATTGAGATTTTTTCTGTCTGTCTTTTAGAGTCTGTCTGCCTTCCAGAAGTAAAGCAAAGCGCCGATCAAGTCAACGAATTTGTCCGGCGGCCACTTTTTCGCCGCTGCGCACTGCTGCCTGCCGGGGCGGGGATCGCCTACAGAATCGTTTGCCTGCAGCAGGCTTTTTGCGATCAGCCGCTATGAATGGCGCTTTTTCAGGAAGATTTATCTATAAGTTTTTTTTCTACATCATGCAGGAGACGATGCAGCATAGCGCTGTCGCGCTGCTCCAGCAGGCCGATACGCTGATCGATCCAGTCGGCCATTTTGCGATCGTCGCCTACCTCAAGCGTCTGCAGCAGCCGTTCAAAACGGTGGCGCAGCGCCTCCAGCTGCTGGGCGTCCGCCGGAGGGGCCACCGGCGGCGTCACGCGATTAAGCGCGGAGAGCTGATAGCAGTACACCATGACCGCCTGACCAAGGTTGAGCGAGGGATAATCTTGTGCCATCGGAATGCCGGTCAGCAGATCGACCTGATCCAGCTCTTCATTGGTTAACCCGCTATCCTCGCGCCCAAAGACCAGCGCCATACTGTTTACCCACTGACGCTTCTCCAGCAGTTGCGCTTCAACCTGCTGCGGCGTGGCGTAATAGCGGAATCTGGCGCGGCTGCGCGCCGTGGTGGCGACGGAAAAGTCGATATCGGCCAGCGCGTCGCTCAGGGCGTCAAAGGTGCGCAGATTATCGAGGATCTCGCCCGCGCCGTGCGCGACCCGGCGCGCAGCGGGATCTTGCCAGGCGTCGCTGGCGACGATGCGCAGCTCGTTAAAGCCCATCGTTTTCATCGCCCGCGCCGCTGCGCCAATATTTTCCGCCCGGGCGGGCGAAACCAGAATAAGGGGGAACCGCATGATTATTCCATTTGTGTTTAGAAATCGCGCCGTATAGTAGCACGTGCTGCGGTTAAAGCCGGAATGTCGCCGTTTAAGAAAATAATTTGTTAACGATGTTAAATTTGAATAAACAACGCTGTAATCTCATAAAGCGTCCCGAATCGGCGATAAGTAAAATTAATTCCTGAAAAACCTTCTCTATCAGAAGATTATGGAAAGCTTCTCTGCAATTATCATTTGCGTATACATAATGTGAATATGTAGCGAAATTGATATTTTTTGTGAGCTAAGCTTGCATTACAAGAGAAGTTTTTCACATAAGTGTTAACGTGCTACAATTGCATTTGATATAAGTCAACGAAGCGTTGTTTTTATGCTTATCGGTTGTTGTTGGTGCTGTTAGGTTGCTGTTAATACGGTTAGGATATGCGCCAAAAGATTCTCTCCTGGGGCAGGCAATATTCATTCTGACTGGCTGAGCTAACACTGTTGTTGACGTTGATAGATGGTGTATCAAGAACATAATTTCGTACAACGGTTAAGCGCCACACACCGCGCTTTTTAGCGAGCCTGAATACCCGCGTACGCCCTGTTTTCGATTTGTTGGCAAATTTTAGGTAGCGAAACATGCAGACCCCACACATTCTTATCGTTGAAGACGAACTGGTCACGCGTAACACCCTCAAAAGCATTTTTGAGGCGGAAGGTTATGTCGTGTATGAGGCAACCGACGGCGCTGAAATGCATCAGGTATTGACCGATAACGACGTCAACCTGGTGATCATGGATATCAACCTGCCAGGCAAAAACGGCCTGCTGCTGGCGCGCGAGCTGCGCGAGCAGGCAAACGTGGCGCTGATGTTTCTGACCGGTCGTGATAATGAAGTGGACAAAATCCTTGGTCTGGAGATCGGCGCGGATGACTACATCACCAAACCTTTCAACCCGCGTGAGCTGACCATCCGCGCGCGCAATCTGCTGTCGCGCACCATGAATCTGGCGATGCCGAGCGAAGAGCGCCGTCAGGTGGAAAGCTACAAGTTCAACGGCTGGGAGCTGGATATCAACAGCCGCTCGCTGATCAGCCCGAACGGCGAACAGTATAAACTGCCGCGCAGCGAGTTCCGCGCCATGCTGCACTTCTGTGAAAACCCGGGCAAAATTCAGACCCGCGCCGATCTGCTGAAGAAGATGACCGGCCGTGAGCTGAAGCCGCATGACCGCACCGTCGACGTCACCATTCGTCGCATCCGCAAGCATTTTGAATCCACGCCGGATACCCCGGAGATCATCGCCACTATTCACGGCGAAGGCTACCGCTTCTGCGGCGATCTGCAGGAATAAAAAACCTGCCGGACTCGCGGGCTGGCTGACTCTGCCAGCTCGGCCCGCCTCACCCGCGAGCGAGCTTTAGCCGCCGTCGATAAAAAACGCCCCGAAGGGCGTTTTTTTATTCCCGCCACGGCATAATCGGCACCGCGCTCAGCGCATTCTTCGGCGATCCCTCAACCACCCTGTCAGAGTAACTCAGGTAGATCAGCGCATGGCGCTTCTGATCGAAAAAACGCACCACCTGCAGCTTTTTAAACACCAGCGAGGTCCGCTTCTTGAAGACGACTTCGCCCTGCGCCTTGCCGTTAGCGATGGCGTCGCTCAGCTCAACCGGCCCGACCTGCTGGCAGGAGATCGCCGCGTCGGCGGTATCTTCGGCCAGACCCAGGCCGCCCTTAATGCCGCCGGTTTTCGCCCGGCTGATATAACAGGTTACATTTTTTACATCCGGATCGTCGAATGCCTCAACCACGATCTTATGATCGGGCCCAAACATCTTGAATACCGTATCAACCGAGCCGATCTCTTCGGCCATAACCGGCGATGCCAGCAGCAGCGTGGCGAATGAAGCAGCGAAAAAGCGGGATATTGTCATAGCGTTACCATTGCAAACCTAATAGACGAGCATGTAATGTACTGGCAATTGGCCGCGTTGACCAAACCAGAACCGGTTTTATCCCACATTGACATGGCACAATCTCCCAACAAAACTGCCCACGCCTGATGTGCAATTAGTGCTATTATTCGGCGACTGCGTTAGTCGCACCCAGAGAGAATGAGGATGTTTTATGGACCAAGCCGGTATCATTCGAGATTTGCTTGTCTGGCTGGAGAGCCATCTGGATCAGCCCCTTTCACTGGACAATGTTGCCCTGAAAGCGGGTTATTCTAAATGGCATTTACAACGGATGTTCAAAGACGTCACGGGTCATGCCATCGGCGCCTATATCCGCGCTCGCCGCCTGTCTAAAGCGGCCGTAGCGCTGCGCCTGACCAGTCGCCCGATTCTGGACATCGCTCTGCAGTACCGTTTCGATTCCCAGCAGACCTTTACCCGCGCCTTTAAAAAGCAGTTTAACCAGACGCCCGCATGGTATCGCCGCTCATCGGAATGGAACTCATTCGGCATTCGTCCGCCGATTCGCCTTGACGACAACAGCATGCCGGAGTCGACCTTCGTCACCCTGCCAGAAACCGTGCTGGTCGGGCAAACGCAAACCTACAGCTGCACCCTGGAGCAGATCTCCAGCTACCGCGACGAGATGCGCATTCACTTCTGGAAGCAGTTCCTGCTGGAAACCGACACCGTTCCGCCGGTGCTTTACGGCCTGCATCAGGTGCGCGCCAGCCAGGAGAAGGATGACGAGCAGGAGATTCTTTACACCACCGCCGTGCCGTCCGATCAGGCGGTGAATCTGCACTCCGGCCAGAGCGTACTGCTGGAGGCGGGCGACTACGTGCAGTTCACCTATAACGGCCCGCGCGACGAGCTGCAGGAATTTATTCTGCTGCTCTACGGCACCTGCATGCCGACGCTCGGCCTGACGCGCCGCCAGGGCCAGGATATCGAACGCTTCTACACCCATGGCGGCAAGAAGCGTCCCGAGCCGCCGCAAGAGATCCGCTGCGAATATCTCATCCCGATTCGCCGCCAGCAGGCGGGCTGATCGTTAAGATGCCGTCATTACGACGGCATTTTTTTAGCGCTGCAGCTCATCCAGCGCGGGCGCGTCAAGATGCGAAATATCACCTGCTGTTTCTACCACCCAGCCTTCCGCCAGCCAGGCGCTCTGCTGGTGATCGACGCGCGAGATAGAGCAGTTACGCAGGCGCAGACGGCGCTCCGCATGGGCCGGCAGGCCAAGAATGGTGCTAATCAGCACGCCGAGCGCCATCCCGTGACTCACCAGCAGCGGTCGACTGCCAGCGGGCAGCGCCAGACAGGCGTTCAGCGCCTCATGCATGCGCGCCGCCATCTCCGCCATCGATTCGCCCTGCGGAATGCGGCCGTCTACGGTGCCATCCACCAGCGCGCTGCGCCAGCGCTCTTCCTCTTCGGTTAGCCCGTCCAGCGGACGCTTCTCCAGCACGCCCATATTCAGCTCGCGCAGGCGCGGCTCCAGCGTCACCGTACAGCCGCAGGCGTCAGCGATGATCTCCGCGGTGCGCTGCGTGCGGCCCAGATCGCTGGCGATAACATGCGTAATGCCAAGCTGTTTTACGCGCTCGCCCACCTGGTGGGCCTGTTGCTCTCCTTTCTCCGTCAGCGGACTGTCGGATTGTCCCTGAATGCGGCGTTGCGCATTCCATACCGTTTCACCGTGACGAACAAGATAGACCTGTAGCATGCTGAGTTTCCGTTATACTGCGACAAATTTGCCTAAAGGGTTCAATAGATTATGTACCAGGTTATCGCAGCCACCATCAATCCGGCAAAAATTCGCGCCATCTCTCAGGCGTTCAACGACGTTTTCGGCGAAGGATCCTGCCATATTCGCGGGGTCGAGGTCGATAGCGGCGTCGCGGCGCAGCCCCTGAGCGATGCGGAAACGCGAACCGGCGCACGCCAGCGCGTCGCCAATGCGCGCCAGGCCGCGCCGGAAGCGGATTTTTGGGTGGCGATTGAGGCCGGTATAGAGGCGGATTGCGCCTTTGCCTGGATGGTCATTGAAAACGCCGACCAGCGCGGCGAGTCGCGCTCCGCCAGCTTTACGCTGCCGCCGGTGGTGATGGCGGGCCTGAGCGCCGGGCGCGAGCTGGGCGACGAGATGGCGCGGCTGACCGGCGTGGAGAATATCAAACATAAAGGCGGCGCTATCGGCGCCTTTACGCAGGGTCTGCTGACCCGCTCCAGCGTCTATCATCAGGCGCTTATTCTGGCGCTCTGCCCGTTTACTCATCCGCTTTATCAGCGCTGAGGTCGCCGCGTCCCAGCTGCGCCTCCAGCCAGCGCCGCAGTTCAGGCGGCGCCTCTTTCAGGCTGTTCGAGCCGCGCGTAATGGTGGCGATGCCGACGCCCAGCTCGTTTTTAAGCTCGCGCTGGCTCATCGCGCCGTTCATTAGCTCCTCGACGATGCGCAGCCGCGTGCCGAGCGCTTCGCGCTCGTCCGGCGTCAGCATCAGCTGCAGCAAAGGCAGCGCCACATCATCGGCGTAAGCCTGCTGCATCAGCGCGGTAAAGCGCCGCCAGTTATCTTCAGAAAGGGAATGTTGCGCCGACCGGGCGGGAGATTGCGTCATCAAACAGGCTTCCGTACTCACTAACGAGTACGGAAGCATAGCACGCTAGTAGCGGCGGTTCCACTCGCTGTCCGACAGCACCTTATCCGGTTCGCCCATAAAGTGGCGATAGTAGGCGTCGTAGGCCAGCACGTTTTTCACGTAGCCGCGCGTTTCAGAGAAAGGAATGGTCTCGATAAAGGCGACCGCATCGAGATTGCCCGCGCTGACGTTTTGCCAGCTACGCACGCGCCCCGGTCCCGCATTGTAGGCCGCGGAGGCGAAAATGCGGTTCTGCCCGAACTGCTGATAGACATACTCCAGATACTGGGTGCCGATCTGAATATTGGTCTGCGGATCGAGCAGCTGGTTGCTGTTCATATAGCCGGGAATGTTATACATCTTCACGGTGTGCGCCGCCGTTGCTGGCATCACTTGCATCAGGCCGCTGGCGCCGACCGGTGAGCGCGCTTTCGGGTTCCAGGCGCTCTCCTGGCGTGAGATCGCCATGGCGTAGCTCGGCGCGATGCCTTTGTCGCGGGTATTGCTTTTATAGAAGCTCTCCCACGCCAGCGGGAAGCGCTCCTTCAGGCTGTCCCACATCTTCGCCGTGATGGTGGCCTGCACGCTGAGATCCCACCAGTCCTGTTCGTTGGCGTAGCGCGCCAGCATCTGCTGCTGCGTGTGGTTTTTGCTGGCGATAAGATTGGCCCACTCGCTGCGCGCCAGATTGTCCAGCCCCCAGTACATCAGCTCGCGCACGCGCGCCAGCTCCGGCCCCTGCACCGTCGCGCTGTCGGGCTTCGGCGCTTCATCAATCTGCAGCGGATATTTCACGCCCAGCCGCTGCGCCGCCACCATCGGGTAGAAGCCGCGCGCCTGCATCAGCTTATGCAGGATTTCGTCCGCCTCCTCTTTGCGCCCCTGGGAATAGAGCAGATCGGCCTGCCAGTACTGCCATTCATCTTTCTCTTTCGCCTCGAGCGGCAGCCGCGCGATCCAGGTATTCAGACCCCGGCGATCGTTCTGCGACAGCGCCAGACGCACCCGGCGTTCAATCAGCGCCGTAGACTGGCTGTTCATCACCACGGCATCGCGCCAGCGCGCCTGCTCTGAGGTTAGATCGCTGCCCATCATGCGCCAGACCACGATCTCCTTCAGCGCCTGCTCGTCGTCCGCTTCCATCTTCTGGCCGCGTACCAGCAGCGGAATCATGCTGCGCGCATTCTCCATATCGGCGCGCGCGACGCGGGTAAAGGCGTAAATCGTCGCCTGACGGGTAAAATCGGTCGGCCCGACCGTCTGCGCGAAGTTCACCACCGTCTGCGGATCGTTCTGCAAGGCGAGCACGCCCGAGGCGATGGTCTGGTAATCTTCCGGCAGGCTTTTCGCCAGGTAACTCACCAGGCTGTCGTTGCCCGCCTTCATCGCGAGGCGAATGCGTTCCAGCACGGTAATCGGCGACATCTGGCCGGAAGATTGCCAGACGGAGAAGAGGCGGTCGCAGTCGTTGGGCAGCGCGGTGCCGCGCAGCCAGATCGCCTTCGCCCCCTCAAACGCCTGCTGCTGCGCGCCCGTCGCCCATTTGGCATAGAGCCAGTTGCAGCGCGCCTGTACCGGCGTGGGCGCTTCCGGGCTAAAGCTCAGAATGCCCTGCCAGTCCTGGCGGTGCGCCAGCACGTTGACGAAGCGGGTTTTCAGCGAGCGCGCCGGCGGCAGCGTCGGATATTGCTGGATAAAGTTGTTGACGGCGAGCGGCGTTTCCTGATCGAGATCCTGCGCCAGCAGGCGGTACTGCAGGTAAGGGTATAACGGATAATCCTGTAGCGTCGGCAGCAGCTGCTCCACCGTCGCCATCTGATTGCTGTCCCACGCCTGTTTAATCTGTTGATAACGTTCTCGCTGCTGATCCAGCGAGTCTGCCCATGCGCTGCTGGCCATTGCGGCCAGACAGATCCCTGTCATCCAGTTACGCCACTTCTCCACGAAAATCTCCTCTGTTGCTGCTCTCCGGCTGCGTGCCAGGCATTCTTCATGCTAACCAGGGGAGCCGGCTCTTGCCATGTTCTTCACAAAATTTACGCAAGGCGACGCACAGGTCGGCTAAAAGCGAGTTGCTGGCTGGCGCGCGGCAATGTGATTCTGTTAAAAATCCGTGTAGAAGGCGCGCATGGCGGCGTTTGCGGGGCGATCTGATTACAGGTAAGATTGATCCCCTGCCGGCCTGGGCGCGCAACACATTAAAATGGCGGCAATTATCGCGGTTAACCGGATACGCCCTCTCTTCCACGGCGCATCACTTTCGGCTATCAACCCCAACAGAGACCTCTATGGAAACCCGGCGCGACGAACGCATTCAGAAACTGACCCTGGCGCTAAAACGCACCGACAAGCTGCATCTGAAAGATGCCGCGCAGCTTTTAGGCGTCTCGGAGATGACCATTCGACGCGATCTGAGCGAACCGGCCTCGACCGTGGTGCTGCTGGGCGGCTATATCGTCAGCGATCCGAAAAGCCATGGCGGCCACTATTTTGTTTCGGATCAGCACGGTCAGAACGCGGCGAAAAAGCAGCGCCTGGCGCAGGCTGCCGCCAGCCTGATCGGCGAGAACGATACGGTGTTTTTCGACTGCGGCACCACTATTCCCTATATCGTCGACGCCCTGCCCGAGGATCTGCCCTTTACCGCTGTCTGCTGCGCCATGAACACCTTCCTGGCGCTCAAAGAGAAACCGGCCTGCAACGTGATCCTGAGCGGCGGCGAGTTTCACGCCGACAACGCCCTGTTCACGCCGATCGGCGCGCACTCGGTGCTTGACGACCTCTGCCCGACGCTGGCGTTTATCTCGGCGGCCGGCATCGATATAGCGCAGGGCGCGACCTGCTACAACCTCAACGAGCTGGCGATGAAACATCACGCCATGCTGCGTGCGCGCCAGCGTATCCTGGTGGCGGACAGCAGCAAATTTGGCAAGGTGCTGCCCGCACGCATCGGCGAGCTGCACCGCTTTGACCTGCTGGTCAGCGACAGCGCGCCGGACAGCGCGCTGGCGGAGTGGCTGGCGCAGCAGCCGCTGCCGCTGCGTCTGCCCGAGCCGGTCTGACCCCGCCTTTTCTCTTTACGCGTAACAACGCCGCACGCCCGGAATTATCCCGGCGCGCGGCTGGGATTAGCCAGGCAAAAAGGCTAAACTTCGTCACTAATTCACCCACCAGAATCAGAGGCTCATTACAACGTGGCTCAATTCGTCTATAGCATGCATCGCGTCGGCAAAGTGGTTCCGCCGAAGCGTCATATTCTAAAGAACATCTCCCTCAGCTTTTTCCCGGGCGCGAAAATCGGCGTGCTCGGCCTGAACGGCGCGGGTAAATCCACGCTGCTGCGCATCATGGCGGGCATTGATAAAGATATCGAAGGGGAAGCGCGTCCGCAGCCAGGCATCAAAGTGGGTTATCTGCCGCAGGAGCCGCAGCTTAACCCGGAACAGACGGTGCGCGAATCTATCGAAGAAGCGGTCTCCGAAGTGGTCGGCGCGCTGAAGCGTCTGGATGAGGTTTACGCGCTCTACGCCGAGCCGGACGCCGACTTCGACAAGCTGGCGGCCGAACAGGGTCGTCTGGAAGAGGTTATTCAGGCGCACGACGGCCATAACCTGGAAACGCAGCTGGAGCGCGCCGCCGATGCGATGCGCCTGCCGGACTGGGACGCCAAAATCGGCAACCTCTCCGGCGGTGAGCGTCGCCGCGTGGCGATGTGCCGCCTGCTGCTGGAAAAACCAGACATGCTGCTGCTGGACGAACCGACCAACCACCTGGACGCCGAGTCCGTGGCCTGGCTGGAGCGCTTCCTGCACGAGTTCGAAGGCACCGTCGTGGCGATTACCCACGACCGTTACTTCCTCGACAACGTTGCAGGCTGGATCCTTGAGCTGGACCGCGGCGAAGGCATTCCGTGGGAAGGCAACTACTCCTCCTGGCTGGAGCAGAAAGATCAGCGTCTGGCGCAGGAAGCGTCAGCTGAAGCCGCCCGCCGCAAATCGATTGAGAAAGAGCTGGAGTGGGTGCGTCAGGGCACGAAGGGCCGCCAGTCGAAAGGCAAGGCGCGTCTGGCCCGCTTTGAAGAGCTGAACAGCACCGAATACCAGAAGCGTAACGAGACCAGCGAACTCTTTATTCCGCCGGGTCCACGTTTGGGCGACAAAGTGGTTGAGGTGAAAAACCTGACCAAATCCTACGGCGACCGCGTGCTGATCGACGATCTCTCTTTCTCGGTGCCGAAAGGCGCTATTGTCGGCATTATCGGCCCGAACGGCGCGGGTAAATCGACCCTGTTCCGCATGATGACCGGTCAGGAGCAGCCCGATTCCGGCAGCATTGAGCTGGGCGAAACCGTCAAGCTGGCGTCGGTCGATCAGTTCCGCGACGCGATGGATAACTCAAAAACCGTATGGGAAGAGGTTTCTGGCGGACTGGACACCATGCGTATCGGCACCTTCGAGATGCCGAGCCGCGCCTACGTCGGCCGCTTCAACTTTAAAGGCACCGACCAGGGTAAACGCGTTGGTGAGCTGTCGGGTGGTGAGCGCGGCCGTCTGCATCTGGCGAAGCTGCTGCAGGTTGGCGGCAACCTGCTGCTGCTTGACGAACCGACCAACGACCTGGATATCGAAACCCTGCGCGCGCTGGAAAACGCCCTGCTGGAGTTCCCGGGCTGCGCCATGGTGATCTCGCACGACCGCTGGTTCCTCGACCGCATCGCGACCCATATCCTCGACTATCAGGATGAGGGCAAGGTGGAGTTCTTCGAAGGTAACTTCAGCGAGTACGAAGAGTACAAGAAACGCACCCTCGGCGCGGACGCGCTGGAGCCGAAGCGTATTAAGTACAAGCGTATCAGCAAGTAATGCAAAAGGCGGCAGCGATGCCGCCTTTTCTCTTTTTGTGACTGCCTGCGCCTTTTCCTGTGGCTTCGCCCAATTCTTCCCGCTATTGCACCTTTAACCCTGGGCTGCTGCCCGATGCTGCGTTAACGCCCGCTTTTTATACTCGCTGATGATCTGACCCGATCCACCTTACCGTTCCGGCAGGCTCTGATAATAATTCGCGCCGGATGTCATCTTACGAGGTCTATGGCATGAAAATAGTTTCAATCGACGTCACGCGTATCGCCATTCCGTTTGACGCGCAGCGGCGCGCGCCCGCATACCAGGAAACCACCTTTAATGCCGCCTCCTCGTCGCTGTGCCGCATGGAAACGCTACTGGTTAAAGTCACCTGCGACAACGGCCTGTGCGGCTGGGGTGAAGCCTTCGGTCACCTGGCCAATCCCGTCACAGAACAGGCGATTTGCACGCTGGTGGCGCCTGCCTTTATCGGCAAACCGCTGCCGGATTCACCAGACGCCATCGCCGCCCTGATGCAGCAGGCGGAAAAAGCGCTGCACGCCTTTGGCCGCAGCGGCCCGGTGCGCTACGCGCTCTCCGCCGTGGATATCGCGCTCTGGGACGCGCTCGGGCAGCGGCTGCATCAGCCGCTCTGGCAACTGCTTGGCGCCACACGGCAGCGCATTGCGCGCTACGCCAGCCTGGTGAGCTACGATAACCAGCCCGACGCCGTCGCCGCGCAGGTCAGACGCGCCTGGGATGAGGGCTTTACCACCCTCAAACTGCACGAAACCACCTTCGAGGCCATTCAGGCCGCGCGCGCCGCGCTGCCAGCGCAGGCGGAACTGCTGGTCGACGTCAACTGCCCCTGGACGCGGGAAGAGGCCGCCCGGCAGGCGCACGAGCTGCGTTCGCTCCAGCTCGGCTGGCTGGAAGAGCCGATCTGGCCGCCCGACGACTATCAGGGGCTGGCACGGCTCAAGCGCGTCGGCGTGCCGCTGGCGGCGGGTGAAAACGTCGACGGCGACTGGGGCTTTATGCACCTGCTGGAAAACGGCGCGGTGGATGTGGCGCAGCCCAGCGTGGCGAAAGTGGGCGGTATCAGCGCGGCGCTGCGCGTCTTCTCCGCCGCGCAGCAGTATCGCGTGCGCGTGGTGCCCCACTGTTTCTATTACGGCGCTGGCCTGCTGGCGACCGCGCATCTGGTCGCGCTGCTGCCTGATGATATCAAGCTGGAGACGCCCTGGATCGATTTCGAAGCGCGCCTCTACCCCGATCTGCCGCGCGATGTCACCTTTACCCTCTCCTCGCGTCCCGGCCTGGGCTACGCGCCGGATGAAGAGGTGCTGCGCCACTACCGTCTCTCGCTGAGCCAGATTACCGATAAAGGAGTTCGCCGCTATGCGTAAAAACTATCGCGTGGTGATCGCGCTGCTGCTCTTCTTCGCTGGCATGCTGAACTATCTCGACCGCGCTGCGCTCTCGGTGATGGCGCCGCTGATTAAAAGCGATCTCCATATCAACGACGCGGAGATGGGCATCCTGTTTAGCTGCTTTTTTATCGGCTACTGCGCCTTCTGTTTTCTCGGCGGCTGGGCGGCGGACCGCTTCGGCCCGCGCCGCGTCTACGCCTGGGCGGCGGGCGTCTGGTCGCTGTTTTGCGGCGCCACCGCGCTGGTCACGGGCTTCGCCCATCTGCTGATTGTGCGCATGCTGTTCGGCATCGGCGAAGGACCGATGGGCACCACCACCAATAAATCGATCGCCAACTGGTTTCCAAAAAAAGAGACGGGACGCGCTGTCGGCTTTACTAACGCCGGTCAGCCGCTCGGCGCGGCAATCGCGGCGCCGGTGGTCGGGCTGGTGGGTCTGCACTACGGCTGGCGCATCGCCTTTGTCGTGATCGCCCTGCTTGGCTTTGTCTGGGTCGCCTGCTGGCTATGGCTGTTCCGCGACAAGCCGGAAGATCACCCGCGCGTCGGCCCGGCCGAACGCGAGCTTATCAGCCGCCAGCGCCCGGCAACCCAGGCGGCGACCGCGCCGCAGCAGGATCGCCACTCCCTGTGGCGCTACGTCTTTTCGCTGCCGGTGCTGGGCGTGGCGAGCGCCTTTTTCTGCTTTAACTATATCCAGTATTTCTTTCTCTCCTGGCTGCCGAGCTATCTCACCGATTTCCAGCATCTGGATATCAAAAGCATGAGCATTATCGGTATCTTGCCCTGGCTGGGCGCGACGGTGGGCTTCCTCGGCGGCGGCATCGTCTCCGATATGCTGTTCCGCCGCACGCAGAACTTTTTGCTGTCGCGCAAGCTGGTGATCTTTGTCGGGCTGGCGGTGGCGGCGCTGTGTGTGCTGTTAACCGCGTGGAGCCGGGATGTGGTGAGCGCGGTAACGCTGATCACCCTGGCCAGCGTGTTCGCCTATATGACGCCGCAGGCGTGCTGGTCGCTGCTGCAGGATATCGTGCCAGCGGGCCGCATCGGCACCGCGGGCGGCTTTGTCCATCTGCTGGCGAATCTGGCGGGGATTCTGTCGCCGGGCATTACCGGCTTTCTGATCCAGTATGGCGGCGGATACCATACGGCGTTTCTGCTGGCGAGCGCGCTGGCGGTGGCGGGCATGCTGCTGCTGGCGCTGCTGGTGCGGCAAAAAGGGGTTAATACGCTGCGTGCGCTGGCGGCGAACTGAAGCGTGCGGGGGCGAGGCCCCCGCTTTCAGGCAGGTTTTGGGCTTTTGCCGTCCATCATCCCTTTCACCAGCTCAATACAGCGCAGGAAACGCGTATCGTAATCGTCTTCGCGCACGTGCACAAAATCGACGTTGTTCTCCCGCAGCATGGTCACCAGCATTGACTGGAACTCGCGGCGGTCCACCGAGCTGCCCAGGCTGCGCAGGCCGTCCGCCACCCAGGGCACGTTATTCTCCAGCAGGATCACCAGGTCGAAGCGATACTCGTCGATCAGCGCCTGCACGAAGGGATGCTCCCGCCCTTCATACTTCAGGCAGAACGCCTGGGTGGTGATGAAATCGGTGTCGATAAAGGCGACTTTATTGGCGTACTTCACCGCAAAGTCGATGTACTGCGCCTGGCCAAGGGCGATCTTGTCGTAGTCGGAATATTGCAGCGCCATCTCGTCGCCGCCGAGATGCGAGAAGACATAGTCGCGGCCGTACTCCCAGGCGCTGGTAGTGTTGAAAATGTTGGCCAGCTTGTTGACCAGCGTCGATTTGCCGCTGGATTCCCCGCCGAGCACGGCGACGGTACGCACGAAAAAGGGCTTCACCTCGGTAGGAATATATTCCCAGTAGCGAAAGGGATCCTGACGGATCTGCGCGCCGCTGATATTCATAAAGGATCGCGCCGGATCGACCAGCACGGTGCGCACGCCCAGATGCTGCTGATACATCTCCGCATCCGCGGTTTCGCTGGTGTAGATGCAGTCGGGCGCGATGCCCTGATCGCTAAGAAAGGTTTTTACCCCTTCGCTCCAGACATCCCAGCCGTGCGGATAGGGCTCGATGCCCTCTTCGTTGAACGAGTGAATGCGGATATTTTTTTGATACTTGAAGGTTTGCAGCAGCCAGCGCAGCCGATCGCTGACGGTCGGCTGCTGCGACATGGCGCTGTTCTCGAACAGCTCGCGATCGCGCGGATCGTCGTGCCCCATAATAATATGCAGCTCGTCGACCTGGCTGCAGGCGCGCTGGATAAGGTAAATATGGCCGGTGTGCAGCGGATAGAACTTGCCGAACACCACGCCGACGGTTTTATCGCGGCGCGGAAACTCCAGACCCAAAAAGCGATGCAGCGCTTCCAGCTTTTGCGCGCTCGGGCTTTTGATTTTGGCGTTGAGCAGCTGGCTCAGATAGCCCTTGGTCATCCCGCTGGCGTCGGCCACCTGCTGCAGGGTATGCCCCTGCTGGCGAATGGCGGTTTTCAGATAGTCGAACGACGTCATGCTGCCTCCTGCATGGATTGAAGTTGCCTGCGAGTGTACCCGCTCAGCCTTTAAAGCTCATCCAGTATCGCCAGCGCGTCCGCCAGTTTTTTCGCGCTGTAAACCTTCATGCCGTCGATCGCTTTCTTCGGCGCGTTGCCGGCCGGCACGATGGCGCGCTTAAAGCCGTGCTTGGCCGCTTCGGAGATACGCTCCTGGCCGCTCGGCACCGGACGGATTTCGCCCGCCAGCCCGACTTCGCCGAAGATCACCAGGTCCTGCGGCAGCGGGCGGTCGCGCAGGCTCGACACCATCGCCAGCAGCAGCGCCAGATCGGCGCTGGTCTCGGTGACCTTCACGCCGCCGACCACGTTGACAAAGACATCCTGATCGGCCATCTGCAGGCCACCGTGGCGATGCAGCACCGCCAGCAGAATCGCCAGACGGTTCTGCTCCAGCCCCACCGCGACGCGGCGCGGATTGCCCATCATCGAGTGATCCACCAGCGCCTGGATCTCCACCAGCAGCGGACGGGTGCCTTCCCAGACCACCATCACGGAGCTGCCGGAGGTGATCTCGTCGCCGCGCGACAGGAAGATCGCTGAGGGATTGCTGACTTCGCGCATCCCCTGCTCAGTCATGGCGAACACGCCCAGCTCGTTCACCGCGCCGAAGCGGTTTTTATGGCTGCGCAGCGTGCGGAAGCGCGAGTCGGCGTCGCCGTCCAGCAGCACCGAACAGTCAATGCAGTGCTCCAGCACTTTCGGCCCCGCCAGCGAGCCATCTTTGGTGACGTGACCGACCATCACGATCGCCACGCCGCGCGTTTTGGCGAAGCGCGTCAGATAGGCGGCGGTTTCGCGCACCTGCGCCACGCTGCCCGGCGACGACTGGATATCCGCCATGTGCATCACCTGGATGGAGTCGATCACCATCAGCTTCGGCTCTTCCTGCTCGGCGATCTGGCAGATCTGCTCGATGCTGGTTTCCGACAGCATGTTGAGGTTTTCGCTCGGCAGGCCGAGACGGTGCGCGCGCATCGCCACCTGCTGCAGCGACTCTTCGCCGGTGACGTAGAGGGTTTTCATCTCCTGCGCCAGGCGGCACATCACCTGCAGCAGCAGCGTCGATTTCCCCGCGCCGGGATTACCGCCGATCAGGATGGCGCTGCCCGGCACCACGCCGCCGCCCAGCACGCGGTCGAACTCTTTGAAGCCGGTCGAGAAGCGCGGCAGCGCCTCCAGGCTGATTTCCGACAGCTTCTGCACCCGGCTGACGCCCGCGCTGCCGGCGTAGCCGCTCAGGCGCTCATTGCGCGCCGCCGCCGGCGATGCCGCAATACGCACTTCGGTGATGGTGTTCCAGGCGTGGCAGGCGCTGCATTGCCCCTGCCAGCGCGGATAGTCTGCGCCGCATTCGTTACAAACAAAGGCGCGTTTTGCCGCTTTGGCCAAATCAGTACCTCTAACGCTCTTCGTGAATCAAACTGCCGCTGAGGATGCAAAATACGCCCATCAGATCGGCGTGACGGATAGTCACCTGCGTCTGCTCATTCACTTTGGGTTTAGCATGATAAGCGATACCCAGCGCCGCCGCCTTAATCATCGGCAGGTCGTTGGCGCCGTCGCCGATGGCGACGGTTTGCTCCGGCGCCATGTCAAAACGCTGCGCCAGCTTCTTCAGGGTATCCGCTTTGTATTGCGCGTCGACAATCTGTCCCAGCACTTCGCCGGTCAGCCTGCCGTCGCGTATCTCCAGTTCGTTGGCGGCGATGTGCGCCAGGTGCAGGGTATCGCGCAGGTATTCGGCGAAAAAGGTAAAGCCGCCGGAGGCGATCGCCACCTGCCAGCCCAGCGCCTGCAGCTTCTGCACCAGCTCGGTCAGCCCCGGCATCAGCGGCAGCGCGTCGCACACCTGCTTCAGAATAGTGGCGTCGGCGCCTTTCAGCGTCGCCACGCGCTGGCGCAGGCTGGCGGCGAAGTCCAGCTCGCCGCGCATCGCGCGCTCGGTCACTTCTGCGACCAGCTCGCCGCTGCCGGCCAGTTTGGCGATCTCGTCGATGCACTCAATCTGAATCGCGGTGGAGTCCATGTCCATTACCAGCAGGCCCGGCGTTTTCAGATGCGGGATCTTGCCGAGCGGCGCGACGTCGAGGCCGTTCTCGTGGGCCAGCTTCGTGGCGCGCGGCGTCAGCGAACCGGCCAGGCGCACCACCTGATAATCGTCAACACGCCAGGCGCTGACGATCACCATCGCCGCGCCCAACTGATGTTGATAATGGGTAAGCTGTTGTTTAGTCAGGTCACGGCCATACAGCAGCCAGCCGGTCCGACCGGCACGGTAGTCCAGCGGCATCACTTCGTCGCCGCTCAGGGAAAGGGGTAAACCCGGCCATTCGGAGAGTTCGGCGGGCAGATCGCACCAGGTAAGACGGTTCGGCATCAGAGCTCCTGTAGGGGGGACAACAAAACCACGCAAGAGGCTACCTTGTCTGCGCCGCTTCTGGCAACATAATCTCCTGGTTTCTGTTGTGACGTGACACAGGTTATCGATGGCTAAAAGGGCACTGAAATTTCGCTTACACCGCACGGTGATTGTGCTGATCTCGCTGGCGCTGTTGGTCGTGCTGATGCAGGGCGCCTCCTGGTTTAGCCTCGGCCATCAGATGGCGCGATCCGAGCAGGTCGAGGAGCTGGCGCAGACCCTGACGAAGCAGGTCGCCTTTAGCCTGTCGCCGCTGATGGACAACAGCGACGATAACCGCAGCCAGATCGAAGCCATCCTCAATCAGATGACCACCAACAGCCGCATTCTCGACGCCTCGGTTTACGCCGACGACGGCAGCCTGGTGGCGCACAGCGGCGAAAACATTAACGTGCGCGATCGCCTGGCGCTCGACGGCAAGCGCGCCGGCAGCTACTTCAACCATCAGCTGGTAGAGCCGCTCGGCAATAGCGACGGCCCGCTCGGCTTCCTGCGCGTGACGCTGGATACCCATGTGCTGGTCACCGAGTCGCGTCAGGTCGACAACACCACCAATATTCTGCGCCTGATGATGCTGCTGGCGCTGGCCATCGGCATTATTCTGTCGCGCACGCTGCTGCGCGATCGCCGCACCCGCTGGCAGCAGTCGCCGTTTCTGTTAACCGCCAGCACGCCGGTGAAAGAGGATGGCGACGACGACGGCGAGAAGAAAGAGCAGACGCCTTAAGCCACAGGCACGCCCTCTTTATCGGTTTTCGCCATTTCATATGGGGCCAACCAGAGCGTATTCAAGCAAAAGTGCAACTCCATTCACGTCGAATGAATAGCTTCGTGAATAGATTTTAAATGAAAAGAAGCCCGCTTTGCGGGCTTCTTAGCTTTGAATCAGTGGCTACGGTGAATAGATACTCAGGCGATCAGCAGCGCTTTTAGCTCGCCCAGCGAGGTCACCGTCCAGGTCGGGCGAATCGCCTCTGGCAGCGGTCGCGTGCCGTGGTCGATCCAGCAGGTTTTTAAACCGGCGTTCATGCCGCCGAGAATATCGGACTCCGGCGTATCGCCCACCATCAGCACGCGGCTGCGATCCGGGTTGCCCATCTTCTCCAGCGCATAGTCGAAAATCGCCGCGTCCGGCTTCGGCACGCCGACCTGCTCGGAGATCACCAGCGCTGAGAAATAGTCGCGGAAGCCGGTGCGCTCCAGACGCGCCTGCTGCAGCGCGGTAAAGCCGTTGGTGATGATGCCCATCGGCACCTTGTTGTGCAGCGCGTGCATCAGGCTGACCGTGCCCTCCAGCGGCATGCAGATCTCCGACATGGCGCTCAGAAAGCCGCTGTTAAGCACGTCCGGCGCTACGCTCAGCTTCTCCGCCCAGCCGGTAAAACGCCGCGTCTGCAGCTGCAGTGCAGAGATGGCGCCGTTCTGGTAATCGACCCACAGCGGCTTGTTGATCGCCTGATAGTCGGCGTAGTCCTGCGCGGTGAACTGAACGTCGTAACTGGCGAAAAGACGCTGCAACCCGGCAAACGCGTCAAAGTGGAACAGGGTGTCATCGGCATCGAACAGGATGCAATCCCAGTCTTTTAACATTACAGCTCCTTAAAAGCCTACAGCGTCAGCGCCATGATGATGGCGTCTTCACGTCCGCTGGCGGTGGGATAGTAGTTGGGGCGGCGGCTCACCTGGTGGAAGTCGAGCTGCTCGTACAGGGCGATTGCGGGATGATTAGAGGCGCGCACCTCCAGCCACAGCGTCATCACGTCGCGCTTCTCCAGCTCGGCGATAAGATGCTGCAGCAGCTGACGCCCGTAGCCGCGCCGCTGGAAAGCGGGATCGACGGCGATATTAAACAGCGACGCTTCGTCCAGCACCACCTGCGTAATGGCGAAGGCGGCCATCACGCCATCAACGTCGAGGCGATAGTTAAGAAAACGCTCGCCCTGGTTGCTGGCAAAGGTCTGTTCGCGCCACGGAAAAGCGTGGCTGCGGCACTCGATGGCGAAAGCCTGGGCGGTATCCTCAGGGGTGAGGAAAGAGATCGCTGTCATGGTTACACATCTGTTGCCAGAGCGCGCGCTTCGCCGCGCCGCTGCTGGAGAGTTCATTTAAAGAGGCTGAGTGAAGCGCGACGCCGCTAAAGGGGTGCGGCCCGTCGAGGCCGATCAGCCAGCCCGCGCAGTCGAGCGATTCGGGCAGCATCTGCAGCTGATCGGGCGTCAGCGCCATCACCTGGGCGGGCTGCAGGCCAAGCACGTGCAGCACATCGCGCACCAGCGGCTCGTGCAGGCCGGGCGCGACCTCGGCGACGATAATCAGCTTTGTGCCTGGCGTCAGCCGTACCGCGATTTCGCCCTGAAGCACGCGCGGGCGTCGCAGTTGATACTGCGTTATTCCCATTTGCTGTAACAGCCAGTCGCGCCTGGACGTCATGATTTACCCTTGATGTGCTGCCGGAATGCGACGCTATGCTAGCAAACCCATCGAACATGCGCCAACAAACCACTATAATCGCCGCTCTGATCTAACAGGAGCCTTTCATGTCTGCTTTTACCCCGGCCAGCGAAGTCATACTGCGCCACAGTGATGAATTTACCGCCCGCCACGTCTTATTCGCTGGCGATATGCAGGATGACCTGCCCGCTCAGCTGGAGACCGCCTCGTCGCGCGCGCATACCCAGCAGTATCATCACTGGCAAAACCTGAGTCGCCGTCTGGGCGAACGGGCGCGTTACGGCCTGGTGGCAACGCAGGAAGACGTTGAAGGCTGCGACACGCTGATCTACTTCTGGCCGAAAAACAAGCCGGAAGCCCTGTTCCAGCTGATGAACCTGCTCTCCCTGCTGCCGCTGGGCTGCGACATTTTCGTCGTGGGCGAAAACCGCAGCGGCGTGCGCAGCGCCGAAGGCATGGTCGAAGAGTGGGCGACGCTCGACAAAATCGACAGCGCGCGCCGCTGCGGACTCTATCACGGCCGCCTGGAAGGCAAGCCGACGTTCGACGCCGAAAGCTTCCGCGACAGCTACGATCTCGATCCGCTGACCATCTGCACCCTGCCGGGCGTCTTCAGCCGCGACGACCTCGATATCGGCAGCGCGCTGCTGCTCACCACCCTGGCGCCGCACACCAAAGGCAAAGTGCTGGATATCGGCTGCGGCACAGGCGTGCTGTCGGCGGTGCTGGCCAACCACTCGCCGAAGGTGCGTCTGACCCTGTGCGACGTGCACGCCGCGGCGATTGAGGCGAGTAAGGCGACGCTGGCGATCAACGGCTTTGAGGGCGAGGTCTTCCCGAGCAACGTCTTCTCCGACGTCACCGGCCGCTTCGATCTGATCCTCTCGAATCCGCCGTTCCACGAAGGGCGCGAAACCAGCCTGGACGCGGCGCAGACTCTAATCCGCGGCGCGGTGAAGCACCTCAACACCGGCGGCGAACTGCGCATTGTGGCTAACGCCTTCCTGCCCTATCCGCAGGTGCTGGACGAAACCTTCGGCAGCCATGAAGTGCTGGCGCAAAACGGGCGCTTCAAGGTCTACCGCGCCGTTTACGGCCGCGGCGCGAAAGCCCGCTAAGCAGCGGCGACGGTGAAAACGTTGCTTTTTACAGCAGTCGCTTCGCCGTCGCGAAATATCTGTTGACGCCGGGTGTAAAATCTCTAGAATGCGCCTCCGTGGTTGCAATACTGTCATGTATTGCTGGTACGCGAAGGTGGCGGAATTGGTAGACGCGCTAGCTTCAGGTGTTAGTGTCTTAACGGACGTGAGGGTTCAAGTCCCTCTCTTCGCACCAACAACCACGATTTTCATCTCGCATCGCACTGCGCGAAGGTGGCGGAATTGGTAGACGCGCTAGCTTCAGGTGTTAGTGTCTTAACGGACGTGAGGGTTCAAGTCCCTCTCTTCGCACCAATGCGGCGATATGAAAAGCAAGATGACTCAAATGCGAAGGTGGCGGAATTGGTAGACGCGCTAGCTTCAGGTGTTAGTGTCTTAACGGACGTGAGGGTTCAAGTCCCTCTCTTCGCACCAGAGTTGTCCTCCCCTGCTTTATCTCCCTGTTTTACTCTCTCTGTTTTAGGCCCCATGAAAATTTACCGCCACGGCCGCTAATCCGCCCGCTAACGCCAGGCATGAAGGCAGCAGCAGATAGTGACGCAACCGGCGATGGAACAGCATCACCACCGTTAACAGCAGCGCGACAATCATCATGAGACGCCACTGGCTAAAGCTCGGCTCCCATAGCGCAAAGCACGGCATCGCCGCGCAGGGCAAGAGCACGCCCCAGGCGCTGTCCAGTTTCTTCCCCATCACCCAGCTGAATCCCCACAAGCCGCAGGCGGCGAACACGGCCATTAACATGGCGTCGACCTCAAATGATAAGAATTCCCATTATCATATGATAATAAATCTCATCTTGCAGCCTGTTTTTTTCGCCCCTGGCCGAAAGATGACAGACCAGTTGGAAAATGCTAGATTCCTGCCGATAACACCTTTCATAACACAGCAAATTTGCTCATTGTCCGGCAAATAAATTTATTTTTGCCGGAATGCGCTTTGATATTTCAGGGCCGTTTCGAGTATTAATAATGAAATTACAATCTTACGATGAATTGAAACAGAGCAAATATCGGCTGTCGCTGATGCTCTTTCTGTTTTTAAATGTCGCCGTATCGCTTTTTTGCCTGCTGCCTTTTGCCGGCAGCCCCGATGCAGAGCTGCCCGTGCCGGTTATTACCGTCGCACTATTTAGCGCCTCGACATTAATTGGGTGTTTAATCAGGCCCAAACTGAAATTACCGCTGTTAAATCCTGTAGCGTTGCTGCTTGGCGTGTTTTGGGCCTGGCATATTGAACTCAAATATCAGCAGGTCTTCTTTTTTGACGACAATTTCCTGATGATTAGCCTGCTGAGCGTCTTTTTTATTAGCGCTATCGCCCTGAGCGATTACCTGCCGGCCTTTTGTCTGCATATCACCCCGCCGGTGGTGACGGTGCTGCTGCTGGACAGGGGCGAGCATCTGGCGATGCTGCTGCTGACCATCTCGCTGCCGCTGATCGGCTTCTCTCTGCAGCACCTGATGCGCCGCCGCGTCGATCGCTTCACCCGCCGTCTGATGCACCAGCTCTATGAAGAAAAAGAGACCTTCAGCGATCTCAGCATGCTGGATCCGCTCACCGGCCTCTATAACCGCCGCGGACTTAAAAACCGGCTGGATAATATTCTGGAAAATCACGCGGGCAGCCACTTCGTGCTGCTGCTCGATATCGACCACTTCAAAGCGTACAACGACAATTATGGCCACGCCATGGGCGACCAGGCGCTGGCGCGCGTCTCAGTGGCCATCCGCGACGCCGTGCGCTCGCGCGATGTGGTGGTGCGCTACGGCGGCGAAGAGTTTCTGGTGCTGATGACCAACGTCAACGCGTCGATCGCCATGAAGCTGGCGGAGCGTATTCGCCAGTATGTGCTCGACCTGGAGATCCCTCACCGCTTCAATGAAAAGGTTTCTACCCACGTGACCGTCAGCGCCGGCATTGCGCCAATCTTCGACGACGAGTTCGATCAGGCAGTCGCCAATGCTGACCGCGCGCTCTACGTCGCCAAGAATCAGGGCCGCAATACCCTCCTCGCTTGGGAAGACCTGCCCAAAAACCTGACCGTCAGCGGCGAAGCACTCTAATTCTGCGCCCGTCAGCGCGGCGCGGCAAGCGCCCGGCCGCGCCCCTTATCTCGCCGACTTGTGAATAGAACTAAGAACGATTATCATTCTTTCTTCTCTGTTTCCAGGGCGTGTATTCAGCATGGCGAACATCAGGCAGCAACCTCAACGCTTTCAGTACGCTCAGCCTGTTTTTATGCATGGCGATCGCCCGCTGGCGCGCGCCCTGCGCGATCTGATGCGCGAGCAGCACGCCTGGATGCTGGAGAGCATCCACCTTGATGAAGCCGCGCCCGCAGAGGCTCTCACGCTGGCGGAATGGGCGCGCCCGGAACATTTTCCTGCGCTGGCGCAGCGCTACAGCGACTATCTCTATCGTCAGCATCCCGACGCCGTTCAGGAGGCGAAGCCGGTTCAGTCGCTCTGGGCGCAGTGGTATTTTGGCCTGCTGCTGCCGCCGCTGATGCTGGCGCTGCTGGCGGAATCGCGCGCGCTCGACTGCTCGCCGCAGCATATCCACGTTGAGTTCCACGAGCATGGCCACCCTTGCGCCTTCTGGATCGCGACGCACGAAGATGAAGAGGCGCGCTACCTTACCGCGGCGCAGCGCATTGAGCGCCTGATCCAGCAGCATCTGATCCCGGCGGTGAACGCTATCGCCCAGCATGGCGGCATCAACGCCAGGCTGATCTGGAACAATATGGGCTTCTCTTTTCACTGGTTCCTCGGCGAGCTGAAAACCCTGCTGGATGAGGCGACGATTCTGCAGCTTGAGCAGACGCTCTTCTTCACCAGCTGCCTGCAGGATGGCAGCGACAACCCGCTCTACCGCACTATGCTGTCGCGCGGCGGCGAGATGGTCAGACGCAGCTGCTGCCAGCGCTACCGCATTCCCGACGTCGAACGCTGCGGCAACTGCACGCTCAGCGTATAAAACCGTCTCCCGACACACTTTCTCCTTTTCTCTCGTTTACACTTTTTCCGCCTTGTGGCAGTTTTTACGCCTTCGACCTGCATGGAGAAAGAGATGAGCCTGGAGTCGGTACGGCAGTTTTTTGCTGAACACGCCCCTGATATCGAGATTATCGAGATGTCGCAAAGCACCGCTACCGTGGAGATGGCGGCGCGCGTACACGGCGTTGCGCCGGGTCAGATCGCCAAAACCCTGTCGCTGAAAGTCAAAGACGAGGTGGTGCTGATCGTTACGCGTGGCGATGCGCGGCTCGATAACCGCAAGCTGAAAGCGGCGCTGGGCGCCAAGGCGCGCATGCTGAGCGTCGATGAGGTGGTGAACTGGACCGGCCATCCGGTCGGCGGCGTCTGCCCGTTCGGGCTGGAGAATCCCCTGAAGGTGTACTGCGACGCGTCGCTGCGCCACTTCGACGAAGTGCTTCCCGCCGCAGGCGCCGTCCATAGCGCCGTGCGTATTTCGCCACAGCGCCTTGCCGAGCTGACGCAGGCGCAGTGGGTAGACGTGTGCGAAGCGCGCTAGCGCGTTGGCTTCGACACCGCGCCTGATATTTCGATGCCGCGCGTTTCGCGGCCAAAGGCGACAAACAGGCAGATTAGCACCGCCACCGTACCGGCGACGATGGCCATCCCCAGACCGTAGTTGCCGTTATGCGCCTCGGCGATGCGCGACTGCAGCGTGGCGTTGACCGAGGCGATCAGGTTACCCAGCTGATAGACGAAGCCCGGCAGCACTGCGCGCGCGTTGGCGGGCACCAGCTCGGTAAGATAAGTCGGCACCACGCCCCACGCGCCCTGCACCATAAACTGCATCAGAAACGCGCCCAGCCCAATCGCCCAGGAGCCGCTGGAGAAGGCCCAGAGCGGCAGCACCGGCAGCGCCAGCAGCGATGCCAGCATAATCGCCTTTTTACGCCCGATACGCTCCGACAGCGCGCCGAAGAAGACGCCGCCCAGCATTGCCGCGATGTTGTAGCTGATAGCGATCAGGCTGACGGTGTGCGCATCGAACTGATGCTGCACCTTCAGGAAGGTGGGATAGAGATCCTGGGTGCCGTGGCTGAAGAAGTTGAAGCAGGCCATCAGCAATACCAGATAGAGACACATTTTCCCGTTCTGGCGGATGATCGGCAGCAGCGCGCTGCTCTCCTGGCGCTCGCGCGCCGCCAGCCAGACCGGCGACTCCGGCACCTTGAAGTAGATAAACGGCAGCAGCAAAATCGGCAGCGCGCCGATCAGGAACATGCCGCGCCAGCCCACCGCGTCGAAAAAGAGCCCAAAGATCACCGAGGCCAGCAGATAGCCGCACGGATAGCCCGCCTGGAAGATGCCGGACATCAGCCCGCGCGAGCGGTCAGGAATGGTCTCCATCGCCAGCGACGAGGCGACGCCCCAGATGCCGCCCATCGCCACGCCGTAAATAATACGAAAGCCGAGAAAGGCGCTGAAGCTCGGCGACCAGGCGGAGAGCAGCTCAAACAGCGAAAACAGCGCAATATTGAGCATCAGAATCGGCCGACGGCCATATTTCTCTGCCAGTCGTCCAAACAGCAGCGCGCCGATGGGGCGCACCGCCAGCGTCAGCATAATCGCCACCGACACCTCTGAGACCGAGGCGTGAAAGTATTGCGCGAGGTCGCTTAAGACAAACACCAGTATAAAAAAGTCAAACGCGTCCAGCGTCCAGCTGGCGAAGCTGGCAAACGCCACATTCCGCTGGGTCGGGGTCCAGTTAAACATACACGTATCCTGTCAGGGCTATTCAGATAAAGGTCCGAAAGAGAGAGGCGCAACCGCCGAAGCGGTTACGATATTGTTAACGTTTTGTTTATAGCACTTTGCCAAACGCGAGCGCGTTCAAATGCTGGCATCCCTGACGTCAGGATGTAACTAAGGGTGACGGCGCATGTCACGCAGGAGGAATCGCCCTGCGGTCGCCTGGCAGACTAGCGTTTAAACTGCGTCAGAGCCTGTTCGAGGATCGTCAGCAGCAGCGCGTTATCGACGTGGTGCAGCACATGAACCAGCGCGCCGCTGTTGGCGGGGATGCCGACGTCGACGCGCAGCGGCTCGCGATAGCGCCAGCTTTTGCCGCGCGTCGCGCCCGGACGCAGTTCAATATCCACACGGTAGTCGGTGCCGTTCGCCACGCGCTGATTCAGCAGCCAGGCGACCACCAGCGCGTCGTGGATCCAGCTGCCAGCAAGACGGCGGGTGCGGATAGAGTAATCAATCCACGGACGCAGCGTGTCGCGCACAAAGTGTGACAGCGGATGATCGCTGGCGGTGATGCGCGCCAGATCCTGATGGGTCAGCAGCGTCTGCGTGGTGACGTCCATCGGCACCAGCGTGATAGCCGCGCCGCTGTGCAGCACCTGATGCGCCGCCTCGGGATCGAGACCGAAATTGGTATCTTTGATGTAGTCGTCCAGCGCGAATACGCCGCCCATCACCACAATCTCCGCGACCGCTTCCGCCATCGCCGGATAGCGCTGCAGCGCCAGGGCCACGTTGGTCAGCGGCCCAATCGCCACCAGGGTAATTTCGCCGGGGCTGTCGCAAACCAGCCTGCCGATAGCGTCGGCCGCGTCGTAGCCGTCCGCCGCCATCGGCTCTGGCGCGCGCACGCCCTGCCATAGCCTGACCATATCGAGCTGCTCCACGCGGTTATCGAGCGCCGCGCGCCAGGGCGCATGATCCTCTTTCAGCGCCTGAGCGGCGCCCTGCACCACCGGAATGGCCGAGCCGAGGCGCATCAGCAGATCTTTTGTTACCTGTGCGCCGATCTTGCTCGGCGTATTGCCTGCGACGGTGGTGATCAGCTCCACCGACAGCGCAGGTGAAGCAAGGGCCAGCGCAAGCGCCAGGCCATCATCGGTGTTGGCGCCGGGGATGCCGTTGCCCGGATCGCAGTCAATAATCACTCTTTTCATGTTGTCGTCGTATTGGTTTTAATGTGCGTCCTACAGCCGCAGGATTCGCCAATTTCAAGGTAGTGCGGAAACTCGTGCAGCTTCGCCTCGCCGTCCCAGTTTTGCAGCATGGCGATGGCGCAGCGCGCCATATCCCGCAGCGGCTGGCGCACGGTGGTTAAGGTCGGCACATGGAAGGCGGACTGATCGGTGCCGTTGAAACAGACCAGCGCCACATCCTGCGGCACGCGAATATTGCGCTCGGAAAAAGCGCGGATCGCCCCGATCGCCTGCCCTTCGTTGCTGGCAAACAGCGCGCGCGGCACGCCGGGACCGGCCAGCATGCGCTGTGCCGCCTCGTAGCCGCCCTGCCGCGTATAGCTGGCGGGAAAAATCAGCCCCTCATCGACCGGCGTTCCGTGCGCCGCCATCGCATCACGCCAGCCCTGAATACGATCCTGTGCGTTGAGCATCTCCAGCGGGCCGCTGATGATGCCCACCTGTCGATAGCCGTGGCTGAGCAGATGAGAGGTGACCTGAAACGCCGCCTGACGCTCATCGACGCGCAGCATGCTGACGCCGGGCTGCGGCTCAACGCGATCCAGCATGACAAACGGCGTGCCGCTGGCCTGAATCACGTCGATATAGGGATGGCGATCGACGCTGTTGTAAAACAGGCCGTCAACCTGCCGATTCAGCAGGCTGTGGATCAGCTCCAGCTCGCGCTGGCGGTCGTCGCCCGCGTCGCCGAGCAGCATCACGTGACCATGGTCCAGCGAGGCCTGCAGCAAAACGTGCGCCATAGAGGCGACAAAGGTGTTGCCGATATTTGGCACGATCAGCCCATAGGTTTTGGTGCTGCCCGACGCCAGCGCACGCGCCACGCCGTTGGGGCGATAGCCGGTCAGCCGGATCGCCTCCAGCACGCGCTGACGCGTGCTTTCCGCCACCGGACGCGGCCCGTTGTTGATCACGTAGCTGACCACCGCAACCGAGGTGCCGGCCATTTTCGCCACGTCGCTGCGTGTCACTTTGCCTGACGGCTGTTTCAAGCTTTTAGCTCCCGATGTAAACACAAAAGGCCGTGAATCATCACGGCCTGCTCGTTGGTGCGCGGGAAGCGGCGCCGCACTAGATGGCATCTTCCGGCAGATTGAGATCGCGCCCTCGCGTCTCTGGCGCCACAAAGGTGGTGAAGAAACCGATGGCCGCCATGGCGGAGAAGTAGACCGCTATCGGCCACCAGTGACCGCTCCAGGAGAGCATCGCCGCCGCCAGCAGCGGCGCGGTGCCGCCCGACAGAATTGAGCCCAGCTCTTTGGCTACCGCCATTTTAGTGTAGCGATGTTTGACGCCGAACAGCTCTACGCCCCACGCGGCCTGTACTCCATAGATGCCGAGCGACGCCAGCGCCATGCCGACCACAATCACCGAAATCACGATGGCCGGTTCGCGGCTGTCGAGCAGATAAAAGGCGGGCCAGGCGTAGCACATCAGCAGCAGGCAAAAGCCGCGATAGGTGATGCGGCGGCCGAAGCGATCCGAAAGCCAGCCCGCCAGCGGGATCACCGCAAAGCCCAGCACCGAGGCGATAAAGACCGCCGTGGTCGGCACGGATTTATCAACCATCAGCACCTTCGCCACATAGCCGACCATAAAGCCCTGCGCCAGATAGGAAGGACCGTTCTCGCCGATACGCAGACCGACCAGCGTCCAGAAAGCGCGCGTGCGCGTCCAGAATCCGCGCGTGTCCGCCACCGGCTGTGCGTCGCGTGCCGCGGCGCGTTCCGCTTCCAGCTCCTGCTTTCTGCGCTCGAACACCGGGGTTTCGCGCAGATGGCGACGGATCCAGAGCGCCACCAGCGCGATCAGCACGCTGCTGAGGAACGGAATACGCCATCCCCAGGCCAGCAGGCTTTCCTGATCCATCTGCACCACCGCGAGCCACACCAGCGCGGCGAGCAGCGTGCCGCTGTTGGAGCCTAAAGCAATCACCGACGAGACCAGCCCGCGCCGCTCGACCGGCGCATATTCGCCCAGCATCACCGTGCCGCCGGAAAGCTCTGCGCCAGCGCCCAGCCCCTGAGTAAAACGCAGCAGCACCAGACAGGCGGGCGCCCAGACGCCGATAGTGGCGTAGCTGGGGATCAGGCCGATCAAGGTCGTGGAGGCCCCCATCAGAATAATGGTGATGACCATGACCGTTTTTCGCCCTTTGCGATCGCCGATCCAGCCGAACAGCACCGCGCCGACAGGGCGCGCGATAAAGCCGACCGACCAGGTGGCGAAGCTGGAGAGCAGCGCCATCGCAGGCGTCGCCTGAGGGAAAAAAACATCGCCGAAGATAATGCCCGCCGCCAGGCCATAGAGTGCGAAATCCGCATACTCCATCGCCGTGCCGAGCCAGCAGGATAAGGTGGCGCGCCAGAAATCTTTGCGCCCGGAAGAGGTGTTCAGCCGCTCATCGGCGGCGGAGTGCAAGCGCGTGGGATCGCGCTCAACGGAGTGTGGTGCCGTCATACCATTTCCCTGTGTTAGTGATCGTGAACGCCCTTCCGTGGGACGGTTCTTTGATAGCAATCAGAACTCCCCGGGTGGCGATGTACTGGTTGGCTAACCCTTGTTGCGTTCAGTTAAGGATTCCCTGGTGTTGGAATCTCTGACTTTGCCTGCTCTGCCGATGTTAAGCACCGGTCGTTTAAAACAGGCGAAGCACTAAAGCTACTGGGCCTTTCTCGCATCGTCCGCCGCGAGTAATCACTGCGGGCCAGTTTATCTACGCGCGTAGATAAATCAAGTAAATTTAGCCATAACTGTTAAAAATCATACAGACAAGCAAGGGATGAATACCAATTTAACTTGAGAATACAATTAGTTAATAAAAAAAAGAAGGGCATAACTTAAACAGTGCCATTTGACACTTAACATTTTCCCTTAATAATACCTGGCCGCAACCTGTTGCAGCACAGCGGATAGGGTTATCGCCTGGAAAGATGACGAGAGGATGACACCCTTCCCGTTTCGCCAGGTTAAGTGAGGTTTTAACATTACGCCGCTTTGCATTAGGCTTAGAGCAGAACGAAGCAGGAGCCCTATGACCATTATCTTGATGCGACACGGCAAACCCGACCATCGCGCCGCCGGTCGGCTCAGCGCCCAGGGGCTGGCTGACTGGTGCGAGGCGTATGACAGGGCGCCGGTGTGCGATATGCCGCCCGATCGCAGCCTGACCATCGCACGTCAGGCGTCGGTGATCGTCTGCAGCCCGCTGCCGCGCGCGCGCTCTTCGCTGATGCGTCTCGGTTTGCAGCCGCTCCACGTTGATGCGCTGTTCAGTGAAATCTCGGTTCCGCTGATCGCCTCGCGTCGCCTTGAAATGCCAGCCGTGCTCTGGCTGGCGCTGCTGCGCATGCTGTGGCTGTGCGGCTATGCAGGCGAAAGCGAGTCGCTGCTGCGGGCGCGCGAGCGCGCCGCGCGCGCCGCCGATCGGCTTATTACGCTGTCGGAGCAGGGGACGGTACTGCTGCTCGGCCATGGCCTGATGAATAAAATGATCGCGCGCGAGCTGCGCAGGCGCGGCTGGCAGGCGGAAAAGCACGCCAGCAGCCGCCACTGGAGTTCTGCGATCTATCACCGTCCTTTTATCTGACCCGCTCGAAGAAGCTCAGCACCTCGCAGCCGGTGCCAACGCGCGGCGTGGCGATAACGCGACGCTGCGCCAGATCGACCACGCTTAACGTGCCGTCGCCTTCGTTGGCGATCAGTAGCTGCTGGTTATCGGGGCTAAAACAGCCATCCATGGGTTTGTTTCCTACCGGGATATCGCCCAGCGGATTAAGCAGATCGTCGAACAGCGTGATGACAGGCTCGCCATCGCCAATTGTCACCAGCCGCTCGCCGTTGGCGCTGAACCGCACCACCTGACAGGGTTGCTGGTGCCCCGGCAGCGCCAGCCGCTGGCGCACGCGGTGGCTCTGGCGGTCGATAACGTAGAGATAAGGCGCATCCGCCGCGCTGGCCACCAGATAGGGATGCTTCGGTGACGCCGCGATGCCGGCGACAGGCCCTGGCAGCAGGATCGTATCGATCACCCGCCCTTCCGCTTCGCACAGATCCACCACGGTAATGCTGGCGTCCTCTTCATTTTCAGTAAACAGCTTGCGGCCGCTGGGCGAGAGCGTCAGGCGGTGAGCATTGTGCGAAGGAACGGGAATGGTTTTTTCCACGCGGTCGGTTGCCGGATCGATCACCGCCACCGCTGCGCTGCTTTCACAGCAGAGATAGACCTTGCCGTCGCGCCCCAGCTGGCCGCTGTGCGGCGCGCGCAGCGGCGAAAGATCGATAAAGCCGCTGATTTCGCGCTGCGCCAGATCGATCACCGCCACCTTGTGGCCCGGATGGGGATTATCACCGTGCGCGCCGTCGCCGTAGATCGGCACATAGGCTTTTTGCCACGCGGGCAGCATCAGCAGCTCATGCGGACGCTGCGGAAAAGCGTTGAGCTCGCGCTCGACGGCAAAGGTCTCAGGATCGAGAAACAGCACGCGATTGCCCTGTTTATCGACCGCCAGTAGTCCACGGGTAGGTTCAGACATAGCGACTCCTTTTCTCAGTAAGCCTTCCTTAAGCGTAGACAACGGCGGTTATGCCACCCTCCCCGGATGGATACATCAGCGCGGCTAAACACGCGCCCCAATCCCCAGGCGCAGTGAAATCGTCAACTATCCCCTGTTATTTCTGGAGTGGGGAGATAAAAACCAGGATTATCTTCAGGCGCGGCGATAAATAAAGAGACAAATCATCTCTTTTAAATATAAGGCAGACGGTAAGGCGATAACTGACAATTTAGCCCGCCGCTTTCCGGATTATCTGAAATTCAGCAAAAGTCGTAGCGCGCATATAAATAATGCTTTATTAAACTGATGAAGCGATTTTATACAGAGTCGTGAGGAGATAAATGCGCGCGCTGCGCTACGCCTCACAGGGGAAACTTCCGCCGCAATAATCACAATAACAGGTGCCTCATGAATCCATACCGTCAACATCCTGCCCACGCCCTCTGGCGCAGCTGGAAACGCGTCTCTTTCAGCAGTCAAATGCTGTGGCAGAAAAAAAAACACGGCGCCCTTTCCGCGCCGGAATATGACGCCAGCCAGGAGGAGAATCTGGTGATCCTCTCCGCCGAGAAAGCGCCTGAGGCGATCCCGAAGACCATCTGGATGGTCTGGCTCGACGACCAGCTGCCGCCGTCACTGCGCCTGAATATCAATCAGCTGCGCCAGGATAATCCCGACCATACGCTGCATCTGGTGACGCAGCGCACGCTGGCGCAGTGGCTGCCGGAGATGACGTTTATCTCCGCCGATCTGACCCCTGCGCATAAAAGCGAAATTATCCGGCTGGAGCTGCTGCACCGCTTCGGCGGCATCGGCATCGACGGCGGCACGCTGTTATTTGAGAAACTCGACTGGGTGCACCAGGTTCAGCAGGATAAGCCGATGGACGTTATTGGCTATTACCGCGAGAACAGCACGCTTAATTTCCTGTCGCCGGTTATCGAAGGCTGGTTTATCGCCGCCGCCCCGGGCAACGCCTTTATTCGCGAATGGCTGAAGCAGCTGGCGCCGATTAAAAATCTCGGCGTGCAGAACTATATTAACGATTTAAAGAAGCGCGACGACTATCCGCTTATCGTGCAGAAAATTCATCACCCGGCGCAGGCGGTGCTGTCGCTGGCGCAGCAGGTGGCGGTAAAAGAGTATCGCCGCGTCAATTTCCACTTACGCAAAGCGGACGCCAACGCCTGGCTTTATCAGCAGCTGCACGCCGGCAACAGCGACGCCTTCGCCTGTTCGGTGCTGTTCCGTCAGCGGCCGCAAACCCCGCCGCCGGTCATTTGCCTGAGCGGCGACGAGCGGCTGCACCTCGACTTTAACCTGCGCATCGGTCTCTACAACCGCGCCAGCCTGCTGGGCGAGATGATGCAGGCGCCGGCGCGCCCGACGCTGGCGCTGCCGTCAGGCGTCGACAAAGCGCGCGCGTAGCCAGTGGGTAAAGGTGGTGACCGCACGCGGCACCTGCGCGGCGTATGGCCTGACGATCCAGAGCCTCTCCGCAAAGGCCTCCACGGCTTGCCAATGCGGCAGCACCTGCCGCAGGGCGCCGCAGGCGAGCGCCTCGCGGGCGCTAAAGTCCGGCAGCATGGCGATGCCCAGCCCCTGTAGCGCCGCATCGCGTATCGACTCGCTGTTGTTGGTGGCGAAACTGCCCTGCACGCTCACCTGCACCCGCTCCTGCGCCGCGTCGACAAAGGTCCAGCGCGGGGTTTCCACGCCGCGCGGATAGTATAAGCAGTTGTGCTGCGCCAGCTGGTGCGGCGTCTGCGGCGCGCCGTGCGCCGCCAGATAGTCCGGCGAGGCCACCAGCAGCGTGCGCGTCTGGCACAGCGGCAGCGCGACGTGGGTGTCCGGCAGCGCGCTGCTGTGGCGTATCGCCAGATCGAACCCTTCGCTGCTGAGCGAAACGAGGCGATCCGTGACGTCGAGCTGTAGCCGGATATGCGGCCAGGCGCGCAGGAAATCCCCAACGATCGGCACCAGCTGCTGGCGCGCGAACGCCACCGGCGCAGTGACCCTCACCAGCCCGCGCACCGGCCCGGCGGCGTCGCGCACGCCGAAGAAGCTCTGCTCAATACGGGCGAAGGGGTCGCGCAGCTCCTCTACCAGCTTTTCGCCCGCCGCTGTCAGCCGGACGCTGCGCGTGGTGCGCTGCACCAGCGGGGTGCCCGCCGCCTTTTCCAGCTCTTTAATCTTTTGGCTCATCGCCGCCTTGCTCACCTCGAGCCGCTCCGCCGCGCGGGTAAAGCTGCCCTGCTCCGCCAGCACCAGCAGCCAGTGCAAATGGATCCAGAGCGCACCTGTTTTTATCTCTGTCATCACGTATTGTTCACTATATTGAATAATCAATTCAGCAGGGGCGCTTTTTCTTTCCCGCTCACCAGGTCAGGATAAGGGTCACAGCAGCGCGCTGACAGCGCCAGTATGGGGGCCATCTTACCCGCATCAGCACCCTGTCAGCCAGCCTACAGCCTATCTAATTGACGCCCTTAACAGGAGAAAGAGATGCCGCTACTGCAATTCGATGTAATCCAGGGACGTTCCGAATCTGAACTGCGCACGCTGCTGGACGCGGCGCACCGCGCGGTGCTGACCGCCTTTCAGGTGCCGGAGCGCGACCGCTACCAGATTGTTCACGAAAACAAGGCATACCAGATGATCTTCCAGGATACCGGCCTCGGCTTTAGCCGCAGCGATAACCTGGTGATGGTGCGGGTCTACACCAGCCCGCGCAGCGCCGAACAGAAACAGCGCTTTATGGCGGAGCTGGCGCGCGAGCTGCGCGAAAGCAGCGGCGTGCAGGGCCAGGATCTGATGATTAGCTTTATTACCAACGACAAAGGCGACTGGAGCTTCGCCGACGGCGAAGCGCAGTACCTTACCGGTCGGCTTTGATTTCCCGCCATTTTTCTCCGCTATCAGCGACGGCCTGCGCGGCCGTCGCCTGCTTTTCTCTCTGAAAGATTATCCACTGCACAATTCGGACGGCACAGGTTGCAGCGCTATGACAGCCATTATAGATTGACGCCAGTTTGTCTATGCTCATCGCGGGCTGCGCAGGAAGCGCTCATTCACTTCAAGAGAGGATTTGACGTTGTCCGAATCTGTTTCAGTGGCGCTCTTTCTGGCGGCCATTGTCGTTTACTCGTGGAAAGCTGGCCGCCATAAGCTCTGGTTTTCCTTTGTGCTGCTTCTGCTGGTGCTGTTCGTCCTGCTCAACGCCACGCTCTTCGCCAGCAACTACTTCACCGGCGACGGCATCAACGATGCGGTGCTCTATACCCTGACCAACAGCCTGACCGGCGCGGGCGTCAGTAAATATGTGGTGCCCGCCATCGGGCTGCTGCTGCTGCTCTTTCTGCTGATCTGCCTGCTGAGCTGGCTGCTGCGCCGCCACGAGCGGCCGCACCATCTCGGCTGGAGCCTGCTGGCGGTGGCCTGCGCCGCCGGATCGGTACAGACCACGCCCGCGTTTCGCCAGGTCGCCAGTCTGGTCGCCTCGCACACCCGGCTGGCGGACTCCGACTTCGACAGCTACTACAAGGTGCCGCAGAAGGTCATCAACAACCCGCAGCTCAATCTGGTCTATATCTACGGCGAAAGTTTAGAACGCACCTACTTCAACGAGCAGGTTTTCCCTGGCCTGACGCCAGAGCTGGGCCAGCAAAAGGCGCAGAGCCTGGATTTCAGCGAAACCGTGCAGCTGCCCGGCACCGACTACACCATCGCGGGCATGGTCGCCTCGCAGTGCGGCATTCCGCTGTTCGCGCCCTTCGACGGCAACGCCTCCGCCGCGCTCTCCAGCTTCTACCCGCAAAACGTCTGCCTCGGCGATATTCTGAAAAATTCCGGCTATGAGAACTGGTTTATTCAGGGCGCGGACCTGCGCTTTGCGGGCAAAGATATCTTTCTGAAATCGCACGGTTTCGATGCCGCTAACATGGTGGGATCGCAGGAGCTGAAAGATCGCGTCGCCGATCCCGCCTACCGCAATAACTGGGGCTACTACGACGACACGGTGATGGATGAGGTGTTTGAGAAGTATGAGGCGCTGTCGCGCCAGCAGAAACGCTTCGCCCTGTTTGCGCTGACCGTGGATACGCACCATCCCGACGGTTTCGTGTCGCGCAGCTGCCAGCGCAAAAGCTACAGCTACGAGGGCAAGCCCAACCAGTCGTTCAGCGCGGTGACCTGCTCGCAGGAGCACGTGGCGCGGCTGATCGCCCGCATCAAGGCGTCGCCTTACTTTAAAAACACCGTAATTGTGGTGACGTCGGATCATCTGGCGATGAACAACACCGCCCATCACTATTTGATCAAGCAGCCGCGCCGCGATCTTTTTATGGTGATCCGCGGCGATCGGCCGCAGGCGGAGGTGATCGACCAGCCGCGCAGCACGCTGGATAACGGCGCGACGGTGCTCGATATCCTCGGCGGCGATAAGGCGATCGGCCTCGGCCGCAGCAGCCTTGCGGGCGCGACGCTGGCCGGGCAGTTCACCGATTTTCAGAGCCATATCAGCCGCTGGAAGGCGGATATTATTCAGCTGTGGAACTTCCCGAAAAAGCTCGATCGCTTCGTTGTCGATACGGCGAAAAACAGCTTTAGCTTTTCCGGCGCGACGTTCCGGCTGCCGATCCTGTTCCGCGTCGCCGAGAACCACGTCGAACCGCTGCCGGAAGGGGAATATGCCGCGCCGCTGCGCTACCAGCTGGCGGACTTTACCACCAGCGAGAAGTTCGTCTGGGTCGATCGCTGCTTCCGTATGGCGCGGCTGTGGCAGCCGGAGCTGGCGCTCTCCACCGATTTCTGCGTGGCGATGGGGCAGCTCGGCGGCCAGCCGAGCGTTGCGCGCATCGACAAGGCACAGTGGAAAGGTCAGGCGCGGTTCCCGCAGCAGACCCTGAGTGCGGCCACCTACCAGCGTAACGAAAACCTGCTGCGCGTCGAGGACAATGACATCCGCTACGACGCCGACCGCTTTCTGTTCGCGGTGCCGGGCGCGCCCGCCAGCGTGAAGCGCTTCAGCGGCATCTCACGCTGGGAAAACTGGGGCCGCTGGTCCAACGCCAACCTGGCGCCAGAGGTGAAGATTGAATATGTCGATCCGCTGCCCGCGCGCTTTGATTTGGTGATCACCGCGCGCGCCTTCGGGCCCAACGCGCACCGTCCGATTCCGGTGCGTGTCGGCGATCGGGAACAGCTGCTGACGCTGGGCGAGGATCTCTCCACCACCACCCTGCACTTCACCAATCCGGCGGGCGAGCATACGCTGACCATCGCGCCGCCGGAGCCGCAGCAGAGCAATGTGGGCAATATTACCGGCCAGGATCCGCGTCGGCTGGGTATCGGCATGGTGGATATCCGCATCGTGCCGCAGAGCTAGCTCAGGGGCGCTGGCGCAGCGCCTCCAGCGTTTCGCGCTGCTGCCCTTCGGCCCCGAAGTTATCCGCCGCCAGCCAGCGCGTGAAACCCTGCTTCACCTGCGGCCATTCGCTGTCGACGATCGAGAACCAGTGGGTATCGCGCGTGCGGCCGCGATAGACGATCGCCTGACGGAACGCCCCCTCATACTGAAAACCGAGCCGGGCAGCGGCGCGGCGCGACGGCGCGTTCAGGCTGTCACACTTCCACTCGTAGCGGCGGTAGCCGAGCTGTTCGAAGGCGTAGCGCATCAGCAGAAAGTGCGCCTCGGTCGCCTGGCGCGTGCGCTTCAGCAGCGGCGAAAAGGCGACGTGCCCGACCTCAATGACGCCGTGCTCGGGCGCGATGCGCATCAGCGCCAGCGTGCCCACCGCCCGCCCACTCTCCAGATCGATCACCGCGAAGTGCAGCGGATCGCGGCTGCTTTCCATCTGCTGCGCATAGCGGAGCCACTCCGCCTCGTCGGCAAAGGGACCGGCGAACAGATAGGTCCAGTCGCGGCCATCCGGCGCCAGCGCATAAGCGGCGCGCAGCGCGTCGCCGTGCTGCGCCACGCTTAACGGCTCAAGACGACAGTAGCGCCCCTCCAGCGTTTCGCGCTGCGGCAGCGGGCGCGGCTGCCAGTCCGTTAGCGGCTGGCCAACCGACTGGCCATATTCATTGGTGGTGTGTGACATAGCATCTCCTTGTTTTGGTCACCTGAGCGTGCCGCTTTTCTGGTAGGCTAAAAAGCGCCACGACCAGAGAGAATGATGGATCCACACATGCCCGACGCCCGTTCGACCTCACCCGCCAGGCTGCTCGCCGCCCCGCTCGCGCTGCGCGGCGGCGAAACCCTGCAGCAGCAGCTCTGCCAGCGCGTAAAGCGCGCCATTCTCGCAGGCCAGCTGCCGGCGGGCACGCGCCTGCCCGCGACGCGCCAGCTGGCGCAGGATCTGCAGGTGTCGCGCAATACGGTGATAAACGCCTGGGCGCAGCTGCAGGCGGAAGGCTACCTGGTTAGCGATCGCCGGGGCAGCCGCGTCAGCCCGATTGCGCTGCCCGCACCGGCCGCCGCCGACATCAGCAGCCAGGCGCCGGTGGCCGAGCGCGTGGCGATGCTGCGATCCGGCCATCGCTACAGCCGCGCAGAGATGCCGCTGCGCGCCGGGGTGCCCGCGCTGACGCACTTTCCCTTCGCCGCCTGGCGTCGCGCCCTGAATCGCGTGCTGAACGACACGCCGCAGCGGCTGCTGGGCTATGGCGATCCGCTGGGCGAGATGGCGCTGCGTGAAGCGCTGGCGCAGCATCTCAGCCTGACGCGCGGCGTGCGCTGCCAGCCGCAGCAAATCGTGATGACCGAGGGCGCGCAGCAGGCGCTGTCGCTCTGCGTCACCCTGCTCAGCAACCCCGGCGATACCGGCTGGGTAGAAGATCCCGGCTATCGCGGCGCGAAAGCGGCCATGCTCGCGGGCAACCTGCGCGTGCAGGCGGTGGCGGTGGACGAACAGGGATTAGCGCCCGACGATCGGCTGTGGCAGAGCGCCCCGCCGCGCCTGATCTTCTGCTCGCCGACCCACCAGTATCCGACCGGCGCGGTGATGAGCGCGGCGCGCAGGCTGGCGCTGCTCGCCCAGGCGCAGGCGCATCAGGCGTGGATTATCGAGGATGACTACGACGGCGATTTTCGCTACGTCGGTGAGCCGATCGGCGCAATGCAGGGGATGACGCCTGGCGCGCCGGTGATCTATATCGGCTCCTTCAGCAAGACGCTGTTTCCAGCGCTGCGGCTGGGTTTTATGGTGCTGCCTGCAACGCTGACATCGTCGCTGCGTCCGGCGCTGCACGAGCTGCTGCGCGGCGGCAATCGCCTTGAGCAGCAGGCGCTGGCCGCCTTTATCGCCAGCGGCGACTTCACGCGGCATCTCAGCAAGATGCGTCGGCTTTACCGGCAGCGGCAGCAGACGCTGCGGCAGGCGCTGCAGGAGACGCTGGGCGAGCAGGTTGCGCTGCTGGGCGGCGAGTGCGGCATGCATCTGGTGCTGCGGCTGGCGGACGAGATTGACGACGTCGCGCTGGCGGCGCAGCTGTGGCAGGCGGGCTACGCGCCCGCCGCGCTCTCCAGCTACTGCGCGGAGGAGAGTCCGCGGCGCGGGCTGGTGCTGGGCTACGGCAATACCAGCGGCGCGCAGCTTAGGGCGGGCGTGCGGCAGATTGGTCAGCTGCTGGCGCGGGCGCCGCGCGTCAGCGACTGAGCGGGCGCGGCGATAGAGTGCCGCAGGATAAGCTCGGCGCCGAAAGCGGGCAGCGGGCCGACGCGCTCGCCGCGAATATCGGCAATCAGGCGGCGCGCCGCCTCGCGCCCCATCTCGTAGACCGGCTGCGCCACTACCGTCAGCGGCGGCGCGACGATTTCGCTCCAGGGGAAGTTGTCGTACATGATGAAGGAGAGATCCTGCGGGATGCGCAGACCGCGCTGCGCCACGGCGCGCAGCAGCGACATGGCCACCAGGCTGTCCGAGGCGATAATCGCGGTCGGCGGCGCAGCACGCTGCCACAGCGACGCGACGATGCGCGCAATCTCCGCGTCGTCGCCGGCGTTCGCCTGGATCAGCGAGGTATCGTAGTCCCGACCGGCCGCGGCAAAGGCGTCGATGATACCACCGACGCGCTGCGCCACCGGCGTCAGGCCAAAATCTGCGGCGTCGCGCCAGGCGCCATCCAGCTCCATGCTGGTGATATAGGCGATGCGCTCGTGCCCGGCCGCCAGCAGCCGCTGCGTCGCCTCCCGCGCCACGGCGGTGAAATCGCAGCAGATCGCCTCGACATCGAGGCCGACGACCGCACGATCGAACAGCCGGAGCGCGCGTCCCTCTTCCAGCACCTGCAGCAGATGACCATTTTTTTCGCGCGCCGAGTGGCTGGGCGCGACGATGATGCCGTCGACCCGCTTCTCCAGCATCACGCGCACCGCATCCTGTTCAGCCTGCAGCTTCTCGTCGCTGTTGCCCAGCAGCAGATGAAAGCCCGCCTGGCGCGCCACGTCAGCCATGCCGCGCAGCGCCAGCCCGAAGTGCGGGTTTTCGATATCGCCGACAATCACGCCGATGGTGTTGGAGCGGCCGGTGTTCATGGTGCGCGCCACCTCGTTGGGCCGGTAGCCCAGCGCTGCCGCCGCCTGGTTAACGCGCGTCTGCACCTCTTCACTGACGGCGCCGTAGCCGCCGAGCGCCCTGGCCGCCTGCGCTTTCGATACGCTGGCCGCCCGGGCGACGTCGGCGACGGTGGGCGCTTTAATGCGTGCTTTCTGGTTGGTCATAATTAATTCGAATCACAGGTTGATGACAGAGAGATTGACGTCGAAAAAAGGCTGTGCTTAAACTCATTGTATCGCCTTGAGACCGGTCTCACAACAACTGTTCTCTTGTCGTCACCTGTGTTGAGACCGGTCTCAAAACACGATTATTACCGGCTCGACCGTCTCTGATGTTTAACCTGCAAAAACGGATGAGCTATGAAATCGCCAATTCACCTGAGCGCCCTGTGCGGCGCCGCAATCGCACTCTGTTCGTTCTCCTTCAGTACGCTGGCGGCCAGCAGCGACAACCCTTACGGCCTGCTGGAGCCTGGCCACCTGCGCATCGCCAGCGTGGGCGACTCCAAACCCTATACCTTCACCGACGCCAGCGGCCAGTTCACCGGCTTCGACGTGGAGTTCTTTAAAAACGTGGCGCACCGCATGGGCATCGATCAGGTCGATTTCGTCGGACAGGATTTCTCCGCCATCCTGCCCGCCGTCGCCAACGGTCAGTTTGACGCCGCCGTCGCCGCCATCGGCATTACCCCGGCGCGCGAGAAGACCGTGGACTTCTCCACCGGCTATCTGGCGGGCTACCTGACGGTGCTGACGCGCAGCGACAGCGGCGTGAAGAACGTCGAGACGCTGGCGAAGCGCCGCCTGGGAGTGATTCAGGGCACGCTGCAGGAGAGCTACGCGGCACAGCACTTCACCCAGACCGACCTGGTGCGCTTTCCCGACAATAACGCCGCCGTCTCGGCGCTCAACAACGGCACGCTGGATGCGGTCTTCCTCGACTACGAAGCCGCCAAAAGCTACGCCGCGCGCTTCAAGCTGATCTCCGCCGCCGATATTCCGTCTTTCGACGCCCCGGCGGGCGTCGCCTTCGCCAAAAACAAACCGGCGTTCAAGGCCGCGCTCGACAGCGCCATCAAGGCCGCCATGCAGGACGGCACCTGGAAGCAGCTCTATCAGAAGTGGTTTCCCGGCTCGCCGATGCCAGAGCAGTATCTGCCTGGCGGCCAGTAGTGCGTGAGCGCTAAGCGTTCAGCTTCTTCTTAGTGACGGCGCGCCCGTCACGCGTACCCGTGGAGTACGGCGATGGATCTTCTGACAATGCTTTCCCGCACCTTCTTTGACTTCGCCTCAATGAAGGAGGTGCTGCCGCAGCTGCTGGCGACCGGGCTGGTCAACACCCTGATCATCTCGATCGCCTCGACGCTGCTCGGCACCCTGTTCGGCCTGCTGCTGGCGCTGATGGGCATTTCGCCGTCGCGCTGGCTGCGGCTGCCGGCGCGCATCTACACCGATCTGTTTCGCGGCCTGCCGTCGATTCTGACCATCCTGCTGATTGGCCAGGGCCTGGCGCGCTTCAGCTATCAGCTGTTTGGCCCGACACCCTATCCGCTCGGCATCTTCGCCCTCAGCCTGATCGCCAGCGCCTATATGGGCGAGATTTTTCGCGCCGGGATCCAGAGCGTTGAGCGCGGACAGATGGAGGCGTGCCGCGCGCTCGGCATGAGCTACAGCCGCGCCATGCGCCAGGTAGTGATCCCGCAGGGCATCCGCCGCGTGCTGCCCGCCATCGTTAACCAGTTTATCGCCATTATCAAAGACTCCTCGCTGGTCTACCTGCTCGGCCTGATGACCGGCCAGCGCGAGCTGTTCCGCGTCGGTCAGGACGCGGCGGTGCTGAGCGGCAACCTGTCGCCGCTGATGCTGGCCGGGCTGTTCTACCTGATCATCACCGTGCCGCTGACTCACGCGGTGAACGTGATCGACGTGCGCTATCGCACCGGCCGCCGACGCCTCACCGCGCCGCAGAGCGGCCTGAAAGAGGTCGAAGAAGTGCAAAAGCGCCCCGCGGGCGCGCTGACCGCACAACCCTTAACCGGCAATCGGGGGCAATCATGAGCGTTGCAATGAAACTGAGCGAGCCGCCCGCCGCGGCAGGCTGGAAAGGGTCGAGCCTGGAGCTGCGCGAACTGTCGCTCTCCTATGGGCCGATCGACGTGCTGCGCGGCGTGTCGCTGCGTATCGCGCCCGGCAGCACCACCTGCATTATCGGGCCGTCCGGCTCCGGCAAATCGACGCTGCTGCGCGGCATCAACCGCCTGCATGAGCCCAAATCGGGTGACGTGCTGCTGGCGGGACGCTCGGTGCTGCAGGACAAGCCCGACGCCCTGCGGCTGCGCATCGGCATGGTGTTCCAGCACTTCAACCTCTTTCCCGACCACAGCGCTCTGGAGAACGTGGCGCTGGCACCCTGGAAGGTGAAAGGCCTGCCAAAGGCGCAGGCGATGGCGATTGCGCGCCAGCGGCTTGAGGAGGTGGGCTTAGGCCAGCGCGCCGATCACCGTCCGCGCGATCTCTCCGGCGGCCAGCAGCAGCGCGTGGCGATCGCCCGCGCGCTGGCGATGGATCCCGAGGTGATGCTGTTTGACGAGGCGACCTCAGCGCTCGATCCCGAGCTGGTGAAAGGGGTGCTGACGCTGATGGCCGATCTCTGTCGGCGCGGCATGACCATGGTGGTGGTGACCCATGAGATGGGCTTCGCGCGCAAGGTCGCCGATCAGGTAGTGTTTATGGACGAAGGCGAAATTGTCGAAGCGGGCCCGCCTGCCCAGCTGTTTGACGCGCCGCAGTCGCCGCGCCTGCAACGTTTTCTGTCGGAAGTGCTGTAGGCGCTTCCCCTTTTCGAACTGAACAAGGAACTGAATTATGGCATTAGAAGATCTGCGCCGCGTAGTGGTACTGGGCGGCGGCGTGCTGGGCGTCTCCAGCGCGCTGCATCTGGCAAAGCGCGGCGCGGCGGTCACGCTGGTGACCGAGGCGGCGCTCTGCTCCGGCGCCTCCGGCCGTTCGCTCTCCTGGCTCAACTCGGCGGGCGAGCGCTCGCTGCCCTATCACGCGCTGCGCATGGCGGGCATCGACCGCTACCGCACGCTGTTCGCCGCCGATCCGACGCGCGACTGGCTGCGCTTCGACGGCGGCCTGTTCTGGGCGGCGGATGACCAGAGCGGCACGCGCGCGCGCCATGCCTATGAGAAGGCGCACGGCTACGACTCGCAGCTGGTGACGCGCAGCAGCCTGGCGCAGGCCGACGCGCAGGTCGAGGGCGCGGCGCTGGCGCAGGAGGCGATCTTTAATCCTGGCGAAGGCTGGGTCAGTTTGCCGCACCTGGTGGCGTATCTGGCGCAGCAGCTGCGCGCGCTGGGCGGCGAGATCGTCGAGCACGCCGGAAAATGCGCGGTGCTGCGCGACGGCTCGCGCGCCAGCGGCGTCAGGCTGGCGAGCGGGGACCAGCTGCGCGCCGACGCGGTGCTGGTCGCCTGCGGCCCGGCAACGCCCGACGTGGTCGCGCCGCTCGGCGTCACCATCCCCAATGGCTCCCCCGTGTCGATGCTGGTGATCACCGAGCCGGGCGCGCACGGGCTGAAGGCGGTGCTGAACACGCCGCGCGCGGCAATGCGCCCCAATCCGGGCCACACCTTCGCGCTGGATCACGACTGGTATGAAGAGGATATTCAGCAGCAGGCCGATGGCAGCTACGCCATTGACGAGAGCGTGGTAGCGCAGCTCGCCGCCGAAGCGAGCCAGTTAGTGAAAGGCGAGCCGCTGCGTGCCGCCAGCTGGAAGCTGGGGTTAAAACCGATCCCCGGCGACGGCGAGCCGGTGTTCGGCGAGCTGAAGAGCGTGCCCGGCTGCTTTGTCGCCTTTACCCACTCTGGCGCCACACTGGCACTGATTGCGGGCGAACTGCTGGCGGAGGAGATAGTGACCGGCGAGAAGCAGCCGATGCTGGCGAGCTTCCGGCCGGAACGGTTCGCATAAAAAAGCCGGTCGCGTGACCGGCTTTAGGCTGTAGAGAGTGCCTGTAAGCGGGTGAGAAGGCTCGGGCATTCTCACCTGCGAGCACGGCTCGCGCGCTTAGCCGCGATAGTAGATATCGCCCGACTCCGCTTTCAGGATTTTACCCACGTCATTGGTAATCAGCAGATAGTTGCCGCCGATATAGGTCCAGTGGCTGCCGGTTTCCGGCGCGGGCAGGTTACGCTTCTGCCACTCAACGATGTTGTAGGATTTGTCGAGATACTGCTGCGGCACGTTGTCGCCGATTTTGTAATCTTTGTAGTCGATGATGATGCGGTTGAGATCGTAGTTTGACTGCGCCTGCGGGCTGCCGGCGTTCGCATCCGGCGCGGGAGACGGCGTGCTGCCCGTTTCCGGCTCTTCGGCGTTTGGTCCCAGCGGCGGCTGGCCGCTGCTGTCGGGGGTGTCGCCCTGCTGCGGCTGCGCATCGGCAGGCGCCTGCTGCTGAACCTGCGGCGGCGGCGGAACGGTATCGGTGGCGTCGCCTTCAGCCTGTGCGGCGGGAACAAGGCTCAGCGAGCCAAACAGTAGTCCCGCTAAAAAGAGTGCGTTCTGAGTCCTGCGCATAATGTTTTCCACGTTGATTGATTTTGTTAAGAGTAGATCAGGATAAAGACAATCTGTACAGCCTGACAGTTCCGTAGCAGGGCAGGAAAGGTGCGAATAACCGTTCTCTATCGGGATACCCCCTCACACCAAAGCACGTTTCTGCTGGCGCGACTACGCCCTGTCTTTTTACTTTCAGGCTTAATGCCCAGGCGAAAGTATCTCGCAGCGTTTATCCAGCAAAGACTCCACCGAGGCGCGGTTGCCCTTATCCCAGCCGCGCCGCGTGGTCAGCAGGATAAATCCCTTCTCTCCCGAGAAGGTCGTGGGTATCAACGCCACGCCATACTCCGCCAGCTGCGGCGGCGACAGCTGAAAGTGACGCGCCACCGAGGCGATGGGATAGATGCCCATCGCCGCGGGCTGCATCACGCGGCGGGCATAGTAGGTATGGTTCAGCAGGCGATCGTGCAAGGGCCGCCACTGCTCATCAATATAAGGTCGCTCCGCCTGCAGCTGGCGGCGCACATCTTCGCGCAGGCAGGTGAGATGAATATGCAGCTGATTCTGGCTGCGTCCATACGCAGAGTTAATCGCCATGCCCAGCCTGTCCTCAGGAACTTCGGCGCCATACGCCACCATCAGGCGGTAGCGCATCAGCCAGGCGTAGCCGAAGTAGTCGGTGCGGCCCTGGCGCGACAGCGCGATGCTCTCGATACCGGACATCGCCAGGTTTGGCACCAGGATAAAATGGTAGGGGTAGCGCGGGTTCTGCAGGACGCTGAAGCCCTGCGCTTCGCTCTGCGGCTGATAGATCTGCTGGCAGGGCGCCGGATCGCGCCGAAGGTGGTAGTGGGGCATGCAGAGATCCTGCGTCACCATCCGTAGCGCGTCGGAGCGCGCGCATCCGCCCAGCAAAAGCGCCAGGGCTGCGAGCATCCATCCTCGAAAAAACCGTAATTGCATAGCGTCAGCCGTAGTTGTGGGTGGCGCTACGTTTCGCGTGGCGCGTCCTGATAATATTAGCGAGAAATTATGCCAAACGACGCGCCGATCGGAGCGGCGACTGCCCTTTCGCTCTTCGGCAGCTTCCTGATTGTCATTTGGGGAAAAGGATTGATGAAAAAGCTTCTTGTGTCGACGCTGATTGCCTGCGGCTTATCCGCCTGTAGTTACGATAACGATTCGGCGAGCAGAGCGCCGGATAACACCCGGCGCGCGATGCCGGATATTTTCCAGTCGATGACGCCCTCGCAGCAGCGGGCGGTGATGTCTGGCGAGCGGCCTGACTGGACAGAGACGCCGCCGGTCAGGATCCCGCGTCATTAAAAGGCAGCGGTAAATCATGGCGGACGCCGTAGCGGGATGAGGCGCGCGGCCCTGCCCCGCCTTACCGCATCAGCATTACGGATTATCTTCTTTTTCATGCAGTCCCCTTATGAAAGTGTCTTGAGATAATCGCCGTAATAGCGCTGCGCCACATCGCGGTGCGAGCGTAAACGTCCTTTGAGGTAGTTCCAGCCCACGTCGCGGATGAGCGGATTGGCGGGATCGCTGGTCGGCCCCCGCGCTTCCGCCGCCAGCGCGTCGGGCAGCTGGTAGATCGGCACCTGAGTGTCGAGCTGCGCGCCGAGGAAAAAGGCGATGGAGATGCGCTCCTGCCCTGCTGGCGGCGAGAGCACGCGGTGCACGGTGGCGCGCAGATAGCCGTTGGTCGCCAGCTCCAGCAGCTCACCGATATTCACCACGAACGCGCCCGGCTTCGGCGCGGCATCGACCCAGTTGCCCGGCGTCACCTCCACCTGTAGCCCGCGCTGCTCGTCCTGCAGCAGGAAGGTGAGAAAGCCGGAGTCTTTATGCGCGCCGACGCCCTGCTGGCTCTCCTCGGCGCTCTGTCCGGGATAGCGGATCAGCTTGACGTGCTCGTTGGGATAGCGGCCATAGAGCGCGTCGAAGGCGTCCTCCGGCAGCGACAGCGAACGGGCGAAGGCGCGCAGCAGGCGCAGCGCCACGGCTGTCATCTCCTGCTGCCAGGCGTTGATCACCGGACGCAGCTGCGGCAGCGCCTCCGGCCAGAGGTTCGGCCCCTGCAGACGCTTCCACGCCGCATCGTCCGGCTGCAGCAGCAGCGGCTCGCGATCCGCGCCGATATCGAACTGCTCGCGCTGGTCCCGCTGCTCGCGGGTGTACTCTACGCCCGCCAGGTTATAGCCGCGGAAGTGCGGCGAGTGGATCATCGAGACGCGCAGCTTCTCTTCCTGCGGCAGATCGAAAAAGGCGCGCGTAATGCTCTGCACGTTCTGCTGCAGCTGCGGATTGATGCCGTGGTTGATGAGGTAGAAAAAGCCCACGTCGCGCGCGCTTTCGCGCAGGCGGGTTAAAAAGTCGGTTTGTTCGGTTTCGCTGCCGGCGAGTTGCGCCAGATCCAGCACCGGTAAGCTTGTCCAGGTCATTGTGCGTTTTCCAGATAGGATGCCCGGATTTACCCTCGCACTAATAAAACGCATCGGGAAATAGTGAAGCGCTATATGTTATCGCAAGGGGTTTTTAGAAGAAGTTGGGGAAAGGGTATGCGGGAATGGGATTAGGGATCGGGTCCGGGATGCATTTCTTCCCCTGTTATGCAAAGCTGTTACTTGTTTCGTTAATCTGGAAGCCAGCTCGCAAATCGGCTTCGTTCAGGACAAGGCAACATGCTTTTTTATCAGGCCGATCCCACGCTGGAGAACTACTGGCGAGGCGTCATTCTGTTCGGCAACAACGTCGCATCCTACAAATTCGCGCTGGCGCATGCGCTGTACGATCTGCATACGCAGGGCAACGATCTCATCTCTCTGGACGCGCTGGCGCGTCCGTTTAGCCAGCATCTGTGCCGTCATCTCGAGCAGGCGCCAAAGCAGATCACCACAAAAAGCAGCCAGTTCCTCGACGCATGCATGCAGTTCAATCAGGGCGAAATCACTGAAGAGGCGCTGCTGGCGGTTACCGTTAAGCGCGGCTTCGCTAACGTGATTGATGCCTTTCACAACGTGAACCGCGCGGAGATTGACGTGCGCTTTTTTCTTGATGAACGTAAAACGCAAAAAGGTATCCGGCTTACCGAGGCGTTCTTTAAGCTGACCGAGACCCAGCAGTTTCAGAACCTCATCCATGAGACCGATGCGCGCTGGCGGCTGGTCGAACAGGCCTGGTCGATGGGCGTGTCACGTAACCTGGTGGCGGTGGAATATGACAGCGAGCAGCAGGTTCTGTTTACGCGCCAGCGCGAGCGACGCGTCGATATCACCAGCTGTCGCAACAGCCTGAACGGCTACCAGAAAGGACGCTGCTTCTACTGCTATCGGCCGGTCAGCCTTGAGCGCGGCCACGCGGATCTCACCGATGTCGATCACTTTATTCCCTGGGCGGCGCGTGACCAGGTGCCGAACCTCAACGGCGTCTGGAATCTGGTGCTGGCGTGTCAGAGCTGTAATCGCGGTAAGGAAGGCAAGTTCGCCCATATCCCGTCGCAGTCGCTGCTGGAACGGTTGCACAAGCGCAACGAGTATTTTATTAACAGCCATCTGCCGCTGCGCGAGACGCTGATTCAGCAGACCGGCAATAGTGAAGCGACGCGGCGCAGCTTTCTGGCATCAGGCTGGCAGGCGGCGCGCAGCGTGTTGTTCCATATCTGGCAGCCTCAGGCTTGTGGAGACGCCTTATTTTGAGTACGCAACGCTACTATCAGCGCAATGCGCAGCAGTTCTTCGAGAGCACGGTCGCGGTTGATATGGCCGAGATCCGCGATCGCTTCACTGCCCTGCTCCCTGCGCATGGATCTGTTCTGGATGCGGGTTGTGGTTCAGGACGCGATGCCAAAGCCTTTGCTGAACAGGGATTTCAGGTAGAGGCGTTCGATGCCTCGCCGGAACTGGCTGAGCTGGCAAGTCAGCATAGCGGCCTGCCGGTTAAGGTGATGCGGTTTCAGGAGCTGGATGCGGTTGCGCGCTATGACGGGATCTGGTGCTGCGCCTCGCTGCTGCATGTATCGCGCGCGGAACTGCCAGAGGTGTTCAGGCGGCTGGGGAAGGCGTTGAAGGCTGGCGGCGTGCTATATGCGTCTTTTAAGCATGGTCAGGGTGAGAGGGAGAATAATGGTCGGGCGTTTACGGATATGCGCGAGGGGGAGATTGCAGGGATGTTGAGGGAGAACAGGATTGATGAGCTGAGGGTGATGCAGGAGTGGATAAGTGAGGATCGGCGAAGGGAGCGGAGTGACCGGTGGGTGAATGTGTTAGTTGGGAAAACGGGTATTTGATATTTAACCGCCCCCGATGCTGTATCAGGAGCGGTTTACTATTCAGGCAGCTTTTTGTTTACCGGCGATAACTTTGATAAATTCCAGTACCTGCTTTTGTTTCCGCGCTGATAGCTTGCACGCCTGACGCAGCGACTGCATGAGTTCAGTCTCTTGCTGCTGGGCGGTAAGCACAATGCAGCCTTTCATTATCTTCACCTCAACCATCGTGCCAGTGGTAAAACCTGCAGCTTCCAGCCACTGCCCTTTCATGGTGATGGCGGGCGTTCGACGATAATCCGGATAGCGACTCGCATAGCCAACGGTTATTTGGCGATTATTTGATGGGAAGACTTCTGGTTCGGTCGGTTGTGCAATAGAATGCGCGTTAGTCATGATTACTATTCCTTTTCAATAGTAGTTGTGATTAGCGGCGCGGAGGTGTTGCAGCACATCCGCGCCGCGCTAAATACCTGTATATATCATCAGAGAAATGGGAATAAGTCCAGATTGAAACAGGTTAAATAATTGTGCTGCTGAAACGATTTCAATATATAAACGAACAATTCATTTTGAATAAAAGAATAAAAAGCATTCGGGGAATGTCACCAACTAAATCATAGATTTTATTTCAAACTATCTATATTAAAAATCTCACATTGAGTAAAATCCTCTCTTCGCTGCTCACGGCCATGTCACGCAGGCTCATCGATCTATTCACCCTGGCTTTCAACATATCTCAGCGGCAGGACGGTCTTAATTGTTATTCATTTACTGTGCATATAATCGCCATCATTTGATTCTGGTCAATTCTGACAGCCGAATGGCGTGTACATTCAGGAGGTTTATAATTCATAGCGTCCCTGGATCCGCATCGGAAGGCTGTATCATTATGGGTCATGCTGCGCGGTTACTCGTAAGCAAAGATATAGGGGCAACGCTGGAGGTTGTACAATGATTAAAAAGGCATTACTAGCTATAGCATTTATGCCATCGTTAAGCCATGCAGCGGATCTGCCAGGTAGTGAATGCGCAGCTCCGGGACATTTTGTTGAAGGAATGTTTCTCGCAAGTATTAAAAACGATCTCGGTATCGACCTGACCACAATTCAGTATAATAAAACTGCTGTTGAAATATTAAGCATTAAACCAGTATCTGAACTGTTTGCCCGGAAGCTTGCTATTGCTGACAGCAAGAAAAATCCAGAGCTTGCTGAGAAAGATTATTACGACATATATCGTAATGGTCATGTGCTGACCGTAACGGCTAAATACATATTTACGGACAGGGAAAATAAGCGTGATGAATTTATCTCTTCGGCATTCGTAAACGATGATGAGTGCTCGGTGAAATATAACGGCTATATAACGCTATCTCGGGAGTTTTGAACATTGAAAGCCCGTTGTACTTAACGGGCTATTTTTCATTAAACTATTTCGCTGATTTATCGTCGTATTGCCTGATTGTGCCAATCTCTGGCTGATTAAGACATACTTTTATTTTTCAGCTTCATCATCCTCAGTGACCGATTGATCTAGTCAGTTTTGGCATTTATTGAATTAACATTTTGAGGTAAGAATTGATATTGTCAAAAGCTTAAACAAGGTGCCTTAGAGCGACATCCTTCAGGATAAACGGTGCGAAGGCCGGACTCGAATTAAACACCTAATAGACTGATATCAATGTTGTTTATAAACAGGGGTAAATAGTTATACCCGCACTTGTACCCACAAGTGAAAATCCGTACAAAAAATAGACATTTCGAGTGGGTATAAAGCCATATCAGTAGAACACCGATATGGCTATCAAAGCAAGATTCAGGCAGGTAGGAAAGTTTTCTTCAGAGGCACCAAAAGTTTAGTCTCGATATCAACTTGCTCGTAGTTCTCAATAAGCGCACGGACGAGATCATCAAGTGTCCAGAGCGTCAGTGGTATCGTCGAACGGTCGGCTTCATATCGAGCATCTTTCGTAAAACCCCCTGTACTGACATAAAGCCCGCGATCGTCTTTATGGCGACCGCCGATAAAGCTGCGTATCTGTTGGCTTCCCATCTGTTCCCTGCGGTGCTTTACCTCAACGATAATACGTGGATTTTCAAAGCCGAATCCATCAGGTGAAGCAATGATATCTTTACCCCGATCGGCTCCCGCTGGTGACACCTGCGTTTTATAGCCCATACTGCGTAAAACTCCGGCAACCAGATTTTGCATCTCGTCCCAATCAAGAGAGTTGATGCGGTCTTTGATACCCTCGAACGCCAGCATTTCCATATCGCGGAGCGGATCAGAAACGACCTCATCTTCATCTATCACAATTGGATTCTGAGTAATTACATCTGCAGTGGGTTTCTTATCCTGCAAAAGCTCTTCTAGAGCATATTCTGGAAGCTGGAAAACCGTCAGCGTGGAGCCCAATGTGTTTTTGGTAGCAACAGACAATCGATCGCGATCGATTTCTTCAGTATTCCATTTAACCTGTCGAGCGATTCCCATCCCCTCTTCTACCCATTCAGGGTGGTACTGGAAATCAGATGTAACCTTACCTAGCAGATAAGTACGATTGGCTGGCGAATAAGTAATAACCCAATCACCCTTTTGGATCTCATTCACAAAACGCCAGACCTGCGATGCACCAGAACGGGCTGTTCCCAGCTTTGTTAAGGGATCTGCCTCCTGGTATAAGGCGAGTAACTGGGCTCGGGACAGGCCGGGTTTGACTAATGGAGCCAGCTGAGACCAACCGATGCCTACAATTTGCTTATCGCGAAAATCGTCATAGAGCTTGCCGCCATCGCCACGAATCATCCACATTCTGTTGCCCATACCAGTCCCTTCATGAGGAAAAGAAATTAAGCTGGATCATAAGCTTGTTCGTCGCATGCGTCAAAACCATCAACAACGACGGCCCAGAATTCCCGGATTGTACTTGCGATAATGTGCCCAGTTAAAATTACAGCTTCAATTGGCATGATATTTCGTCCATATAAGTAAAAGCACCAACCAGCATCGGCAGGTGCTTTTTGGAATGAGTAAATAAGTAAGGAAAGCTGCAGTGTGAATCAGGAAGGCTATTCCCGATGTTCACCGTGCCGCGTTAATACGATTTCTTTTCAATAAACCAGTTGCCTGTCGCGCCCGCAGAATATCGACTGCCCGCAGATATGGGGACTGTTCTTGCCAGTTGAATCCCCTGCGATCAATACGAACCAGCCCGTACTTTTCCACCAGAAAATTAACGGCATCGGCCAAAGATATACCGGCATCGATATGTTCCTGAATTACCGTTTCATCACTGAATGGTGTGTCGTTGAGTGTCAGGCCATAATGCTGTTCCAGCAGGCGTGCAATCAGCATTTGCCAGACTGCCACAGGCGACAGACATAGCGTCGCCGCCTGCGGAGTTGTTGCAGGTAAAGTTTTCATATTTGCTCTTGTGAAAGTAGTTAACGTTGAGTGGGGTAAACGGCGATGTATACATAGCCGCAACTGCCAAGTGTATCGGCTTCGCAGGTGAAACCATTGTGGTACAGGGTGACACAGTGGGCCTGACGAGAATTCATTTCACCAGTAGTCAACATCGACTCCATCTGGCTTATAAAATGTGGGAATACTTCATCCAACTTCAAAGATTCTGCGTTACTGAATTCACCGGTAATGCTGGCCCGGTCAACCAGATAGTGCAGCCGGTATCCCTCCTGTACCAGACGAGCGCCAAAGCAAGGCGTCACATTACGATTCAGCCCCCACTGGAGAAATGAATCGTTCTCTGAGTCAGTAGATTTCATTGAAGTACCCTCATATCCAGCCTCGCTCTGCAAACGACACAATGCCATCTGAACCGACAACCAGATGATCGAGTATGTTCACATCAACCAGTGCCAGGGCTTCTTTAAGCCTGCCCGTAATGTTGCGATCGCATTGGCTGGGCTCCGGATCACCGGATGGATGGTTATGCGCCAGCACGACAGCGGCAGCATTGAAGCGAAGCGCTGACTTCACTACCTCTCGAGGATGGACCTGGACATGGTTAACCGAACCGGCAAATAGCGTTTCGCTCTCTAGTAAACGGTGCTGATTATCGAGATAGAGCACCATAAACACCTCCCGTTCTTGCCCTGCCAGATGCAACCGAAGCCAGTCACGGGCAGCCGTGCTTGAGGTAAATGACATGCCGGGCTGGCGCAGATATTTTTCCAACAGGTTGATGGCACGACGAATGGTGCGTTGGGCATAGGGTGTCAATCCGGAGGTCGCGGGGAGCAAATAACCATGCTGGGCCATAATCGCCAGTGGAAAGAGTTCAGGCTGCGTTGACAGCGGGGATAATGCGGTATTCATGTTCGGTATCCCTCAGTCGATGAGATGCATAATGGCGCTGCACTCTGGATGGTTCAGCGCGTAGTTGCGTAAGCGATAATAGTGTTCAGTCATCGCGTCACACTCGGTGCGGCAAGCGTGGTGGCTGAATGCCATCAGGCAGGCGACTATCCCTGCCGCTTCTCCAGTAAGTTCCGCGCCGTTGCCATTCATCGGGTTGAACAACGTCCATTTCTCACCGTCAGGCTCCGGAGCCATAAATGTGCCGCTATTGTTGAGTGTGTAAAAGCTCCAGACGCCGCCGCTGTAATCAGCGCACAGGCGATCCATCCAGCCGAAGATTTGGGGCTCAAGGGTTATCCATTGTGGGATGGAGCCAAAGTGCTGCGGCCAGAAGCCGATGCGTAGCTCGTCAGGGACCACCGAGGCAGTAATTGCTGCCTGCTCAGCGGACTCAGGGTTGTGTGTCTCCATTAAATTATCTCCTTATGCCGGAACGGTTGTTTAACGCTCGAAAAACGCGAGCATGTTTTCTGCCATAACCCACAGGGCGCGATTGAGCTTCACGTCACCATCAATACCGGTAATAGCACGGGTGCGGTTGCTTTTCCCCTGTGCGGTTCGCCCTGACAGACCACCTTTCATTAGGTTCTCCTGTACCCGCTGATAGACGGTCCACAGGTCATCGCTGTAGTCCTCCCGACGACGCGGGGTCAACAACTGCGATACCGTGACCGGCTGGTGTTCCTCACCAAATCGATACTTCAGTGCGGCATTTGCCAGCGCGTGACGGGCCGGTGCTGGCAGCGCCAGCGACTGCATTGCATCGCGTTTATCATCCACCCGGTCAAACACGCCGAGTATTTCGTAAGCCCCCTCAATTACCTTCTCAACAACATTACCTTTATGTGGTACACGCACTTCGCCGAATGACTGACCGCAGACCAGACCGTTGGTACAGACGCCACGAAACAGCCCCGGCAGCATCTGGTAGCTCGAGGAGCCGTCATGGCTGTTGAGCAAAATGATTTCCGGCACCTGATGCCCGGTCAGTTGCCCGGCACGACGCAGGCGCAGCATGTGTTTGGTGAGCTCCCGCTTGCTCTGGTCGCGAACCTTTGTCTGGCAGGCAAAGAACGGCTCAAAGCCTTCACGCTGCAGACTTTCGAGGATGGTGATGGTCGGGATGTAGGTATAACGGTCTGAACGAGATTCATGCTTGTCACTCCCGAACACGCTGAGAACATGGCTCATCAGCTCTTCGTGGGTCAGAGGCCGGTCACGGCGTATCTGGTTTATACGGCCAAAACGGCTGGCTAATCGCATGGGTGACTCCTTATCTGATAATGAAATAAAAACAAAAAAGGCCATGTTCCCGAAGGAGCATGGCCTGTTGCTATCTGGTGTTGGTATGTTGCGGGCTGTAGAGGACTGAAATGTGAAGGATTAATCGCTGTAATGGGTGGTTCTGCAGCCACTGAGGTCAGACAATTCTTTCTGCGTATTCTTCAGCCCCGGACTGAAGGTGCCGACTTTTTTATCGTTGACGTAAACATCAAAATTCCCAGCCTGGCTCAGCGCGTCAATAAATGACACCCAGGCATTGTCACCGTTTCGCCAGCCGAGGAATGACGGTAACGGATACTGACTTTTATCCATGACGACCGTTATTTCCGTCCCGTCGTCATGAGAACTTACTGATGTTCCATCAGGCAGGGTGAGATCAACACCGTGTTGCAGAATATTCTGCGCATCCGGATTGCCAGTACAGTTAAGATTAAACACCACCTTCTCCGGGCTGGTAATGATATATTCGGTCACGCCCATCCCAAAACCACTCGTCCACATATTGGGAATAGCCTCTGCTGTTGATACAGAAGCCAGCATAGCTAATGTAAATATTACGTAAGGCAGTCGCATAATGTTGTCCTCAAATCATGTAATAAAGCTTTTGTCGTTTAAAACAATAAAGTAATGAAAAAACAGTTGGATTATTTTATTTGTTTGTAGCGAAACGCTTCTTTCCCGGCATAAATCCCGACGAGATCGTCATAACGAGGGTCCTTTTTATTCGGGCGGAACGTTACTTTCATATCGGAACTGCACATATCCTTCATGGTGAGATTGAATTCTTTACCTGGCGTAATGGTATAACCTGTTGCCACATCGTCTTTACTGGGAGTGATCCACCCCCATATTCCCCCCGGACAATCTCTGGAAGGTTTCGAGCGAACAACAATAAACCATCCCATTGAATCTACTTCCGTCGCTGTACACAGTTTTCTGACCTGTCGATGGGCATCACACCAGAATATATTCCCACTTTTATTATTCACTGCCGCAGGCAGGAACCCGCAATAAGGACGTGCTGCGTGAGCATTACCTGCGATAAGTAAGGGGAAAAACATGACTGGTAGTAAAGACAATAATTTCAATTTATTTATTAGATTAACCTTACATTCAATTGTGGGGACCATCTCTAATCAGTTTGTCCGGATTGCCCCCGACTTTCTGAAGGAGAAAATGAATTCAGCGACTGCTGAATAAAACGGAAATGAGGTAAGGCAGAGATAAAATGTTTATCCTCCGACAGCTGATAGAGAAGCTCACTACGAATAAATGTTTCCCGCGATGGCCTTACCAGATGAATCTCATCCAGCCGGAAGACACGTAATTGCCTGTTATGTTCAGCGACAAGATACCAATAACCGTCAAGCGCGATTAGCCGGTAAGGTGCGATGGCCTCATGACGCTCCCCTTCAGTCAGAACGGTGATGCGCTGACATCCCGAAATAGCTCTGACCAGCCTGTAGAAGGAGAGCTTTCCGGCCGGGGGATGAGGTCTGTCCTGATGCCATACCAGACAGGGTCGATCATCACAGTCCAGCAGGCTGCTGATCAGGCGCCGGTCAAAGCCCGGGAAAACTCCGGCCAACCCCGTGCGGTGAGCAAAGGTCAGAATATCTATTTCCTGCCGAGTACTGTGAATATCCGAGCGCAGACTGCACTGCCCCTGGTAGTAATCCAGGTCGAGATACATCAGACGTTCCCGAAAGTCACGACGCAGCGTGCGCTCTGACACCCCGAATTCAGTTGCCAGTTTGCGAATAAATAGAGTTTCACCGGACACCAGGCGGCTAATAATCAACGACAACCTGACAGCAAGCCGGTCATGTCGCCGCTCCTGAAGCGTCATGAAAGATTTCTCCTGAGAAGTTAACTCTCTGAATTAATACTGATTACTTTAAAGGAAGGAGTGGACAGGGTATGGACAACATCGGAACTATTTTTTATGAGCAGTCCAGCCTTGTGGGCGCTCGTCTGACAGACAATGATGCTTCGCCTGATTTAATTGATGATAAAACGCAGTGGAAAGGACGTGTCCACAATCAACAAATCATTAACAACCAGTTCATCATTCGCAGAGAAAATTGCGATATCAGAAGAATATCCAGTCCCAGACGGCCCGTGCGACCGACACCACCGCATCACGCACGGTACGAATCACCGTTTTCAGTGGCGCAGGCAGGAATGACAATGACTCAACCGTATCAAAAACCCGGCCCACTGCGTCACCGAAACTGTCACGGGCCTGCGACTTTACCGGCTCTGTGCAGAGTCTCCCTTGCAGTTGTGTCACCACCGGGCTGGTGGCGCGGTCAGGCAGACAGCGCATCATGGCTGCCACCATCTCCTCAATGCCCCATCCAGTGCGGGCGGACACCACACAGACCGGATGATGCAGTTTAAACATCGCCATAATCGCTGCCTGCTTCGCTTTAAGATTTTCCAGTTGGTGCGGTGAAGGCTTGCTGGTGAGGGTATCCCATTCATGACAGGGTTCGATTTTGTCGGCCTGGTTAATCACAAACAGTACCTTTTGCCTGTAAGGTTGCATTACACCGTGCCAGAACTGCTCGTCCACGGTTAGTGCCCGATCATCGGCCTTAATGACCCACAGCACTAGGTCCAACTCCGGCAGGATTCGACGGTACAGGGCACGGTATTCTTGATCCCGCCGCCCGTTTTCACCTACCCCCGGTAAATCGACAATCACCAGACTGTGACGACCGCTGCGCAATCGGAAGCGCAGTACGTCGCGAGTACAGGAGTTCACGTCACTCACCGGGGACACCTCGCCCCGGAAAAGTTCGTTGCAAATAGATGATTTACCAGCACCACTTTTGCCCATGATGCCAATCACCGGCTCGTAATGGGTCAGGTTCTGGATACGTTCAAGAATAAGCTGGCGAAGCGTGCGCGGAAGCGACGCGAGCGGTTGTTCAAGGGCCTGAAGGCCATCAGGTTTATTCATACAGTAGTCTCAGCGTGAAAAATTAAAAACCTCGCGATCCAGTCTGGAAGGCGGGGATTCACGGAGATAATATCTGTCTGAAATTATTTGGAATTGTAGATTCGTTGGCTTGAAGCGTCATTTTCTGTGATGCTCGCCAAGAGTAGCGGAGCTATAAAAAAACACTCTCGTCGGTATAATCTCTTTCATGTTTTTCTTTTCGGTATCTAACACCATGAGCATGTCAGCATTACAACCGCAGATAGTTAAAGCAATGAAACCAAAACATGGAAAAGATTGGATGTTAGTCCGTGGAGACACGGTTTTCGTCCGCTTTTTAGCTCAAAATGATGATGGTAATTCTTTTGAAGTGCAGACACCAACGAGGCCTGAAGAGAGAATTCGCACTGGGGGTGGTTTGACTATCGGATACAAGCTGCCAGTAAACCAGAAGCTCCTTTTTTCGGTCGCTGAGACGTTAGCCCAAGAAAATCATCTTCAACCTGAGAAAAAAGTAGACCGCTTTCAGAATAATTGCATCTCCATGTTTTCCATTACTATAGATCACGGCAAAACTATACAAGATGAAGTCAACGAGGAATGGGTCACTCGCTTCTTTGAGCTCTTCGATGCTCATGAAATTTCGACGAATATTGTCGAACCTAGCATGGTCGATATTTATTCTGACCTATGTGTTGAGGATGGCGAAGACGTTTATCTGAGTGATGGTATGTACATGCGCCCAAACGGGACAACTTACGAACGTTGATAATGTAGGTGCGAAAGCATAAATCAATTCCCGGTTGATAGCCGGGATATCACTTGACCATAGCCGATAATTAGTCCAAGTAGCCCCACTTATTCAGGCGACTGTTCGTATTCATGACCACTCTATGAGTTAGTTCGCCGCCACGCTCTGGGCTTATTTCCTCTGCTTTCAGACGATCTACTATCTCATTCTCTCTTCATAAATAGACAAAAGTCCGCTCCTCGCTTCGCTTATAACGGACCTTCAGATCAGCTAGCTTATACGCTTCGAGCCAGAAGTAAACATTCAAATTTTCATACCTCGACTATGTGCTCTGTATGTAATGGGACAAGGAGGAGATAATGAGAGGACCCTGGATCGACTCAAAGGGTCGACTCAGATTCATAACAGCACTGAGAAATCAGACGAAGAAACCACTGAGATCACAACGCTATTTAGCAGATCGCCGATAAGATTTCGCCGCTTGCCAGGCATGTTTCATCTTCTCAATAAACTCCAGCTTCTCTTCAGGTTGGACATTCCACACATCTATAGCCGCAATAATCATGTCATAACGCATAGACGTATTATAAGGGCGAAGATAGCCCGCTATTCGTCCTTTTCCTTTGAGATAATCCCAGAGATATACTAACTGAGTTTCATCATCTCGTGACATCCAGTCAAAATCTGTCAGAAAAAAATCATATTGCTCAAGCCAACGCTCATGCAGTTTTCTGAAATAAGAGATCTTATCTCCAAGTGAGCATGGAGCTTCATCAATGTACCTCATCACACCATTGATCAGTTCACGCTCAGTTACCGGAGTGGGATTGTACACATCGGTACTTGCTCTCGCGTTCAGATAAAATCGGGAGAAAACACGTTTCGGTTTTTTCGAAGCAGTAGACTGTGGATTTGTTATCAAGTCCCAATCAATATCGTCCAAATCTATATTCAAATTAGAGAAATCAATATTGGTGAAGATATTATCGCCCATTAAAAGAGAATTAAAATCACTAGAACAACCGACGTCATTCCCCAACCCACCAAGCGTCAACCCTGCAGATTTTACTGGGTATTCAAAAATGTAATGGTGAGCAAACCACGATGCTCTAGGTGTACCTTTGAAACAATCAAAATAATCTTTATCAATCAGTTGCAGGTCAGCCCATTCTTTAAGTGTTTTCCGCGCAATTTTGATTCTGTCCTGATCGCCATGAAAATGCCGTTCAAGAATCTGAGAGATCAAGCGTCGAAAATCATCCGGCGTATCATAAGTACTGCACAGTAACGAGTGATCTGTGTTGAAAATCCTATTTAACGTTTTTAGGTACATTATCTCGTAGCGGATCATATCGTAATGCAACATCGTCTCTTCCCTCTGCTTCTTTCTGACTCCCAAAAATAGATTAGCATTAGCACCTTTTTGGTTGGTGGAGTCGGGTCACAGACCTGAAGAATGACTGATTTTTAACTGATATCTTGCTGATTTTATTGTGATAATACTCTGACATTTTACTGCGTTATTCCTGTGGTTTTTACTCTATGAATCTCCTCTGTTCACCTCATTAGAATCGTTCAACAGCAGATATGAACATTTGGGTTTTTAGTATAATTAAGGGGTACTCCCTGTTTCTATACCACCCTGTTCACAGCTCCTTCCCCCAAGCATTAACCCTGCCTGTCATCCCCTTGATACACAGTTCCTTGTATCTGCCGTATCCCCGCTTCTCTTAAAAATTACATCTCATCCCAATCCTTTGCACTCCATCTGACAAAGGATAAATCAATGCACACACCTTACCCTTTTAACCCTAGATACACGATGAACTGGTTTCTACTGTCTCTGATCAATAACCACCTGAATCAGCTACTGAACCGATACTCGCGAATACAGGCACTCAGACTCGACCTGTTCTATCAGAAAGGTACAGAGCGTTATAAACGTCATTCATGGAGTGAAACCGAGCAAGAGGTGCGCATGCTGGTTGAACGCACCGTGCAACACACAAATCTGGCAGGGTATTTCTGGGTACTCGAGAACTCTATAGACCACGGCTGCCATGCCCATATCGTGTTCTATCTCGACAGGCACCTTAATCAGGCTACCTACCCAATAGCTGAGAGAGTCGGAACAATATGGCGGAAAATCACGCAACGAGAAGGGTATTACAACCGCTGCGAATACAAACCTACTTATGACGTCAGTATTGATAAGCCGGTGAACTACGATGATACCGAAGCCATCGATAACCTGCGCTACATCATCAGCTACCTTGCCAAAGAAGAGCAAAAGCACGGTCACTATCACTATGGAGCCAGTGAGGTACCGCCACCCAGTGGACTGGGGCGTCCTCGCACATTGTAACTTACGTTCTGCACTTTTTTACGTATCAATCCATTGATGTGGAAGGGCTGGTGGTAACGAGCGATCAACCACCAGCTCAGGATAATCCCACAATGGAAGACAGCATCATGACAAAACATATTTCTTTAATCGATGACCAACTGGTGGATATGCGGTTCATCACGAAGCTAACGGGGCTGACGGATAAATGGTTCTATAAGCTGATTAAAGATGGTCTATTCCCGAAGCCAATTAAGCTGGGCCGCAGCTCCCGCTGGCGACAGAGTGAAGTCGAAGACTGGCTACTGCAACGTATTGCGGACTCACGAGGCGTTTGATACGCTCAACTCTCTCTGAATTTTATTGTCGTAAGCCCCTTCGCTTACCAGTTTTCCCTGACACAGCTCACCTGAAGTCACCAGCTATTACCAGTAGCTCCCCTTCAAACGACCTAACTTGATAAACCTGCCAGACTACCCGAACAGGGACGGCTGACGTCTACGCATCGTCTGGCGGTAAGGGGCCCAAATATGTTTGCCAAATCTTCTATCGTACTCGACGGTAATTGTCGCCTGACCGGTGCAAGAACGACACAGCAGTATCAGTATGGCCATTACAGCAGTCCCTGTGTGGCAGTGCGCTGCAATTCAATCCTTAATACGACACAAAACGGCCGTGGTTTGAATACGGTGCAGAAGATCTCACGAAGAGCTACGGCGAGCAGTACTGCCCATATGTAAAGCCCGTTGTGACAGAGACCTGTCATATCCGGCAAATGCAACATTATGTATAGGATGTCCGTTGGTTTCCGTGGCTGTTTGGCACTATTACGGCTGCGACAGCGATTGCCACGGAGAACGCTACTGCCTGACCTACCGGACCGGTGAGTACAGCCGGGTGTGCTCTGATGCTCAACATAAGATTCTTGAGTTAACGGTATGCGCCTACTGAAATGTTACCCAGCAAATGACCGTGAAGGTCACTTTGTGATCGCCGGTGAGGTCATGAGTGTACCGGGGCAGATATGGAGTTTTGCCTCCTGCTGATGTTGTCTGGTGTTGCATGCCGGCACTTTTAGCGACCCGGCGTGGTTTGAACACGATACGCGGGCCGTGGCCTGGGATGTGCTGATGAACTTTGCCCATCTTGCCCCGGAAGTGAAGGCTGAGGCCTGGTAGAGGAAGCTGCGCAATATGCTCAACGGAATGGATGCTACGGTAATGACGCTGTTCTCGTACTGTGTGTAGTGCGGTGACCATTATCAGGGGGGAAGCAATGTTACCGGTGCCAGACCGGTATCTACAGCATCGAAGAAGCTAACTGGCAGAGAAACTACTGCTGCAGTACCAGATAGTTCCTCATTCTTATGAACAAGATACTGCCGTAGAGGCGGTGTCCCCCCTGATTTAACCCGAAGAGGTTTGCATTGTGAATCATTCTTACACACGGGCTTCTGATGCTATCAGCACGGATGCCGTCAGCACGCGTGCATTTCTGCAACAGGCTGTTGACCATTACCCGCGACTGGCGGCATTCAGCTTTACGCTGAAATTTCCGTATCGTGAAGTCATGAGTGAATACCGGTCATTGATTCTGCGTTTTCATACTGAGTGCTGGCTGCGCACAGGCGAATATTCGCGCCTGTGTCAGTAGGCACGCCGTCATTCGCCTCCCACAGTACTACACTGGTTGTGGGAGTCTGTCAGTGCACCAGAATGCAAAATGCTGCTGTTGATGAATCTTGTTATACTGGGGGCTATAAGCAACGTACAACATATTGAGAATGCTCAGCAGGCAATAAGCGAGATCATACGTGACGCATGGCTGACTGTGACGGGTACTGATCGCAATGGTGTCACGAACATAACGCCGATTATCGTTAATCGACCGGGTAAAGACGTTTATATTGCGCCATTTAACCAGTTACAAAAACAGGTTCAGGCGATGTGTCAACCCGTAGCGATAGCAAAAACGGGGACGGGCTAACACATTCTCATTAACTTGTGTGGGGGACTCTATTGGGAACTATAATCAGGACGTTCAAATGATTTGCACAAGCATCAAAGAAGTACGGTCAGGTATGGTAGCGCCTGGGTCGCAAGTATGCCGCCAGCAGCATTTTCCAGCACCACTTTGTACTCCCTACTGTAACTTTTATGACGGCCCATTTGGGCTTTGGTGATGCCGCCTGCGCTTGCAGAGTTTGCAGGGTTTGCAGGGTTTGCAGCCAGTGACAACCTTAGGGAGGGGCGTCCACCACATCGCTTTATGCATAAAGCTCAGCTATGCATGTTAGGAGGGAGGGGCAAATCGACGAATCAAAGAATCACGCTGTTGCATGGGTCATCAACAGGCTTAACAAAACGAAGATATTACACTTTAATAGCTAGAAAAAACGCTCATAATGGCATCCATAAGAACAAAAAACCTGTTCCCTAAGCTTCCAGACCTAACTTTATTCAGGAAAGTCGGTGTGTAGAGCTGTCAACATTTGCATCTGCGTAGTGTTTGGTTACATAGAACTCTATCGCATGATAACTAAACACCACTTACGAATATTAATAACGTAAACAAATTCAGGATGTAAAGTTGAACGCACAAGCACAAAAACATCGACAACTAGTACTTTCTATTCTTCAGAGCGAAGCGCTACATCAGCACCAAGTAACAGCAGCTACCAAAGTATTTGATGCTTTAACTGGCAATGTGCGAGCAGTAGTGACAGCCGCCGAAATGCAAGCAGGTAAATCAGGCATTTCGCTAGCCCTGTGTTGCTTACAGCGATTAAGTCTCTCCGAGACAGATATTTGCAATCGTAAGCAGCTAAAAGACACACTTTACCTGGTTACAATGCCTGATACCGCCCTCAAAGAACAAGCTGAAGAAGACCTCAAGCTTGCCAAGAATGTTGTCGTCAGTAATTTTGTGAACTTCGAAAAGGCATTGGAAAATGAATTTAAAGGCAATCCACCTAAGCTAATTATTATTGATGAATGTCACTATGGCTCAAATGTCACTGCTGTTCGATACAGTAGGATCTTCGACTACCTGGAACAAGAGAACGATAGTTGTAAAGTCGTCTTCATCTCTGCCACCCCCTTCGGTGCTCTCTATGGAGCAGAGACTGAATATCAAGAAGCTCTAGAACTTCAACAAGAAGCCAAGAATGATAATGATGCAGAACTATTAACTCAAGCCCGAAATGTTGCTGAAGCGGCCTTAAAAGACTCAATCTTGCGTCGAGACTTTAACACCCGTCTGGTATTCCACAAAACTAGCGATGAATACTACGGCGTCCGAGAGATGCTAATGAATAGTAAGGTCAAAGGCCTTGAGGATGAAAGTCGTAACTTCCTTTGCAAGTCCGTTCAACGCGATGAGTTTGTTCAACAATTTCTGAGTCATAAAGGTATGGGATGGTCACTCGTAAGGGTGCCCGCTGGTTTGGCGATGGAAGCTAAGCAGTTTCTCATATCGCAAGGCATCGATGAGAATGCAGTTTACATTATTGGTAATTCATTAGCTGGGGTACCAGAAGATGAACATTGCAGCATTGAGCAATTCAAAAAGGAGTTTGATGATGCTCAGTTGTTCGAAGAAAAACTAATCGCTATTACTGTTGCTGGAGCTCGAGCTGGTATCAACTTCGGTGCGATGATGAAAAATAATCTCATCTCGACGTGGGATAGTACAGTTGCCAGTGTTGCCGCAGTGGTGCAAGCCAACATTGGCAGGGCGTGTGGTTACCATGAAAACAACTCTTCAACTCATTTCACTAACTTAAATGCAGCTGAGGCTTATGCTTGTATCCTTGACCATCTTGAAAACACCTGCTCTGACCAAGCAGCGTCTGATTTCGAAGGGTTAAAAGAATTTTTTGAAGATGTGTGCCAGGAATACCATGTCAACGGTTTGGATGTTGGGTTAACTATCAAATACAAACGTCGTCGCCCAATCGGTGATGTTGAAACGTATAAAACTGATAGCTACATTGCTGTACCCGCAAAACTTCTTGACGATGATGCAGAGTTCACCGAGTACACCAAAGATAAGTATCTTCTTCAGGCGATCGATATTATTCGCAAAGAGTTCACGATTAAAGGTGCGCCAAGCGTCAAAGGTAATCGAGCTATGCGAGGTAAAGGCAAGAACTGGATCAAGGCACATTGGGTCAATGGGGATAGTTACAATAACCCTGAGAAGGCACGCGCTGACGGAACCCAAAAAGAAAAAACTAAAACCCACACCCAACAAATTGATAATGGGGAATATTTAGAGTTTAACCGCGTTGTAGCACCTGGTTCCGGAGAGTTATCTGAAGATAAGTTTGTGGTAGCAACCATTTTTAGCGTTTACAACATTTCTCGCCGAAATGTCGCAAAGAAAATTATGACTCTTGAAGATGTTTGGGAGATGTGCGACTACTTTAGTGTTGAGCATGATGACACTCTACTTGTTATCTACAAGCGCGGTGAGTATGACCTTGAACGTACTCTTGCTAAGAAACAGCACAACGAACTTCCTGAGCAGTCAGGTGAGCTTAGCGATGAATCCCATTTCTCTGACAAAGTAGAATCTACTTATTAATACAAGGGGCTGCATGCCCCCTAAACTTTATATTGACATATGAATAGCTCAAATAAGTATCGCAATTATGTCCAGTGCTCAATGGCTGAAAATACTTTTGAACACCAACGCAACGCTGCTGAGAAAGCATTTACTAAATTGAACTCTGGTTCAAAAGCAGTGATCCTTGTTGCGGAAATGCAGTCAGGAAAATCAGGTGTCGCTCTTGCCCTTGCCTGCCTTCAGAGACTATCTTTACCCGATGAATTATTGGCTAACCGGAAATACTTAAAAGATACTTTATATCTTGTGACAATGGCAGATCTGGCACTTCAAGAGCAAGCAAAGCGTGACCTTGCACCCTGCAAAAATGTCGTTGTTAGTAACTTCACAAATATAGATAATGCGCTTAAATCGGATTTTAAGCGCCAACCACCTAAGCTCATCATCATCGATGAGTGTCACTATGGTTCTGGCATTGATAGTGTTCGCTATGAAAAGGTATTTAATTACCTGGAACAAGATAATGTAGACTGTAAAGTTGTATTTATTTCCGCAACTCCATTTAGCTCACTCTACTCAGCTAGTGAAGATTCCATTCTACGTCACAGCTTCAATACGTCTTTGGTATTTCACAAAGCTAGCGATGAATATCATGGCATTCGACAAATGCATCGCAGTAACCAGCTGGTCAAACTTGATGATGATCAGCGCGATTTTTGTGAAGATTCACTGCTACAAAAGCGCTTTATACGCCAGTTTAAAGAACATCAGGGCGTAGGCTGGTCACTGATTAGGGTTCCATCAAGTCAAGCAAACACAGCCAAACAAGTACTGATTAATCAAGGTGTAGATGAGGAGCAAATCTTAATCATAGGTCAAAAGCTTATTGGCGTTGACGATCACGAACTCTCATCTATCGATGATTTCAAACGAGCGTACGAAACAGCAGCAATGTTTGACGAAAAGATAATCGCTATAACTGTGGCTGGATTTCGCGCTGGTATTAACTTTGGCCAAGAAATGAAAAACACGCTAATAAACACATGGGATAGCTCTATTGCCAATATAGCCGCAGTGGTGCAAGCTAACGTTGGCAGAGCATGTGGATACCACCAGAATACTCAGGCGAAACATTTTACAAACCTGGAAGCTGTTCGAGCGTATTCAGAATTACTTGATCATCTCGAGGCCAGCGATGAATTGAATGATTTCGATGGGTTACGGTATTCATTTGAAGATATTTGTGCGAAATATCAAGTCAGAGGCTTTGACCGAGGAATGTTTATCACCCCTTTTACTGAAACTGTAATCACCAAAAAACGTGATGATTCGGAAACATTCCTAACTCAAAGCTACCTAGTCATTCCTGGAAAATTATCTGAGCCCGAAGCTAATTTCAGCGCCTATACCAACGATCCACAGCTGCTTGAGGCAATCAAATTAATTCGTGACGAATTCCTGAATGAAGGAGCGCCCTATCCTAAAGCTGGTCGTGCAATGAGAGGTGATGATAGGAACTGGATAAAAGCTCAGTGGGTAAATGGAGTCACCTATAATGACTTCTCGCCGAGCTGTGCGAAGAGCAGAGTGCTGGATTTTAATTCACGCCTGGAGCTGGGTGAAGATGTAGAATTCAACTTAATTGTTAACCCTGGTGGCGGAGAGACCACTGCTGACAAACTCATAGTTGCGTGTGTATTCAGTATTTATAATCTTTCTAAACAAAAAGATGCTTACAAACGTGCCATGGACCAAGAGGATATGCGGGAAATTAGTGAAGCCTTAGGTTGTGAATATGACGATACGGTTATGGTGCTATATCAGCGCGGAAACTACTCTAGTGGAGTGACAGAACAAAAAAAAGTAACCACAAAACAGCTATCTCGCATCCGCAATTCCAGCGTGTTCAAATAGCTAAAAGCCGCCGTTATAAGCGGCTTTTAGAAAATATTCGATGAAACTTATTTTAAGTAATAAAATTCTAGTCCTTAGTAACTTTAATTACAGGTGTCAGGCATTCTTGCAAACTTAGGCCACCATGATTGTAGTAATCTCCCGCAGTAAATGCACTGATGCCTGGAGCCATGGCAAGTGACACTGAGGAATTCCAATACCACTCTATCTGAGGCAAATTCGTACTGGCATTATCCTTGAGAATAGCACATCTTGATAAGTACTTACGAACCAATGGTTTTTCAAGATCTGCTTTAGGTAATTGATCTGGAAGCCATAACCAACCATGATCCGTGACAATACGGATTTGCTTCCATCCTGCTTCAAACAAATAGCTTACCCTATCAGCTATTTCTTCAAGAACATCATCAATACCAAGAGGTAATTTTCTTTGCTGCTGATGTCCCAGGTTATCCAGGTCACCTGTTTGTAGCCACGCTAAGCCATTAGGCTCACCAGTATCCAATCCTTCCAGGTATTGCCACCCCTGTTGTGCCAATGCTTTTTTTAATTGATAGCTATTAAACTCACTACCCGTTGCCACTACTGAAGGCTTAAAATCCTGAGTGTCATAAGCACCGTTCAAAAGTGCAGCAACAGGAGTAACCGCAGCTTTCGCTGTATCAGTTAAAGATGGCAGAGCACTCCATTGTGTTTTGGTATCGACAATCAAATGACGCGCAGTAAGCTTACGCTCTAATACTTTAGCGCAATCAAAACGCAAACCATCTACAAAAAACACTACCATCCCTTTAACCTGGTAAGTAGCTGTCGCCTCCTTAATTTCAGTATTCCCGGGATATCCTTTTCTTTTAACCAACTGTTGGAAGTTGAGCGATACCTCGTTCAACCAAGGGGAATATATTAGTTTTAATACATTTGCGACTAATTCCTGTTGGCCCGGTTCTTTTGTCAATGCCATGGCCTGCAACGCTGCAGCATCGACTTGCCAGAAGCACTCCTGATATAGCTCTGCCATCTCTTCCGGTGACTGATGATTGAACACTTGCTGGGTCAATTCAGCGACTTTTGCCAGATGGGCCAAAATCTCGAGGTATTTAGATTCCCCTAATCGATACCAAAGCCAGCTTTCGCGCTCTTTATTCTGTTGATATAGTGAACAGATAGTTCCTCTAACTTTGTTTACATCAAGTTGAGGAAGGCCAGCAAGCGCATCGGCAAGGCTTTTTTCATCGCGAGTATTTTCAATAGGATAATGACTTAAATCAGCAGCTAAATCAGGGGTTACATCACGAAGGACAAGGATTAATCCTGATAGGTTATGTGCGGTATCTTCAAAGCGCTGCCACACTTCTTGCCACGCCCCCTGGGCAGATAAAAGGGATGCGAGCATTTGAGAATAATTAGCATCTGTTGGTTCATAACCAAACTGACTTGAGCAAGTATTACTGAAAAGCGACCATTTATTGTCGTCCCACTGCTTACGCTTATCTTCGGGATTATTCAGCCACCCAAGTAGATCTTTAATAGGATCATTAAATACTAATGATTGAAAATCTTTAGCCTCTAACCGCTTTCCTTGTAGGTCTTCAATACGGGATTCTAAAAGATCCTTCAAGATTTGGGGGATAATTTCTAATGTGTTTTTATCTTTTGCTACGTCTAATTCAAGCCCAACGCGTGGGTTTGTCAGAAAAGAACTTATACTCCAGTCACGACCTGCCGTATTATAGGCCCACCAACATCCGCGATATTGCAATTCAGCTAGAGGTCGTAAATAGTCCGGACAATCTTCGATAGCGCGTAACGCTTTTCGCCCAATTTTAGGAAGATAGATAATTGGTGTGCGACCTTCAGGTAACATAACCTCTTCCAACACCCCAGCAATGGCACACTTTAACCAAATAGCCGGACCAATCCGCTGCTCTGGTTGATATTCACCAAGCTCGAGCAGCTCGGGAATGAATTGTTTAATCAAAGGCATAGCACTTTGCCATTGGCAAGCTTCATCTGTCCATAGAACCGCTGCAGGGGCCTCTTGCACTGCAGGATTAAAATTTGCACAACCTCGTAGCTGCTCTATCAATTTATCAATTACTTGCATTCGTTATCTCCCGACGACACCCGGTAAACTAAACAGAGTAATAGCCTTATCTACCATCGCGGCTGTTCTTTGCTCAATTTGCGCTATTGACCAATTATCAGCAACAGCCAGCTCCTGGTTTAGATACAAACCATTGTTGTAGCCTACAGGACGTTTATCCCGGGTCGTACGATCACGTTTTTCCAAAAAACTCTTATTCCCTAAAGAACTGTTGTATCCCGAAATAGTCAAGTTACCAAGTTTGTGCACATGGCTTTGACGATATTGCTCCGCCAACGTTTTATCGCCATCCGCTATCATATCTACCCAAGAATTAGGGATGTTTAATCCTTGTGGGAAAACATGCTCAATGGTCCACACATATTGCTTGCCTTCCACTGCCCATAGGTCTACTTGGTTCTCCTTGGTCATCATGCTTTCTTCAAGAGCACACAGGATAAAGCGGCAGACCCAGCTATTTTCTTCGTATAGACCGCCACTAAGTGCTTGGCGGAAATGCTCATCAGAGGTACTGACAGCCCCTAGGGTATTAGCAATAGCACTGACAACCTGCTCACCGTGGCAGCTTTGCAGAATTTCAGTTAACTCCATAAATATGCGGTTTAAATCCCGAGTAGCAGGCACATCAGTAGTGTTCCTACGGACAAAGAAGTTGATCAGCAAAGTGACCACTTTTTCAATATGCTCAATGCTCAATGCTAAGTTCTGTCGTCTGGCAAACAACATTAGCAATAAGAGATAAGAAGGAGCTCCTTGAATTCTATCCAGACTTTTAAGCAGTTTTGTTAGTTTAGGTTCATCCGGAACTTCGCAATTCCCTACAATCTGCGCATACCAGTCAGAATGACTACGCATAGCTTGTAGGAATTGATGCGGATCATGAGCAATCAATTTTTCGAAAATTTGAATAAGATTAGATTTCGTCGCTACTGGTACATTGACGATATCTTTTAACTCAGGCTTGAACGCATTGTAGTACTGACGGAAAAAACGCTCTTGTACCCCATAATCATCCCCCAGGGCTTCCATCACTTTGGTCCAGCTGATAAAAGACTTATCAATACTGCCCGGCTCAATCTGTTCGATCTTCGCCAGTAGCTTGTTTTTCATTAAATCAATCGCGGTAAGAGGCACACCACGATTGTTAAGTGACTCAAACAGGGTGTAAGCATCTGAATGACTTGCCACCTCTATTTTTACCAGAGTAGATGCATTGACTTTATCAAGTAGCGCATTCAGTGCCTGCAATGGGGTTTCGCTCTCACTGACATACTGTTCAATACGCATTAAAAAATGTCGATAGGCACGAAATACCCGACGATTACCTGCATTGGAAACCCACTCAGCCTCTTTAAGAATACCTGCCTCTTTCAACACCGCCAGGTAATCCTGCTGGTTGGCATTTTGCACCTGAGGTACTAACCGGGGCTGGTCCGCATTCTTTTTTAGCACCAATTTATGCTTCAGGTTATACAGCTCTATCTGCTGTTCCATCTCAAGTTCAATGCCTAACTGGTTGTAGCTTGCATAAATGGCAGCTAACAATAATGACAATGTGGTCATTCGCTGTTGGCCATCCACTAACTCTAACTGCTGCAGAGCCAGCGTGTCTGTACTTTGATTGATACAGATAATCGACCCCAAATAGTAATTAAGGTCGTTTTCTAACAGATCTTCAAACAAAGCATCCCATTGCCATTTACCCCAGGTGTATTCCCGTTGGTAGCGTGGGATGGCATACACCACCCCGGCTTCAATATCCAACAAGGTTGACACCGGATAGTTAAATACTGATTTAATCATCCGTGATTTTCCTTATTTGCATGTTCGTCTCTGACAGCTTGTTTATCTGCAAGACTGATATGGTGGTCATTGATACGCGCCCCCTCTTTTTCACCATACTGCAGGCCCAGATAATACCAGGGGGCCGATTCAACGTCGTTGCCGCGATCTTTACCCCACTTAATATTGGGCTTAGTGCGTAAAACACCGGCCCCCTTCTTATCCACATCCGGTGCCTGCATAAACGGACGAATATTAAGGCGCACACCATCATTTAAATCCGGGTTCCAGCCCATAGGCTGTTCGTGTAACGGTTTCCAGCGCACAAAAATGTCGAGACCACTCTTGCCGGTGATGGCATCTCCTTTAAGGATGGCTTCCAGCGAGTCTTTGAGGTTTTTAGCCGCCATCAAACGACTTTCCGCACCATCAATGCCTTCTTTGAAACCATGCTCCTGAGTACGGATCCAGTCCCCAAGATAGGTATAAATCAGGCGTTCTAAACCCTGGTAATTGAGCTTATGGTAGTTGACCAGTACTGAGAATCCATCTTTAAGACCATCCCAGATTTGCCAGATAAACGGGCGGTGCTGGAAAAGTTTGCAATGTTGTTCAAAGAATTTATCCCGCAACCAAGTTTCAAGGCTCTTACTACCAACACTGGCAAGCAGATCACTGAGAACACTGGATGACCAGTCCTCTTCGTAGGCAGCCTGCAGCATGCCTTCCAGGCGAGAAGCCGCGGCTTTTTCTCCGCGAAGTGCAGGCAGGCAGACAATGCCGTCATCATCTACTAATTTAAGTAAATCATCAGATTTACCAAGCCAGTAAAGCATCTCATCAGCCAGCTCCATTTTCTCATCCAGCTCCGCTGGCCATCGGTAACCAAGCAAACGAGCAACCGCAACTTGTAGAACGGTTTCATCGGTACGCTTATCTGCAATTACGGTCCATTTTTTCCCTTCGTTCCAAGCAACTGAACCGCAAGGGTGTCCATGGAAAATCCACTGGGTAGGATCATTGGTATATGGCTTAGGAAGACCGTTAGGGTATTTCTCTTTGGCCAGCTTATTCCAGTAGCAAGAATCGAATGGCACTTTGAGTAAAGTTTTATTAGTTACTTTTAGCGCTTGATCTAATTCCCTTATTGAGATTGCAAAATCATCTGATGAAAAAAATGTTAACAATGAAACCAATTCATGTTTGTCAGTTGGATATACTACTGCAACGTTATTATCAAAATGCTCCCCGCAGTACGCAACTACTTTGAGATCACGCATTCTATTAATAGCGATTCCATATTTACCCCATGCACGATTACCACTTTCATGCATGTCATGCAGTTGACTTCTGGTTAATGCCGCATACTTGCTAAGTTGACCTTGGCCATTTTGCCAAAAAATAGCCTCTGAAACATCACCGTAATACTCACCTGTGTTATTGCTCCTACGAAATGGTAGCCAATCATTATTACCAGAAGATATTTCCCATAGTTTTTTAGTAAAGCGTTCAATATCGCCAGTCACCAAACCTTGATAACACTCAGCTATTTCAGATATGTGTTTTTCTGAACTTTTCTCAACAAATCCAATTCTAAAATCTGGATTATCCAACTGCTTAGTCTGAACAAGCTCTCTTAACGGCTCTATCAATAATTGCGAAGCTTTTTCTGTAGCGGTTTTAGGTGCCGAGATATCTTGATACCTTAATAACGCTCCATTAGGTGCTTTACCTTTAGTAAGAATTACCATCGCAACAAATGCGCCTGCTGCAGCCGAAGAGTCAAAACCTTTCTCTCCCAAACGAGTTACTAAGTTCCAGTTTTCATGAATTAGAAGCTTTTTACGGAAGTCAGTATAGCTGGTCAGGAAAAGCCAGTTTTGCGGTAAAACGATTGTTGAAGTGCCGCCAATTGGACTGAAATCCATACCACGCTCCAGGAATACCGTTGCCAGGTCGGCTTTTGCTTCCGGAAAATAGTTTTCACAAAAATCTTTCAACGCCTCACACTGCTTACCACGTGCCAGATAAGGTACGTTTGTCACTACCAGATTATAACTTTCAGACAGTAATTTAGCAGCCACTGCCAGCCCCTGGGCGGCCACCTGGGCTGTTTTTGCTTCATCGTCGGTTACAACAGCTTTCGCATCCAAGAGTACCTGCCAAGGCGCAGACTTGCCTTCAGCTTTTCCTTCGTAATATGCCGTGTTGACGTCAATCAGGCTGCCCAGTACGGGGGCGTCTTCGAAGGTTCGAGTGAACCATTTGAGGGCCTCACTAATATCTGGATTGTGTTTAGCCAGGGCCTGCCATTCCTGAGTGGCAGCGCTGACATCCAGCCCGGAGCAGGCAATATTCAGGGCTGGCAGACTACGATAGCCGCCAGCTCCCGGATAGCGCCAGGCCTCCAGCGCCAGTGCAAAGGCTGCAATCTCCACACAACGGCTGTCAAGCTCAAGACCATGTAGATTCTCAGAAAATACCTTATCTACAGCGGTTTTGGCATCAAGCCCTTCAAGCTGCATACGCATTGGCACCAGCATCAGGAATAATGCAACCAGAAAATGCCCTGAACCACAGCACGGGTCCAGAGTCTTCAGGGAGCTGATTTCCTGCGGCCAGCCATCAAACCAGCCGCCGGCGGCTTGCCACAACTCGCCCTGCTCATCGCTGGTTTTAACAAAACGCAGATATTTCAGCGGCACACCCTCGATAGCGGCAGCCTGACGCAAGGTTTTCTCATCACTGGCCGAGCGTAAATCCGCATCCGTCAGCTGTTTTTTCGCCCACCAGGCACCCAGGCTGTTATCCAGCAGGAAACTCACCATATAAGGTTCGGTAAACAGCTGTGTGACCGGACTTAACTCATCCGCACCAATCGGAATACCCGCCGCATTTACTTCCTTTTTACGTTTGCTTTGCCAGAACTGGTAACACCACCCCAGGCTGTCCTGTGCCTGAAATACGTCTCCTGGCAGGGTCAGAATTAAATCTTCTAACTCGCGGATGTGGTCGACAGGCATCTGCAGCTCAAACACAGGAGAGTCAATTCGAAATACCTGGGGTAACATTTTCTGAGCTAACTTCCCAGCCAGTTCCCAGCCATCTTTGCAACTTTCTTCTTGGGCATATTCCTGGCAGTCTGCCAGCGTTACAGCAAGATATTTATCCAGCATCAGCAGATTGTTTTGCTCCAAAAAGCGGGCAAATAACATACGATGCCAGTGCTCATAACTGACTTCTGCTCGCAGGTGTTCAATACTCTGCACACCATTAGCCTGCAGCTTGTCCCCCAACTGACGGGCATGGGCACGCAGGCGATTACGCAGTTTTCGCTCATTATCATTTAGGTATGCCGGAGCTTCCGCCGTTTCTACCCCTAAACGTATTAATGCTTCTGATGCAGCTTTTTCTATCAGTTCTCGGGCCCTGACAACAACTTTTTCCAGCTGATTTCTAAGCGTTTTATCCAGTGACTGTCGCATGTAGTACTCTTAAATGAAGTTTTATTATTAATAATGCATTTCGGTTCAGATCATGGATCCGAGGATGGCATATACAACCCCGGCTTTACTATCCAACAAGGTTGACACCAGATAGTTGAATACTGATTTAATCATCCGTGATTTTCCTTATTTTCATATTCGTCTCTGGCAGCTTGCTTATCTACAAGACTGATATGGTGGTCATTGATACGTGCCCCCTCTTTTTCACCATACTGCAGGCCCAGATAATACCAGGGGGCCGATTCAACGTCGTTGCCACGGTCTTTACCCCACTTAATATTGGGCTTAGTGCGTAAAACACCGGCCCCCTTCTTATCCACATCCGGTGCCTGCATAAACGGACGAATATTAAGGCGCACACCATCATTTAAATCCGGGTTCCAGCCCATAGGCTGTTCGTGTAACGGTTTCCAGCGCACAAAAATGTCGAGACCACTCTTGCCGGTGATGGCATCTCCTTTAAGGATGGCTTCCAGCGAGTCTTTGAGGTTTTTAGCCGCCATCAAACGACTTTCCGCACCATCAATGCCTTCTTTGAAACCATGCTCCTGAGTACGGATCCAGTCCCCAAGATAGGTATAAATCAGGCGTTCTAAACCCTGGTAATTGAGCTTATGGTAGTTAACCAGTACTGAGAATCCATCTTTAAGACCATCCCAGATTTGCCAGATAAACGGGCGGTGCTGGAAGAGTTTGCAATGTTGTTCAAAGAATTTATCCCGCAGCCAGGTTTCAAGGCTCTTACTGCCAACACTGGCAAGCAGCTCACTGAGCACACTGGAGGACCAGCCCTCTTCATAGGCAGCCTGAAGCATGGCTTCCAGACGAGAAGCCGCGGCTTTTTCACCACGAAGTGCTGGCAGGCAGACTATGCCATCATCATCCACGAGTTTAAGCAATTCATCAGATTTACCAAGCCAGTGAAGCATCTCATCAGCCAGTTCCATTTTGTCATCCAGCTCTGCTGGCCACCGGTACCCCAAAAGGCGAGCGACCGCAACTTGTAGTACTGTCTCATCAGTTCGCTTATCAGCGATAGCAGTCCATTTTTTTTCTTCATCCCAGATAACAGAGCCGCAGGGATGGCCATGGAAGATCCATTGTGTAGGCTCGTTAGTGTAGGGCTTAGGAAGCCCGTTAGGATATTTTTCATCGGCTACCTTGCGCCAGTATTCAATATCGACTGGCACCTGCCCAAAGTGGTTAACCTCAACACTAACTTTTTGATTAAATAACCTTAATTGGTATGTAAACTGTTCGCTAATTGCGAAACAATAAAGCGGAAGGAAGTAAGCTTCTTTCTTAGGTATTACGGCACAACACGTAGTATCCCACGCACTACCACTATAAATAGTGCATGGCAGGTCTGCCATCATACCAAACAATATTCCTGCACTCTCCCATTGTTCAACGTTTCTGAGGTATGCCGTAGGGCTTTTACTCAGCTCACCAGCTCCCCCATCCCACTTCAAAAGATCAGATGAGCCGTTTCCCCAGGTATTTCTTTTTTCTGGTGCTGAGCGATAAAGGATCCAATTATTTGATGTATTAAACACTTCCCAAAATTTTTTTCTATATCTTGGGTCATCCCCTGTACCTAACCCTTTATATGGGATTGCATAAGTATTGACTAATGAGGAAAAATTTTGAATATCTAAAGTTATCTGCATATCGGGATTATTCAATAACTTAATTTGTTCAACACTCTTCAACGGCTCAACCAACAATTTCTCGGCTTTCTCCGTAGCGGTTTTAGCTGCAGATACATCAACTCCATGCAGTAATGAGCCTTGAGGCGCAATACCCTTAGTAAGAGTGATCAAAATCGCCTGAACCACTTCACCGGAAATAGTTTCAAACGCTCTTGCCCCTAAACGCGCTACCAGATTCCAAGTATCTTCCGTCAGCAGCTTTTCACGAAACTTCTTATAACTCGTCAGGAAAAGCCAGTTTTGCGGTAAGACGACTGTTGAAGTGCCGCCAGTTGGACAGAAATTAATACACCGTTCCAGGAACACTGTCGCCAGGTCGGCCTTTGCTTCCGTGAAATGACTATCACTGAAGCCACGCAGTACATCGCACTGCTTGCCACGGGCCAGATAAGGCACATTGGTTGCTACCAGATGATAACTTTCAGACAACAATTTAGCTGCTACTGCCAGACCCTGAGCGGTCACCTCGGCTGTTTTTGCTTCATCGTCGGTTGCAGCTTTCGCATCCAGGAGAACCTGCCAGGGGGAATCTTTGCCTTCAGTTTTTCCTTCGTAATAAGCCGTATTGACGTCAATCAGGCTGCCCAGCACCGGGGCATCTTTGAAGGTTCGGGTAAACCAATTAAGTGCCTCGCTAATATCCGGATTGTGTTTAGCAAGCGCCAGCCATTCCTGGGTAGCTGCGCTGACATCCAGCCCTGAGCAGGCAATATTTAGTGCAGGCAGGGTACGATAACCACCGGCATTGGGATAACGCCAGGCCTCCAGCGCCAGAGCAAAGGCTGCAATCTCCACACAACGGCTGTCTAGTTCAAGGCCATAAAGGTTATCAGCAAGCACCTTATCTACAGCGCTTCTGGCATCAAGTCCTTCAAGCTGCATACGCATTGGCACCAGCATCAGGAATAATGCAACCAGAAAATGCCCTGAACCACAGCACGGATCCAGCGCTTTCAGTGCACGAACTTCCTGTGGCCAGCCATCAAACCAGCCACCGGCAGCTTGCCACAACTCACCCTGCTCATCGCTGGTTTTAACAAAACGCAGATATTCCAGCGGCACACCCTCGATAGCGGCAGCCTGACGCAAGGTTTTCTCATCACTGGCCGAGCGTAAATCCGCATCCGTCAGCTGTTTTTTCGCCCACCACGCTCCCAGGCTGTTATCCAGCAGGAAACTCACCATATAAGGTTCGGTAAACAGCTGTGTGACCGGGCTTAACTCATCCGCACCAATCGGAATACCCGCCGCATTTACTTCGTCTTTACGTTTGCTTTGCCAGAACTGGTAACACCATCCCAGGCTATCTTGTGCCTGAAATACCACACCAGGAAGTGTCAGAATCAAATCCTCTAATTCACGAATGCGGTCGATGGGAATTTGCAGCTCAAATATGGGGGAATCGACCCTAAATACCTGAGGCAGCATTCTCTGAGCAAGCTTGCCGGCCAGTTCCCAGCCATCTTTACAACCTTCTTCTTCAGCGTATTCCTGACAGTCGCTCAACGTGACAGCAAGATATTTATCCAGCATCAGCAGATTGTTTTGCTCCAAAAAGCGGGCAAACAACATACGATGCCAGTGCTCATAACTGACCTCCGCCCGCAGGCGTTCAGTTCCCTGCACACCATTGGCCTGCAGCTTGTCCCCCAACTGGCGGGCATGGGCACGCAGGCGATTACGCAGCTTACGCTCATTATCATTCAGGTATGCCGGAGCGTCCGCGGTTTCCACTCCTAAACGTATTAATGCTTCTGATGCAGCTTTTTCTATCAGTTCTCGGGCCCTGACAACAACTTTTTCCAGCTGATTTCTAAGCGTTTTATCCAGTGACTGTCGCATGTAGTACTCTTAAATTGAGGTTACTTCTAATTTTGCATATAGACTCGCACCTGAAGCCCAGACAAGGTTGTCTGAACTTCAGGAGTGATGAGAGGTTATTTCAACGATGCAGGACGATTTTCAGCTAAAGCGGACATAACTTCTTGTCTAACTTTTGCCAACCAGGAATCGAGTTCAGCCTCTGTTTCAATGACTGATTTTGGTAAAAGTACGATTTTTGCTTTAGGCACCAACATATCAACCGCATCCTGCCGCATACGGCTAAAACGGCCTGCCAAAGCAGAGGTTTTATCACTCCACTGTTCTAACGAGGTATTTTCAATACAATCGAGTACTCTGTCGTTATCAGATAATGGTGACATTTCCAGGTTGTCCAGATGATGCTTTGTCAGCAATTGCTCCTGCTGCTCTGTAGAAAGCTGGCTCCAGATTGCATCTTCATGCAATTCCTTTAGACATTCGTTATATTCAGTTTGAAAATCTTCGTACTTTTTCAAAATCGCAACGCGAATTCTTTCAATTACCTGCTTCAGCAACGGCTGTACTGGATCAGGATCGGCTAACAGACTTCGGTTTTGCTCAATCGCATGCACCTCGTTCATGAGCTCGTCAAAACCAACTAAATTTTGGCAATACTTAAGCGCCGATTTTAGTTCGCCCCAGCGAGCTTGTCTGACGAACACTTTTTCAGCAAGCCCTTTCCAACGCTCCACTTCATCGATAATATCGCGATGTCGTTCGAAGGCAGCCATTAGCTGTTCATTACCAGAAAGTCTCTCAACTTCAACAAGTAATTCTGCTTTTGGTGGTAATGGTAGTGGAGCGTCGCCTCCCGCTTTACGAGCCAATTGCTTAGCAGTTTCTATCGCATCTCTTAATTTGGATTGTTCTTCACCATTGGTACAGTTCAAACCAAGCGCATGGATCAAACTTCTAATGCCCGCCAACTGTCGCGGCGTCAAGCTAACGGTTTCAGGCCGAAAGTTGGTTTGAGAGACTTTGCTGCGCTCCAAACTTTTCGCATCGACTGATTTTTCCTGAGAGTCGCTTGCTTTCAATACACCAGCAGCCAACATGGTAAAAAGAGCGCCGTCAACGGTATCTTTCGGCCAGCCGAAAGGAGCAGACATAAAGTTTTCTCGTATCTCTCCCCCAGTTTTTGCAACACCGATATAGCGTTTAATGGCGACACAGACAGGGTGCTTTTCCACTTCATCATTATGGCCTACAGCTTCCAGAGCATTGGCATCAGCGAATTTACTTGCACGCTCAAATACCTTATCCCAACCTCTTTGATCTGCTTGCTTAAACTCTGTATAGAGCCGTTCACATGCTTTCTTACCTGCATTCTGGAACTGCTCAACTAGCGTGTCGCCAAGTACTTCGCTCCCACCAGCCATTTGTACCTGGATACCATCAATAATTTCTTTAAGAATCAGTTTCTTGGTGCGCTCAGCTTCATACTTCCGGTGCTCCATTGCAGCGCGAGCGTCTTTACCCGCATCCGTAGAGGGTATCCCACTCACTTCCAGAGTTGTTTCCGCCGCTTTAAAATCGACAATTGCGCTCAGTAGCTCATTACGGCGAATGGATGGAACATGAATGAAAATAGTGGCGTCATCAGGGTTCGCACTACGCACTGCATCCTCGAAAACTTTTTCTTTACATTCAAGTACATGAGCATAGAGATTTTTTTTAGCATCGGCAGGAAGATCCTGATCGAAACACACGGTGATCTTACGGGGTTCGTTACTGACCCCTTGATTCACGCTACCAAACCCTAGGGCAGTGTTAACACGGTTTTTTATTTCGAGGCTGCGGAACGTTTCTAAACGCTGTGGGTTACCGCGTAGATCATTTTGTTGTTGTTTGAAAGTATCATGCCACTGCTGGCTTTCAAGCGTTTGCAACCTGTATTCAACACCTGCACTAGTATTCATTGGCAGTAAGTCGCCGTCATCAACCAGTTGTTGAATTAAATGTGGCAATTTTGCTCTCAGTTCATGCTTACCATCACTTAAATGTTCCAGAAGCAAATCAGCGAGGAAAGCTTCCGTTGAGGCAATACCGTGATTGATATCTGTTGGTAGTTTACTAATGAGTAGTATCAACGAAAGCACTCTACCCTGGAGGACTTCATCTTCGTCCCCAGCCTTGAAGCGAGCTATCTTTTCGTAGATCTCTTTGCCAATAACACCCGTTTGTAGCAGGTTGATTGCAATTTGTTCATAGATAAAATCGGCAGGGACAACTGAACCCAACGGTTTAAGCGCCGTAGATTTTGTGGCCTCATGCACTACACGTAACTGATTTCGTAGTTGGGATCCGGTTCCGGTTTTATCCAGCGCAGGAAGGACTCGCTCCCAGAAACGACGACGCACTGGCAGTAACGGATAGTCTGCAACCATCCATTTTTCATCGTCTTTATGAGCTTCAATAACAGAACCACTCATATGACGATTAATCTCACCGAGGTTATGATGTACCACGGATTCGATCTCAGCTCTGGCAGTTTCTTTCTTCTGGAGAATAACTTTCCGGATTACCGCATCGACATCAGTATCCTCAAGCTGAACAGAAATCTGGAAACGCCCCATAAGGCGTTGCAGGTTTTGCAACCCGGATAAGGCGCTTTGCCCTGTGGCGACGAAAAGCAATTTCGACTTAAGTGCACCAGCTTTACAGCATGTTTCAACGGTCTCTTGCACAAGATGAGCACGATCTGGATCATCAGCGATATACTGCTGAACCTCGTCAAGAACAACCAAAGTTAAGGGCATTTCGCCTTCATTTGACAATGCATCAACAATCGACTGAACCATTTCCGTATTTGATACATCATCAACAATTTTATATTGCGCACGCAGCATATCTCGTACTTCTTTAGCATCACTTCCAAGAGATGGTAAAGCATGTAACAGCGCATTCGCCATGACTGGTGAAACATGGAGATTGCGCAGTTCTTTCTTCCAAAGGTCTTCGCCTTCTTTACCTTTGGCATGCTGTTGGATGTAAGCTTTTACTTGCTCAAGCACCCCTTCAGATCTTAACCAAAGTTCAAATTGGGCAAGATGATATTGCTCAGACAACCCAGCTGATTTGAAAATGATCGCCAACAAGGCTAATCGAACTTTGTCTTCTGCTCCCGCCCCCAAAGTTCCTGACGCGGCATGAAGTCCTCCCAGTCGACTTCCCAATGTTGAAAGTTCGTCAAAATATTGTCGTACATCATCGGGTAACTCAACCAATGAGCGAGCATCTGCTCCGCTCTCCATTTTCTGATTCACCCAAAGGGTTCTGAGCATTTTAGCTAGATGCGATTTCCCAGAACCGAAAAAGCCTGAAATCCAAACTGCAGGTTGTTCACCAGAACTTTTAACGTTTCGTAAGTAGTTGCTAAGAATATCAGCCATGCCTTTGGCATAAGCCCCGCTACAGACAAACGTCCGCAGCTCATAATCTAATGTTTCAAGAGCCCCTTTGGAGAGATCATCTTTTACCTCAGCCACACCGTTGTTGGCCAATTTGCTTTCCAGAGGGTCAAGTTTATAAATTTCGCGGTTTAGCATTTTTCTTTACCTAGTTAAGCTATGGTGATCGCAGTGGCTTGATATCCCCAGCCATCTTTGGCATCGAGCAGTTTGTAGTTATTCTCATGATATTCTCCGGGGAAAAATACCACCAAGCGTCCCTGTACTTGAGTCGTTAAAGATTTAACTAAAGCGGAGACTGATACAAAGCCGAACATGGTCCCACATCCCATAAGAGCCACTACAGATTCAGGTGTTTGGTGCGCATTAATCTGCTCATGGAGTTTCGACACAAGCTCTTCAGCAAAATAGTCATAGCTTCCTTCCAGATACTCTGGATCTTCGAAATAAGCCTCTTTGTAGTCCTGTCTGGCCATCCAGTAGGGGAACTCATTGGTCAAGTCCAACAACAGCCATGGGTGCTCGCTTTCGATGCATGCATGCTCAAATTCAGTCATGCGAGCACGAAGCTTAAGCTCATCCTCTTTGTCATATACGACAAAGATAGCTTTCTCTTCAGCTGAGATATTGTTACCCCATGGCACACTAATGTGACTGGAAAAACTTTTCAGTAATTTTGACAATCTGTCAGACATCACGTTATTCCTTAACTAGGAGATTCAGAGGTGCAAAAGACACTTCAACGACCTCACTGGCTTGTTTGAAATTAATCAGGCCGCGCAAAGTTGCTCTATATGCAAGCTCGTACAAAGTTGTTTCATCAACTGGTAATAGTTTCATCCAAAAGCTATCAAACAAACGTTTACCTGAAAGCCCCTGGAAGTACCCAAGAAGTAGAGCAAAAACCACGTTCACATACGTTACTTTTGGGTCAGTACGTTGTTTTTTAACCTTACCCGAAAGATAACCTGATTGAGTCCATGTGCCACTAATGTTTCGAGCAAATGACTGAATTGATGCCTGACTAAATCGATCTGGATCGTCTTTTGCTAGGTGTTCTTCCATAACGCTTCTGGGTAAGATTTGCCCAAGCTTAAGTGCCGTAATGACCCCAACAGATTCTCGAAGTAGTGGATCTCTTGCAATAGCCAATTGCAGTGCGAGTAGAGGCTGAGCTTCTTCAGATAGCTCCCAAAGTTGACGAAAAAATTTGAACAAAGGTATGTGCGGAGACATCCCATAAAGACCAACCATGTGCCGATAAGTTAGTTTCCTGGCACTAGAACTGGGTTTATGAAGAATATTGTCATCCACAATGCTTACCCTATATTCTTCTTGTAAGGTGTTCTCAGGCCGTGCCTGGAGCAATATCTTCAATTCTTCGATCATCATGCAACGCGCTGCATGAGGTCCATTTTTTCCAAACTTGAATCCATACTGAACTAACTGCTCATGGTTCATCAGGATACCTCCTCAAATCCGAGTACTAAAAGCCATTTTTGATAAAAAAACTGCTTTCGTTCTGCTTTAGCACTCAAGTATATTGTTCATAAACATGTAAAGCCATTATCTGCAACTATCTTGATTTAACTGAATAAATGGTTACCAAAGTCGAATGGGCTAACCCTACTTTCACGATTTCTATCCAGATAATCCGCCCACCACTGTAACATCAACCTACGCTCCCCAAGATGTTCCGCCTTATGGATGTAAGCCGCACGCACAGAGTTACGTTCCTGATGGCTCATCTGCCGTTCTACTGCATCCCTCGACCACAACCCCGATTCTATCAGTGAACTACAAGCCATGGTCCTGAAACCATGCCCACAGACTTCCGTTTTCGTGTCATAGCCCATCACTCGTAGAGCCTTGTTCACCGTGTTCTCACTCATGGGTTTACGCGGATCGTGATCTCCTACGAAGATCAGGTCAAGGTTCCCATTCATGCTTTTGATCTTTTCCAAAATAGCCAGAGCCTGCCGCGACAAAGGAACAAGATGTGGAGTCCGCATCTTCGAACCACGCTGAGAATGTTTAACACCTTCCAGCGGTTCACGCTCACCTGGAATCGTCCACATGGCCGTTTCAAAATCCACTTCTGACCAGCGAGCAAAACGTAGTTCGCTTGAACGGATGAAAACTAACAACGTGAGCTCGACAGCCAGTCGGGTTAATGGTCTGCCAGAGTAGTGATCGATGCGGTGAAGTAATTCAGGAATACGTTCAAGATCCAAAGCCGCACGATGCTGTCTTTTCGCCGTAGCAACCGCACCGGCAATCTCTTGCGCAGGATTGTAGTCGATTAAGCCGCTCTGAACGGCAAACCGCATAATCGCGGTAGTTCGCTGTTGCAAACGAGCCGCAACTTCGAGACGCCCGGACAACTCCACCGCTTTAATGGGTACAAGAAGATCCCGAGTCTTAAGCTCTGCAATGTTCCGCTTCCCAATGGCAGCAAAGAGATTATCTTCAAGGCTTTTCAATACACGAGCGCTATGCGATGCAGACCACTTTTGATTGCTGGCATGCCAGTCTCTGGCAACCACTTCAAAAGTTATCGCCTCTTGCTCCTGCTCTACCTTAACGGCTTTCTTGTTTTCACTGGGATCGACGCCATTAGCTAATAGCTTACGGGCCTCTTCCCTGCGTGCCCTGGCATCCGCCAGCGAGACTTCAGGGTATTTCCCAATCGCCAACATCTTCTCCTTACCGCCAAAACGATAACGCAGCCGCCAGTATTTGGAACCGTTAGGGTGAACCAGCAACACCATGCCTTCACCGTCAGTAAGCTTATAGGCTTTTGCTTCAGGTTTAGCCGAACGAACCTTCACATCACTCAGAGCCATGATGAGTATCCTTTCAAGGGTTCTGTGTGGGTACAAACATTATCGAACCGGGATATACCCGCAGTTGTACCCGCATCAGTAAGTTGATGTAGATTGAATCAGGTTGACTTAGGTTGAGTGAAAAAGCGAGGAAAGCCTTGCGGATACTGGATTTCAGGCACAAAAAAAGACGTCCGTTGACGTCTATTGATGTTCCGATGGTGCCGAAGGCCGGACTCGAACCGGCACGTATTTCTACGGTTGATTTTGAATCAACTGCGTCTACCGATTTCGCCACTCCGGCACGGAAGGGATGCGGAAAACGCTGAGGATTATACCCTTACCCACCAGTCGCGCAACCGGAATCACCAACCCTTCACGCTAAACGCTGAAAAAAACATCACCTACCAGTAAGGCGTTCAAAAGATTGGAGTCTCGTCTAAATGCGTGACGCTATGAGCAGGTGCTTACAACGCCTTTTCAAAAAAGCGAAACGCGGACTAACAGTACAGGCAAGGAAGCCATGCCCTCTTATCTCAGCAGGCATGATGGCGCCACACATAAAAACTTGCACTATTGATATCCCTTTTCGCGAAGCACTCTCTTCCATTGTTAGCCAGAAGCATTGCCATGGCATCTGGATAACTTTACCCCGGCTTTCTCATTACTGCTTTACTTAATTGAATACTTCCCCTCCCCCGAGCGTCCACATTAATTACAGGAAGGTTTTACTTATAAAAATAAAATCCACAATGAAACAACTTTACGACAACAGAAAGACAAAAGCACTCTTACAAGCCATCCTTTTTCACAACGATTTTATTTCTTTATTTATGATCTTCCCATGCTCATTTTGCGTAATCTTGAAGCAGAATAAATTGCGCGCGCCTGAAATATAGGCCAGTAGCATTAAGTAAAGGGATAAAGGATGTATCATAGCGAAAGAATATTTAAGGAAATGCAGGATAATAACATCCTCTCGGCCAAAGCATTAGATCGGGCCGTCGCGGGTGTCCGTGATGCTGTTGAAGAACAGGTTGGCAAAATTGACGCAGGAATGACACGCCTGATAAATTATGGCTCATGTTTTACAACGGATTTCTATGATAAGTGCACAGAGCAGAAGGTTGAAGACCAACGCTTTTTTGCAGGTATCTATCACCTCCTCAAGAAAAAAGAAATATTCACAGAAATGCTTGAGGCCTATTTTGAAGTTGTTTTTGACGGCCGTGACTCTCGACAACTACAAAATATTAAGCGCATGCTGATGCAATTTAATATACATATCGCAACGAGTACATTAACCAGCAGAGCACTTGCAACTGGTGTTGCCATGACTGTATGCATGTCACTAAATGTCAGTCTGCCGCTTAGCCGCTTTGCTGGAAGCACGTTGGGGGCAGCAGCATCGATTACAGGCGTCTACGGTATCGTTCAGGAAGCTGCAGAGAGCGCAAACCGTTTGAAAATATTGCACCCAGATTATTACCAGGCCCTCTATATCCTTGAGCTTGAGATGATGTTCTTTCTTATTGAGGATAGATTTTTAAATGCGGGGGCTTTGCGGCAGCAATGGTTATCTGATGATGAAGTTGCGGATATTATTTACAAGCTGGTGAGGTTTCCATGATTAATTTTTTAAAGCGGCTGCTAAAAGTTGAAATGCAGCTCACATTCTGGTCATGGTTTCCTGGCATCACGACAATAATATTCTTTTTTTTCGCTGTTAACTTTTTTCCTGATTATATGATTTCTCTTACCATAGCTTTTTGGATTGCTATGGTTTGCTTAGCGTATTTTCTGTGGCCGCCAGTTAAGTAAATTTGCTTTGATATGCATTTAATCGCTTTGCTGGCTTTTTCGACAAAAAGGACTTCACTATGTCAACACCCGCTCACCTGTGGCTCACTGATGAAAACGGATCTCCTGTGGTCGGTGGCTGCTTGATACCCTCTCGCACCGGCTCCATAGAACTGAAATCCCTATCCCATAACGTCACCATTCCTGTCGACCCACACTGGGGAAAGCTCACTGCTACCCGAGTGCATTCACCCGTAGTAATACAAAAGGAATTTGATCAAACGACCCCCGTCCTTTTTCGTGCGCTCTGTGAAGGCCGCACCTTAAAGAAAGCTATGATAAGAATGTACCGCATCATCGATGCTGGTGTTGAGAGTGAATATTTCAATATCGTACTGGATAACGTAAAGATAACCACTATCTCACCCGTTTTACGCCCTGGCGGACAGGCCAGTACGCATCTTGAAAATATTGAACTGCGTTACGAGTCGATTACCTGGAAATATACCGAGGGTAATATTATTTATCGCGACACCTGGAATAATCTGGTCAGAGCATGAATAGCTGCGACACCTTCATCACTGTCCCGGCTATGCTGCGACAGCCCCAACCCTCCCCCTACAGAATCCTCCGATTCCCCCCCTTCTTCCCTCCCGCACTCGGAACTTTCTCACCCCATGTTCCTCTTAGCAACACTGGCGCAGCAACGCATCGCGCGCAGGTTGAACATTAACGAGGGTAAAATGAATAAAACCACGCTAGGCACAATTTTGGGGATGGGGTTCAGCGCGCTGCTGCTGGCAGGTAGCGCATCAGCGGCAAGCTGGCAGGATCAGCTGAGCAGCGCGGCGTCGCAGCTCAGCCAGCAGAACAACAGCAACACCAGCGCGACCAACAGCACCGCGCAGAACGGCGGGCTGTCGCTCGGCTCGCTGACGGGCCTGCTGAACGGCGGCGACAAGGCGGTCAGCGCCAACAGCATGACCAACGCCGCAGGCGTGATGCAATACTGCGTGCAGCACAACGTGGTGGATAACAACGTGAAGTCGGTAAAAGAGCAGGTGCTGGACAAGCTCGGCCTCAGCACCCAGACGGCGCAGACGCAGAACACCGACTACCAGCAGGGCATCGCCGGCCTGCTTAACACCGGCAACGGCCAGCAGCTGAACCTGCAAAGCCTGAGCAACTCGCCGATGGGCGAGAAGCTGAAAACCAAAGCCTGCGATGTCGTGCTGAAGCAGGGCAAAAAATACATCGGCATGTAATCCGCCGCTGTACCGGCGCGAGCTGTCCCTCGCGCCTCTCTCCCGCTGTCAGCCATTGCCCGTAATCCGGGTTCTGCATCATCCATATTGCTGGGGTTGTTGTCTCATGCTATCCGCAGCGAAGTCGGATGCGAGAGTCTTAGTTACTGTCACATCGCTAACCAGCTGCGCGCCAGCCATATGCAGGGCGCGCGGTGGGTGCTGGCGGCGGCATTGGGTATAAAAAAGGCCCGTTAAAGCGGGCCTGTAGACAGATGTTATTTCTCTTCACGCGATCCACTCATAAAATAAAGAGTCAGATCCTTAAAAATTGATATTCCCCCATAGAAACAATACAAAACCACTAAGAATCTTGCTATTCCCGGCGGCAACCAGGCCAACCAGCCATCTTGAGGGAAAATATCAACTGAAGTCAGGATCACACCTGCTGTAAGAATCCCTGGAAGGGTGCAAGCAGATTTGATTCTTTTTTCTTTACCAGGTGCATTGTGCGCCATAATTATGCCCCGAACCGCCACCGTTGCCATTGCCATTGCCGTTTGAAAAACACTGACCTGTCACGGCCCCTGTTAGCCCATTTTTTATTGCATTGGGCACTGAGGGTGCACCAGAAAGGGCGCCAGCGATAATTCCAACTGCACAAGGATTATCATGAAGAACAGAACCCAAATCTAACCCACAAGAATTGGTTCCTACAAACCCACCACCTTGTCCGCCATAGCTTATATGGCCGGTATAATTGTTAGGGTTGTTGAAGGACTCATATTTACCCCCCCCGTTGGCACCCGCAACGTTAACAAGCTGTGCTTTATTCAAAAGTTCCATATTCGAATCTCCTGATAATTATCCATCATGAAGGTAAGCAGCGCTGCGTGATTATCGTACTCACAGATAGCCATATGGTAAAATAAAACGCAGGCATTTAAAAAGGCGCAGTATTTATCTGAAATAAATAGGTTTTCCTCAAAAAAACCCTCGGTAATTTCGCAAATATTCCAAATTGGATTAATTAACTTTATAAAATCACATAATAATGAGGTGTGAATCACATTATTTTCCACGCATGAAAAAACAATGTTAATCGTCACTATTTTTTCACAGCGACTTTTAAACACAGATAGTACAGCGCGGAGAAGTCGCTTTGCTGGGGTATTTGAATTAAAGGAGCCAGTAAGTCACCGTTAATAATTCGGCTGCTGGCGCCTGGCTACTGCTTATTCCTTCACAGCCCTAACGCCCTGCTACCCTTCTCGTCTCCTCCTCCACCCCCTGCAGCAGCGCCAGCGCCTGCTCACAGGATCGAATACTGGTATAGCCAATCACCAGCCCGTAGCGCTTCTGCGTCTGCATATACCAGCCGGAGAGCGGCAGCACGCGCAGCTGATGTCGCTGCCACACCTCCGCCAGCGCCACATCCTGAATGCCGCGCCGCAGAAAGGCGACGATATGCATGCCGCCGTCGCTGAGCTGATACTCAAACAGATCCGGGAAGCACGCCTGCAGCGCGTCGAGCATCATGCGCCGCCGCTGCTGGTAGAGAATGCGCATCCTTTTGATATGGCGGTAGAAGTGCCCTTCGCTAAGGAACTGCGCGAGGATTTTCTGCGGCAGCAGCGGCAGGCCGTTCTCCAGAATCTCGCCCAGCTCGCGAAAGCTCGCCAGCGTCGTTTTGGGCATCACCAGATAGCCGATGCGCATCGCGGGCATAATAGTTTTACTGAAGGTGCCGGTGTAGATCACCCGGTCGTGCGTATCGAGGCTTTTTAGCGCCGGGATCACCTTGCGCGTGTAGTGAAACTCCCCGTCATAGTCATCCTCGATAATCCAGCTCGCGTTCTCCTGCGCCCACGCCAGCAGCTGATGCTTGCGCGGCAGCGACAGCGTTACCGCCAGCGGGCTCTGATACGTCGGCGTCACCACCGCAAAGCGCGCGTCGGCGTGGTAGCGCAGCAGATGATCGATGTTGATCCCGTCGCGATCGACCGGCACGTAGTGCAGGTTGGGCGCGATCCGCTTCAGCAGCTTCTGCCCGAAGAAGTAGCCGGGATCCTCAAACAGCACCTTGTCGCCCGCCTGCGCCAGCACCGCCAGGATCAGCCGCAGGTTGGCGCGATAGCCGCTGGTGATAAAGATCTGCTCCGGCTGACAGTCGAGCCCGCGCGAGATGTTGAGGTAGCTGGCGATCGCCTCGCGCAGCGGCGTATAGCCCATCACCGGCGGCATCAGCATCTCATCCGGCCGCAGGCTGCGCACCGCTTTGCCGGAAATCAGCAGCCACTTCTTCAGCGGAAAGGCGTCCAGCGACGGAACGCCGAGCCGCATCTCGCCCTTGCTCTCCCGCTGCTCAATGCGCAGCGGCAGGTCGCTCTCCTCTGGCTGCCACGCTGGCTCCTCTCTGGTGACAGGCGTAAGCGCCGGGTTGACGCGCGTGCCCTTCGCGCCCTGGCTGACGAAGTAGCCTTCGCCGACAAGGATCTCATAGGCGGCCTCCACCGTTTTGCGCGCCACGCGCAGCTCGCTGGCCAGCACGCGGATCGCCGGCACGCGGTCGCCCGGCTTCAGCACACCCGCCTGGATCTGCTGACGATAGCGCGCGTAAATCTCTTTGTATCCCACCGCGATGTCCTGCCTGTTTTCACGTTTTATGGCCCTTTTTACTCTGACATAGAAGGCTATGATGCCTCCAGTTTTTAACCGCTCTCCATTACCGTTCTGCAGGAGGAAACCCTCATGACGTTACGCATTAACCACTTCAAAACCGTCCCGGCGCTGGCAAATGCCCTGGGCGAGGTCTCACTGGCGCTACGCAAAACCTCGCTGGACGCCACGCTCAGGCATCTGATAGATGTCCGCGCCTCGCAGCTTAATCACTGCGCGTTCTGCCTTGATATGCACGTGAAGGAGGCGAAGCTGGACGGCGAGCGCGAGCTGCGTCTGCATCACGTCGCCATCTGGCGCGAGTCGCCGCTGTTTAATGCGCGGGAGAAGGCGGCGCTGGCGCTGACCGAAGCCCTGACGCGCCTCGGCGAACAGGGCGTGAGCGAGGCGCTCTACGGCGAGCTGCGCGAGCACTTCTCCGAGGTGGAGATCAGCGAGCTGGCCTTTGCCATCGCGCTGATCAACAGCTGGAACCGCCTGCAGATCCTGTCGCAGATGGCGCCGGGCGCGCTCGACAGCGCCTACGGGCTGGACCGCGCTGAACTGCATTAATTTTAACGCCAGCAGCGCAGGCTGCTGGTTGCCCCATGTTTTTCTGCGCGCCCTGAAGCTATAGTGACGTTTTGCACTACAAAGGACAGCACGCATGAAAGGCATCAATATTGCGATTTACTTCGATCCCGATCTCATTTTCGCGACCGTGCACCAGCCGGACGGCAGCTATCTGAGCAAAAACTTTCAGTACGACGATGCGGTAATTGAAGAGATTTATCAGTGGCTGGAACAGTTCACCCCAAATCGCACCCATATCTGCCTGCTTGAGCACGATACCGCCGATATCCTCGCCGACGAACTGGTGGATAACGGCTATCACGTTCATCGCGTCAGCACCCACCTGATGCTGGAGTGGTTTACCTCCTCGCCGCCCGCCACGCCGGACGGCTCGCCGGTGCGCGCGCTGCTGCGCTATCTGGAGGAGGAGAAGCCGGAACAGTATGTGTCGCGCACGCCGCAGATCGAGGCGCTGCTCGATATGTTCGACGATCTCGACGCGCTGGAAGAGGTGGAAGAGGAAGATGACGAAGACAGCCTGCCGGATGACGTGCTGCGCCTGGTGAAGCAGAAGAAGATCACCGCGCTCGCCGCCGCGCAGAGCCTGATCCCGGAGTTGAGCGAACGCATCCGCGAGCACCTGATGCGCTATCCGGAGCTGATGACGCCCGAGCTGCTGGAAGATTTTTTCCCGGAGCTGCTGGAAGCGATGGAACGGCCTAAACACTAATCCCGCGACGGAAGAGGACGCATATGCAGGCGTTATTAGAAGCGGTGGGATTAGGGCTAATCGTGCTGCTGCCGCTCGCCAACCCGCTCACCACCGTGGCGCTGTTCCTGGGGCTGGCGGGCGAGATGAACTTCAGCGAGCGCAACCGTCAGGCGCTGCAGGCCTCCATCTATGTATTCGCCATTATGATGGTGGCCTGGTACGCGGGCAACGCGGTGCTCAACACCTTTGGCATCTCGATCCCCGGCCTGCGCATTGCGGGCGGGCTGATCGTCGCCTTTATCGGCTTTCGCATGCTCTTTCCCGCGCAGCCGGTCGGCCACTCGGTGGAGGCGCAGCACAAGCAGGATGAGCTGGATAACAGCAGCACGCATCAGGAGCCGGTCAATATCGCCTTTGTGCCGCTGGCGATACCGAGCACCGCCGGTCCCGGCACCATCGCGATGATCATCAGCACCGCCTCCACGGTGAAAAGCGGCGTCGATTTTCCCGCGTGGGTGATTACCGCCGCGCCGCCGCTCACCTTTCTGCTGGTGGCGCTGATCCTGTGGGTCGCGCTGCGCAGTTCCGGCAGCATTATGAAGCTGGTGGGGAAAGGCGGCATCGAGGCGATTTCGCGCCTGATGGGCTTTTTGCTGGTCTGTATGGGCGTGCAGTTTGTGATTAACGGCGTGCTGGAAGTGGGACATAACTTCCATTAAGGCCGATGTCGAAGAGCGCACATCAGGCGGTCAATATGTTCTATCAGGCAGCTAACAAACTTGAAACGCGGGTGACATGGCCCGAAGAGCAAAGCGTCCCGCGACAGGGATGTCGCGGGCCGAGCGGGCAAGGATGCGTAAAGCGCCTTTGCGATCGGGCCTTGTCACCTGCGTCTGCACATAACAGCCAACAAAAAAGGGCGCCGCGGCGCCCTTCTCTTACTTCTCAGCCGTCTGAAAGAAGACGCTGTGCCCTTTAGTCGTGCTTCAGCGACTTCCGCACATCCGCAACCTGATCCTTGCTCACCGCTGGCGCATTGTTGCTCCAGCCCTGACGGATAAAGGTCGCGAGCTGCGCCACTTCGTCGTCACTCAGACGCTTGCCGAAGCCTGGCATCGCCAGCGTCGACGGCGCCTTCTCGGTAGAGGGCTGCTGCGCGCCTTCCAGGATAGTGTGGATCAGCCCGGTCGGATCCTTGGCGTTAACGATGGTTGCCTGATCCAGCTCCGGGAAAATCCCCGGCGCGCCCTTGCCGGTAACAAAGTGGCAGGCGCCGCAGTTGTCGATGTAAAGACGCTCGCCTTCGCTCAGGTTCTTCGCCGCCGTCAGCTTCGCTTCGGTCTGCTGCTGCGCCTGCACGTTGTAGGCCTGCAGCGGCGGATTGCCGCCAAGGAACTTCAGGTAGGCCGCGATCGCTTTGAGATCGGCGTCGGTCATATGCGAGCTGCTGTGCTCAATCACCGACTTCATCTCGCCGCCTACCGCTGCCTTATCGTTACGGCCAGTCTGCAGGTAATCGACGATCTCCTGCTCGCTCCAGCGCGGCAGACCGCGCAGCGACGGCACGTCCCAGTTATTCAGGCTGCCGCCCGCCAGGAACTTCTCATCGCCGCTGTCCAGCGCCTTCTCGTTCATGCCGAGGCCGCGCGGCGTGTGGCAGCTGCCGCAGTGGCCGAGGCTCTCGACGATATAGGCGCCGCGGTTAATCTCTTCAGAGGCACCGCCGATCGGCTGGAACGGCTTGTCGCTGGTGAACGCCCAGTTCCAGAAGCGCATGCCCCAGCGCTGGCTGAACGGAAAGCTCAGGCTGGTCTCCGGCGGCTGCTCGGCGCTCGGCTGTACGCCCTTCATGAAGTAGACATAGAGCGCGTGCATATCTTCATCGCTGATTTTGGCGTAGTCCGGGTACGGCATCGCCGGATAGAGGCGCGAGCCGTCCGGCAGCACGCCTTTGCGCACCGCGTCGGAGAACTGCTGCTCGCTGTAGTTGCCGATACCGTGCTCTTTGTCCGGCGTGATGTTGGTCGAATAGATGGTGCCAAGGTTCGACTCAATCGCCAGTCCGCCAGCGTAGTCTGGCTTGCCCGCAACGGAGTGACAGGCCATACAGTCGCCGAGGCGCGACAGGTATTCACCCTTCTTGATCAGCTGGGCCTCATCTTCCGCATGCGCCTGACTCGCCATGCATCCCAGCAGCACGGCGTTGGCGAGTAACAATGATTTCAGTTTCATATGCTTATGCCTGTACCAGTGGACCGGGGTTCTTCAGATACTGTTCCTTGATCGCCTGCGCCGCCATCAGGGTAATCGCGCCGATGGTATCGGTCGGGTTCGCCTGGAAGTTCTGCGGGAAAGCGTTGCCGCCCGGTACAAACACGTTATGCACGTCCCAGCTCTGCAGATACTTGTTCAGCGCCGAGGTCTTCGGGTTGTCGCCCATCACCGCGCCGCCCACGTTGTGGGTGGAGACGTACTTGGTCAGGTCGAAGTTGGCGTCCATCGGCAGGAAGCTCATGCTCATGCTGTCCGGGTTCAGCTCTTTGCCGATATTGCCGACGATGCCCTTCAGGTACTGCTGCAGCTTGAGCTCGTTCTGTTTCCAGTTAAAGGTCATGCGCAGCAGCGGCTGGCCGCGGTGGTCGGTGTAGTTCGGATCGAGGTCCAGATAGACATCGCGGTACGACTGGCAGGTCGTGGTGATGCTGATCTTCATGGAGTGGCCGTACCACTCTTCCAGACCCTCTTTGTAGCCCATGCCCCAGCTCGGCGTGCCTTTCGGCAGCGCGGTGGCGATCGGCGTACCGGTGGCCTGCGAGCTGTGGATCTTCGCGCCGCCGAGGAAGCCGAGGCCTGGGCCATCGAAGTTGCCTGGCGAGATGTCGTTGAACATCTGGCCGGTGGCGCCTGCGGTGGCGTACGGGTTGAAGTTTTTATCCTTGAAGAACAGGGTCGCGCCGCCGTTCGACAGGAAGGCGTAGTTGCGTCCTACCACACCCTCTTCGGTAATCGGGTTGTACGGCTTGCCGATGCCGGAGAGCAGCATCAGACGCACGTTGTAGAGCTGGAAGCTGGAGAGCACGACAATCTTCGCCGGCTGGAACACTTCATTGCCGTCGACGTCATAGTAGATCACGCCTTTGGCGGTCTTCTTGTCGTCATGCAGCACCACCTTCACCACTTCCGCGTGCACTTCATAGGAGAAGTTCGGCATGCGCTTCAGCGCATCCATCACCGCGGTCTGCGGCGACGCTTTGGAGTAGTTCAGGCAGGGATACTTCGAGCAGTAGCCGCAGTAGTTGCAGGGAGCGATTTGGTTGCCGTACGGGTTTTTCCACGCGCGGGAGACGCACGCCGACGGGTTCGGGAACGGATGGTAGCCCAGCTTCGTCGCCGCCTCTTTAAACATCACGTTGTTCAGCGTGTCTTCCAGCGCCGGCAGCGGATAAGGCTCGGAGCGCGGGCCTTCGAACGGATCGCCGCCTTCCAGAATCTGACCGCGCAGGTTGCCGGTGGTGCCCGACTGGCCGCAGATCAGCTCAAACTTATAGTAGTAGGGCTCGATCTCATCCCAGGTGAACGGGAAGTCCATCACGCGCATATCTTCCTGCAGGATGCCCGGCTTGTAGGCCTCGTCCACGTAGGTTTTCAGCTTGATGTCGGTCGGCGTCGGACGGATCAGAACCGCCGTCCAGTGCATGCCTGCGCCGCCCACGCCGGTGCCCGGCGCGAAGGCGCCCCATTTGCGGGTCGGCAGCGCGGTCTGGGTGGTGTCGTAACGCACGGTGACCGCCACCTCTTTCGGCGTGGCGAACACTTTGTTACGCACGTTATAGGCGTATTCGTCAGCCGGTTTCGGGTAGGCGAAATCGGGGTAGTCGCGCTCGCCGCCGCGCTCCAGGGCGCGCACTTCAAGGCCCGCCAGCGCCAGTTCGATGCTCATCAGCGAGCCGGCCCAGCCGAGGCCGCAAACGACGACGTCGACTTCTTTTTTAGTAATCTGTGCCATGATAATCCTGTCTCAAATACCTGATTCAACGCCGTTAAGCGCGTTCACCCAAAAGGCTGACCGGTCCCAGCGGATAAGGCACGTTGTGCTGCTTCACCCATTCAGTGAAGCTGGCGCGCGCGCCGGGGAAGCCGATGGCGATCCAGGCTTTCATGCCTTTATTACCGCCGTACATCGGATCCGCGAGATAGCCGTGCTTGGTATCAGAGAGCAGCTGGCTGAAGAACTGCGACGCTTTCAGATTGCCTTCGCCCAGCGCGGCGAAGTCGATGCCGTTCTTGTTGAGCTTGGTCAACACGTCATCTTTCTCTTCCAGCGTGAGCTGCTGGAACGGCTTGTTATAGGTGGTCTGCACCCACTGCGTCACCAGCTTGATCGCCGTGTGGTACATCTGCTGCGGCGTAAACGGAATCTGGTAGCCGAAGGTCGGATCGGCGTGGACGTTGAACGGGCCCTGCAGGTAGATCTCGTCGCCGAACTCGCTGGTCTGCAGCTGCTGGTCAATAAAGATCGGCACGTTGGTTTCCAGCGCGCCTGGCGCTTTGCCTTTGCCGCCTGCCGGGATCAGGCGATCGGTTGCGGCCAGAATAAACTGCCACTCGTCCGCGCTAAAAAAGCCCGGTTTATAATCGGCCAGATCCGGCGCGGCCATTTCTGCTGCCTGTGCGGCGGTCAGCCCTTTTAAAACCAGGTCACCTAGCGGCAATGCCAGTAGAGACCCGAGCAAAAACTTTCGTCTGGTGGTGGGTTTATCAAGAAGCATAGCGGCACGACTCTCACTTGCTGTAAAAGTAATATATTTGTTAAACACAAATCTTATCGGTCATTTCCGCGGCAATATTAGGGATATATATATGTCTAAATGTAACAATAAAAGTAGAAATGTGTTTTAGTGAAAATTTATAATTGTGTTATTGGATGGTTACAGACGGGTAACGGGCTGTGAAGACAGGAATTTTGTTTAAATATGCACAATTGATTATTTATTGAACAGAAAATTTGTGCGCAGGACCATTTTTATTTACGCTGCGTGACAGTTGCCAAAAATAATCAATCAAAAAAAATCATACTTCCATACAAGAGAACTATTCTCATCAGCAACAATATATTCACTTAATTACAGCAGCAATGACATATAACGGAAAATGTGATCGTTCTTTTATCACGCGCCTGTTTTGAGGCGGCGGCTGAATAAATGCATTCCGCTCATACCCTCCGCGCTAAAACCGGAAAAAGCGCGAAAAAAGCAGACGATCTTTTTATGCAAAGCTCATAACAAAGCGGCATTTTGACTCTGGCGCGCCGCGGATATAGTCGGCTTATCAACGACTCAGGATAAACCTCTATGCGACGCATTTTGCTTGTGATGTTAAGCGCGCTGGCCTTCGCGCCGATGGCGCACGCCGGAACGCCAAAAGATACGCTGGTTATCGCCGTGCCGCTCGACGGTATTATCAGTTTCGATCCGGCTGAGAGCTTCGAAACGGTCAGCAACAGCAGCCTGCGTAATGTTTACCAGACGCTGGCGGAGCCGAATAAAGACGACCCGCAAAAGCTGTCGCCGCTGCTGGCGCGCAGCTGGCAGCCGGGCGAAACGCCCCACAGCCTGATCTTCAACCTCAACCCCGATGCACGCTTCGCCAGCGGCAATCCGGTGACCGCGCAGGATGTCATTTTCTCCCTGACGCGCGCGGTGAAGCTCAACAAAGCGCCCTCCTTTATTCTCGGCGAGTTCGGCTGGACGCCGGAAAATATCGACAGCCAGTTCACGGCGCTCAATGACCACCAGCTGGCGATCCGCTGGCCGGCGCAAATCGGCCAGGATCTGGCGCTGCGCCTGCTCACCGCGCCGGTCAGTTCGGTTGTCGACAGCAAAACCGCGCTGCAGCACGCCAGCAACAACGACACCGGCAACGGCTGGCTGAAGACCCACTCCGCGGGCAGCGGCGCGTTTTCTATCAAACAGTTTGTGCCGCTGCAGGCGCTGGTGCTGGAGGCCAATCCGCACGCCGTACCGCAGCCGCACCTGAAGCGCGTGCTGCTGAAGGGCGTCGCCGATCCCGGCACCCGTCGTCTGCTGGTGCAGCAGGGCGACGTCGATGTCGCCTACCAGCTCGGCCCCGATCAGATCGCCGCGCTGAAGCGCGATGCCAACGTGCGTATCGACGCCTTCCCGTCGAGCCTGGTCTACTATCTCGGCTTCAACACCAAAAACGCCCAGCAGCCGGCGCTCGGCAACCCGGCGCTGTGGCAGGCGGCGCGCTGGCTGGTGGACTACGACAGCCTCGCCAACCAGCTGCTGAAAGGCCAGTACCGCATCCACCAGAGCTTCCTGCCGGACGGCTTTGACGGCGCGCTCAACACCACCCCGTTCCACTACGACGTCAGCAAGGCAAAGGCGATCCTCAGGGATGGCAACATCGCACCGGGCACCCATATCGCCCTGACGGTGGTAAACCAGCCGCCCTATATCGACGTGGCGCAGGCGCTGCAGGCGAGCTTCGCGAAAGCGGACGTTAATCTGGATATTCAGCCGGTAGCGGAGTCGGAGCTGTGGAGCAAAATGCGCGGCCGCGACTTCCAGTCCATCTTCATTTACTGGGGCGCGGACTATATCGACCCGAACACCAACGCCAGCGCCTTCGCCTATAACGTGCCGGGCGGCTCGAAAACCCTGGCGTGGCGCGTGGGCTGGGATATCCCGGCGCTGAGCGCCGAGACGCGCAGGGCGGCGGGCGAAAGCGATGCCGCGCAGCGCCGCGCGCTCTACACCCATTTGCAGACCGAGGTGCAGCAGAATTCGCCGTTCGTCACTATTCTGCAGGGCGCGCAGCAGGTGGCGGTGCGCAAGAACCTCAGCAACGTTAAGCAGGGCATCGGCGTCAGCATGCTGATGCTGGACGAGGTGCAAAAATAATCCTTGCGGCGCGCAGGCATCGCCCCGCGCGCCAGCCTTAACGGCGCTTATATCGCACAGCCGTTTCAGCGCAATCCTCTCACTTTCCCCCGCCGCGCTTGCTATCCTTCAGACACTGTCCTTTGCCAGAGAGTGAACCTATGACCGCCCCGCTGCTTATTGCCCAGACGCCCGATGTGCAACTCCACCTTCTGCCCGCGATGGCGAACCGCCACGGGCTGATCACCGGCGCGACCGGCACCGGCAAAACCGTGACGCTGCAGAAGCTGGCTGAATCCTTCTCCACCATCGGCGTGCCGGTGTTTATGGCGGACGTGAAAGGCGACCTGACCGGCATCGCGGCGGAAGGCCAGCAGAGCGAGAAACTGCTGGCGCGGCTGGCGAAGATCGGCGTCACCGACTGGCAGCCGCAGCGCAGCCCGGTGATGCTGTGGGACGTTTTCGGCGAGCAGGGCCACCCGGTGCGGGCCACCGTCTCCGACCTCGGCCCGCTGCTGCTGGCGCGCCTGCTGAACCTTAATGAGATCCAGAGCGGCGTGCTGCAGATTATCTTCCGCGTTGCCGACGATCAGGGACTGCTGCTGCTCGACTTCAAAGATCTGCGCGCGATGACGCAGTACATCGGCGACAACGCCAAAAGCTTCCAGACGCAGTACGGCAATATCAACAGCGCGTCGGTGGGCGCCATCCAGCGCGGGCTGCTGGCGCTGGAGCAGCAGGGCGCAGAGCACTTCTTCGGCGAGCCGATGCTCGATATCCGCGACCTGATGCGCGTCGACGCCGACGGCAAAGGCTTTATCAATATCCTGGCGGCGGACAAGCTCTACCAGCAGCCGAAGCTCTACGCCACCAGCCTGCTGTGGCTGCTGTCGGAGCTTTACGAGCATCTGCCGGAGGCGGGCGACCTGGAGAAGCCGAAGATGGTGTTCTTCTTCGACGAGGCGCACCTGCTGTTCAATGACGCGCCGCCGGTGCTGCTGGAGAAGGTGGAACAGGTGATGCGCCTGATCCGCTCAAAAGGGGTCGCCGTCTGGTTCGTTACTCAGAACCCCGCCGACGTGCCCGAGAGCGTGCTCGGCCAGCTCGGCAACCGCGTGCAGCACGCGCTGCGCGCCTTTACGCCAAAAGATCAGAAGGCGGTGAAGAGCGCCGCCGACACCCTGCGCGCCAACCCGGCTTTCAACACCGTTGAGGAGATCCAGGCGCTGGGCACCGGCGAAGCGCTGATCGCTTTCCTGGATGAAAAAGGCAGCCCGTCGGTGGTCGAGCGCGCGATGGTGATCGCGCCCGGCTCGCGCATGGGGCCGGTTACCCTCGACGAGCGCAACGGCCTGATTAACCACTCGCCGCTGGCGGGCAAATATGATGAGGAGGTCGACCGCGAGTCCGCCTATGAGAAGCTGCAGCAGGGCGTGAAAGGCGCCAGCGAGCAGGCCAATGCGCCGCAGGCGAAAGGCAATCAGGTCCAGGTCGACGACAACATTCTTGGCGGGCTGAAAAAGGTGCTGTTCGGCCATACCGGCCCGCGCGGCGGCAAGCATGACGGCATCGTGCAGAGCGTGGCGAAGAGCGCCACGCGGCAGATCGCCAACCAGATCATTCGCGGCGTGCTCGGCAGCCTGCTGGGCGGGCGCCGTCGCTAAGGCGGTTTCCGCGGCGGTTTCGCCTCTGCTAAGCTGTGAGCATGGATAAATTGCGCGAACTTAAACGGACTAAACGTCTGGCGCTCGGCCTGCTGCTGCTGGCCGCCGCCACCTTTATCACCACCCTTTTTCTGCCGCCCAACTTCTGGGTCAGCGGCGTGAAGGCGATCGCTGAAGCGGCGATGGTTGGCGCGCTGGCGGACTGGTTCGCCGTGGTCGCGCTGTTTCGCCGCGTGCCGGTGCCCTTTATCTCGCGCCATACGGCGATTATTCCGCGCAATAAAGATCGCATCGGCGACAACCTCGGCCGTTTCGTGCAGGAGAAGTTTCTGGATACCGACTCGCTGCTGGCGCTGATCCGCCGCCACGACCCGGCGCAGATGCTGGCGCAGTGGCTTAACGCGCCGGGCAATGCCGACCGCGTCGGGCGTCATCTGTTGCAGGTGATGCGCGGCTTTCTCGATCTTACCGACGACGCGCGCATCCAGGCCTTTATGCGCCGCGCGGTGCATCGCGCCATCGACAAGGTCGATCTGTCGCAGACCAGCGCGGTGCTGCTGGAGAGCCTGACCAAAAACAACCGCCATCAGGAGCTGCTCGACGCGGCGATCGATCAGCTGCTGCGCCTGATGCACAAGCCCTCCACGCGCGACTTTATCGCCCTGCAGATTGTGCGCTGGCTGAAGCGCGAGCATCCCATTAAGGCCAAAATGCTGCCGACCGACTGGCTGGGCGAGCACAGCGCCGAGCTGGTCGCCAACGCCGTGGATTCGGTGCTCGACGACGTGGCGGCCGATCAGGGTCATGAGCTGCGCCTCGGCTTTAACCGCGCGGTGGACCGGCTGATTGAGAAGCTAAAGCACGATCCCGAAATGGCGGCGCGCGCCGAGGAGATCAAGCGCTGGATTAAAGAGGACGCGTCGCTGAACCGCTATATCGGCGAGCTGTGGAACGACCTGCGCGCCTGGCTGAAAACCGATCTCAACAGCGACGACTCGCGCGTGCAGGAGAAGGTGCGCCAGGCGGCGCTCTGGCTGGGCGAGAACCTGGCGCGCGACGACGCGCTGCGCGCCTCGATGAACCGTCATCTGGAGGAGGCCGCGCGCAGCGTCGCGCCGGAGTTCGCCGCCTTCCTGACGCGTCATATCAGCGATACGGTGAAGAGCTGGGACGCGCGCGATATGTCGCAGCAGATCGAGCTGAATATCGGCAAGGATCTGCAGTTTATCCGCATCAACGGCACGCTGGTGGGCGGCACCATCGGGCTGATCCTCTTTCTGCTGTCGCAGCTGCCAGCGCTGTTGCCTGTGCTGGCGCGTTAACGCCACTCGCGGCAAAAAACAAAACCCGCTTTTTAAGGCGGGTTCTTTTATGGCGTTGATCGGTGTGGAGTACAGCTTAGGACGGTTACTGGTCGTCGAGGCGGTCTAATTCTTCTTCCGTCAGCCCGGTAGCCTGCAAGATGGTATCGCGCGGCAGCTGCATTTTCAGCAGGCTGCGCGCGACTTCCAGTTTGCCCTTTAGCTCACCTTCCTGCTTAAGCTGTTCTGCAATTGTCATCAGTGGGACCTCCTGTTGCGGCATCCGCTGTGCCAGTTCTTGAACAAAGGCGCTGGCATCTGTGGTTTCGCCCGCCTGAGCGTGCTGAGATCGAAGAGCGCAAGGAGTTGCGGCGGCAGGTGGATTTCCATAAAGTCGCGCGCCACGTCCGGCTGGCTGAGAAGCTGTCGGAAGACGGCGTCGTGCGGGGTCGGCGTACTCTTTTTCTTCTTCATCTTTCCTGACTCTGAAAAAACCTGCGCAGAGCCTGGCATAGCTGAAAAAGCGAGTCATTAGCGATACCGGTAAAGGCTACCGGTTTTCAGCGAGTTATAAGAGTGAGGCCGCAATATGCGGCCTCATTTTTGCTTCTGCGTGGTTGCCCGGGCTTAACGCCGCTTAACCAGCAGGAACAGGCTAATGGCGAAGAAGGCGGCGCTGGGCAGGATCGCGCCCATTACCGGCGGCAGGCCGTAGACCAGGCTCAATGGGCCGAAGATCTGGTCGAGCACGTAGAAGAGGAAGCCGAAGCTGATGCCGGTCACCACGCGCACGCCCATCGACACGCTGCGCAGCGGCCCGAAGATAAACGACAGCGCCATCAGCATCATTACCGCCACCGAAAGCGGCTGGAAAATCTTGCTCCACATATTGAGCCGATAGCGTCCCGACTCCTGGCCGCTCTGCGTCAGGTATTTGCTGTAGTTATAGAGGCCGCGAATCGACAGCGCGTCGGGATCGAGCGCCACTACGCCCAGCTTGTCCGGCGTCAGGTTGGTTTTCCACTCGCCGCTCAGGCTTTGCGAACCGCTAATCTGCTTCGGATCGTTAAGGTCCGACTCATCCACCTGCGCCAGGTTCCAGCGCTTGTTCGCCTGGTCCCAGGTGGCGCTGGCGGCGTAGCGTACGCTCTTCAGACGACGGTCGTCGCTGAAGTTATAGATGCTGACGCCGTCAAGCTGGTTATCGCCGCGCACGCGTTCGATATAGATAAAGTTGTTGCCATCCTTCGCCCACAGGCCGCTCTGCGTTGATACCAGCGCGCCGCCGTAAAGCTGGGTCGCGCGGTAGTTGCGCGCCATCTGCTCACCCGCCGGGGCGAGAAACTCGCCGATCGCCATGGTCAGCAGCACCAGCGGGATAGCGGTTTTCATCACCGACAGCGCCACCTGCATGCGGGTAAAGCCCGCCGCCTGCATCACCACCAGTTCGCTGCGCTGCGCCAGCGTGCCCAGGCCAAGCAGCGCGCCGAGCAGCGCCGCCATCGGGAAGAAGATCTCAATATCCTTCGGCACGCTGAGCAGCGTGTAGTAACCGGCAGCCAGCGCGGTATAGGCGCCCTGCCCGGTCTTACGCAGCTGATCGACGAACTTGATGATGCCGGAGAGCGACACCAGCATGAACAGCGTCAGCATAATGGTATTGAAAATGGTTTTACCGATATACCGGTCGAGAACGCGAAACATCAGACGGAACCTCCGCGGCTGAAGCGGGCGCGCACGCGGCGCATCGGCACCGTATCCCACAGGTTAAGAGCCACCGCCAGCAGCAGATAGCTGATATTCACCACCCACATCCAGATCGCCGGATCGAGCCGCCCTTTCGCCGCATTCGACTTCAGCGAACTCTGCAGCAGGAAGAAGATCAGATAGAGCAGCATCGCGGGCAGCATTGACAGCACGCGTCCCTGACGCGGGTTGACCACGCTGAGCGGCACCACCATCAGCGCCATCACCAGCACCGCGAAGATCAGCGTAAAGCGCCAGTGCAGCTCGGCGCGAAATGCCGGCGTGTTGTTGCTGAGCAGCGTGTTGAGATCGGACTGCTCGGCGTCGTTTGGATCGAGCGTCGCCTCTTTATAACCGACTCGCGCCTGATAGTGGGTGAAGTCGGTGATACGGAAGTCGCGCAGCAGCGCCGTGCCTTCGAAGCGCGTGCCTTTATCCAGCGTCACTATCTGCGAGCCGTCTTTGCGCTGCTCCATATGGCCGCTGTCCGCCAGCACCACCGACGGTCGCGCGTTGCCTTTGGCGCGCAGCTGCGCCAGGAAAACGTTGCCGAACTGGTTGCCCTTAACGTTTTCGATAAACAGCACCGAACTGCCATCGCTGGAGCTCTGGAACTGGCCGGCCGCGAGCGCCGCCGCGCCAGGGTTGGCTTTAGCGTTTTGCGTCACCTCGTCCTGATAGCGCGAGGACCAGGGACCGAGCCAGATAACGTTGACCGCCGCCACGACGGAGGTGAGCAGCATCAGCACCATCGCCGCCTTCACCAGCACGCTTTTGCCTAATCCGCAGGCGTGCATCACGGTGATTTCGCTATCGGTATAGAGCTTGCCCAGGGTCATCAGGATCGCCAGGAACAGGCTCAACGGCAGAATAAGTTGTGCCATTTCAGGCACGCCAAGCCCTAACAGAGTCAGAACGAGATTTGTTGGGATTTCGCCGTCCACCGCAGCCCCTAAAATCCGCACTAACTTCTGACAAAAGAAGATAAGCAGCAGGATGAAAAGGATAGCCAGCTGGCTTTTGAGCGTCTCCCGAACCAGATATCTAATGATGATCACGCTTAGTACGCCTGTGATAACTTGTCTTTTTGCAGGAAAATCGCTAGTTTCAACGCTTATTAGCCATTTTTCTTCATCAATGGCCTGCGTCGCAGCTAAAATGGTATGACAAACGCGTCAGGGTGGTGAAAATTAACGCATTGCCACACTAAACGTAGTTCGAACGCTGATTACCCACAAAATATTTTACCTCTGTGGTATCAAGCGGACCATTCTAGCGACAGCCGCGGCCGTTGTCTTTAAGATTCAGGAGAGTGCATGGAGTTCAGTGTAAAAAGCGGAAGCCCGGAAAAACAGCGCAGCGCCTGCATTGTTGTCGGTGTTTTCGAGCCGCGTCGTCTGTCGCCGATCGCCGAGCAGTTAGACAAAATCAGCGATGGCTACATCAGCGCCCTGCTGCGCCGCGGTGAGCTGGAAGGCAAAGTGGGCCAGACCCTGCTGCTGCATCATGTACCTAATATCCTTTCCGAGCGCATTCTGCTGATTGGCTGCGGCAAAGAGCGCGAGCTGGACGAGCGCCAGTATAAGCAGGTGATTCAGAAGACCATCAATACGCTGAACGACACCGGCTCAATGGAAGCGGTCTGCTTTCTCACCGAGCTGCATGTAAAAAGCCGCAATACCTACTGGAAAGTGCGCCAGGCGGTCGAAACCTCCAAAGAAGCGCTTTACAACTTCGATCAGCTGAAAAGTAACAAAACCGAGCCGCGCCGTCCGCTGCGCAAGCTGGTGTTCAACGTGCCGACGCGCCGCGAACTCACCAGCGGCGAGCGCGCCATCCAGCACGGTCTGGCGGTCGCCGCCGGCGTGAAGGCAGCGAAAGATCTCGGCAATATGCCGCCAAACATCTGCAACGCCGCCTATCTCGCCTCGCAGGCGCGCCAGCTGGCTGACGCCTACAGCAAAAACGTCACCACCCGCGTTATCGGCGAACAGCAGATGAAAGAGCTGGGCATGAATGCCTATCTTGCGGTGGGTGCCGGATCGCAGAACGAGTCGCTGATGTCGGTCATTGAGTACAAAGGCAACCCGGACGCAGACGCGCGCCCTATCGTGCTGGTGGGCAAAGGGCTGACCTTCGACTCTGGCGGCATCTCCATCAAGCCGGCGGAATCGATGGATGAGATGAAGTACGACATGTGCGGCGCGGCGTCGGTCTACGGCGTAATGCGTATGGTGGCGGAGCTGAACCTGCCGCTTAACGTGGTCGGCGTGCTGGCGGGCTGCGAAAACATGCCGGACGGCCGCGCCATGCGTCCGGGCGATGTGCTGACCACCATGTCCGGCCAGACGGTGGAAGTGCTCAATACCGACGCGGAAGGTCGTCTGGTGCTGTGCGATACGCTGACCTACGTAGAGCGCTTCGATCCGGAAGTGGTGATCGACGTGGCAACCCTGACCGGCGCCTGCGTTATCGCCCTCGGCCACCACGTCAGCGGCTTGCTGTCGAACCACAATCCGCTGGCACACGAGCTGATTGGCGCGTCTGAGCAGTCCGGCGACCGCGCCTGGCGCCTGCCGATGGCGGACGAATATCATGAGCAGCTGGAGTCGAACTTCGCCGATATGGCGAATATCGGCGGCCGTCCCGGCGGCGCCATCACCGCCGCCTGCTTCCTGGCACGCTTTGCACGCAAATATAACTGGGCGCACCTGGATATCGCCGGCACCGCCTGGCGCTCCGGCAAAGCCAAAGGCGCAACCGGTCGTCCGGTGCCGATGCTGTCGCAGTTCCTGCTTAACCGCGCTGGCCTGAACGGCGACGACTAAGCTCCGCTGCGCGCCGCTCTCAGGGGCGGCGCGCATTGATGTATAGCAAACGCCATCTCCATCTCATCGGGAAGTGCTACCGCGCGCCTTAGCTGGTAATATCGACACCTCTCCCCCACAAGGCATTTCCATGAAAAACGCAACCTTCTACGTAATGGAAACGGACTCGCCCAGCGACGAGCTGAGCGCCATTGAGGCGCTGGTGTGCGATCTGGCGGAAACGCGCTGGCGGGCGGGCAAACGCATTTTGATCGCCTGCGAAGACGAACAGCAGGCGATTCGCCTTGACGAGGCGCTGTGGCAGCGCCCGGCTAACGCCTTCGTGCCGCACAATCTGGCGGGCGAGGGTCCACGCTACGGCGCGCCGGTCGAGATCGCCTGGCCGCAGCGTCGCGGCAGCTCGCCGCGCGATTTGCTGATCAGCCTGCTGCCGCAGTTTGCAGATTTTGCTACTGCTTTCCATGAAGTGATAGACTTCGTACCCTACGAAGAGTCTCAGAAACAGCTGGCGCGCGACCGCTATAAAGCGTACCGCAGCGTTGGTTTCCAATTGAATACGGCCACGCCGCCGCAGCCGCAAACGACATAGCAGAAATGGAAAAAACATATAACCCGCAAGACATCGAGCAGCCGCTTTACGAGCACTGGGAAGAGCAAGGCTATTTCAAGCCTAACGGCGATACCAGCCAGGAAAGCTTCTGCATAATGATCCCGCCGCCGAACGTCACCGGCAGCCTGCACATGGGTCACGCCTTCCAGCAGACCATCATGGACACCATGATCCGCTATCAGCGCATGCAGGGGAAAAACACGCTGTGGCAGGTCGGCACCGACCATGCGGGCATCGCCACCCAGATGGTGGTAGAGCGCAAGATCGCCGCCGAAGAGGGTAAAACGCGCCAGGACTACGGCCGCGACGCCTTTATCGACAAGATCTGGCAGTGGAAGGCGGAATCAGGCGGCACCATTACCCGCCAGATGCGCCGCCTCGGCAACTCCGTGGACTGGGAGCGCGAGCGCTTCACCATGGATGACGGCCTCTCCAACGCGGTGAAAGAGGTGTTTGTTCGCCTGCATAAAGAGAACCTGATCTATCGCGGTAAACGCCTGGTGAACTGGGATCCGAAACTGCGCACCGCGATTTCCGATCTGGAAGTGGAAAACCGCGAGAGCAAAGGTTCGATGTGGCATATCCGCTATCCGCTGGCGGACGGCGTAAAAACCGCCGAAGGCAAAGATTATCTGGTGGTGGCCACCACGCGTCCGGAAACCCTGCTGGGCGATACCGGCGTGGCGGTCAACCCGGAAGACCCGCGCTACAAAGATCTGATCGGCAAAGAGGTGATCCTGCCGCTGGTGAACCGTCGCATTCCCATCGTGGGCGACGAGCATGCGGACATGGAAAAAGGCACCGGCTGCGTGAAAATCACGCCGGCACACGACTTCAACGACTATGAAGTTGGTCGTCGCCACAAGCTGCCGATGATCAACATCCTGACCTTTGACGGCGATATCCGCGAGCGCGCCCAGGTGTACGACACCAACGGCGAAGTCAGCGACGCCTGCTCGGACGAGATCCCGGCAGCGTTCCAGAAGATGGAGCGCTTCGCCGCGCGTAAGGCGATTGTCGCCGCCGTGGACGAACTGGGCCTGCTGGATGAGATCAAACCGCACGACCTGACGGTGCCTTACGGCGATCGCGGCGGCGTAGTTATCGAGCCGATGCTGACCGACCAGTGGTACGTGCGTACCGCGCCGCTGGCGAAAGTCGCGGTCGAGGCGGTTGAGAACGGCGATATCCAGTTCGTGCCGAAGCAGTATGAAAACATGTACTTCTCCTGGATGCGCGACATTCAGGACTGGTGCATTTCGCGCCAGCTCTGGTGGGGCCACCGTATCCCGGCCTGGTACGACAACGATGGCAACGTCTATGTCGGCCGCAGCGAAGAAGAAGTGCGCAGCGAAAACAACCTGGGCGCGGACGTGGCGCTGCGTCAGGACGAAGACGTGCTCGACACCTGGTTCTCCTCTGGCCTCTGGACCTTCTCGACCCTTGGCTGGCCGGAGAACACCGAGGCGCTGCGTCAGTTCCACCCCACCAGCGTGCTGGTGAGCGGCTTCGACATTATCTTCTTCTGGATCGCCCGCATGATCATGTTGACCATGCACTTCCTCAAAGATGAAGACGGCAAGCCGCAGGTGCCGTTCAAGACCGTTTATATGACCGGTCTGATTCGCGACGAAGAAGGCCAGAAGATGTCGAAATCCAAAGGCAACGTTATCGATCCGCTGGATATGGTTGACGGCATCTCGCTGGACGATCTGCTGGAGAAGCGCACCGGCAACATGATGCAGCCGCAGCTGGCAGAGAAGATCCGCAAGCGCACCGAGAAGCAGTTCCCGGACGGCATTGAGCCATCAGGCACCGACGCGCTGCGCTTTACCCTGGCGGCGCTCGCCTCAACCGGCCGCGACATCAACTGGGATATGAAGCGTCTTGAAGGCTACCGCAACTTCTGCAACAAGCTGTGGAACGCCAGCCGCTTCGTGCTGATGAACACCGAAGATCAGGATTGCGGTCAGAACGGCGGCGAGATGACGCTGTCGCTGGCGGATCGCTGGATCCTCGCCGAGTTCAACAACACGGTGAAAGCGTACCGCGAGGCGCTGGACAGCTACCGTTTCGATATCGCCGCCAATATTCTCTATGACTTCACCTGGAACCAGTTCTGCGACTGGTACCTGGAGCTGACCAAGCCGGTGATGAACAACGGCAGCGAAGCGGAGCTGCGCGGCACGCGCAACACGCTGGTGACGGTGCTGGAAGCGCTGCTGCGTCTTGCCCATCCGATCATTCCGTTTATCACCGAGACCATCTGGCAGCGCGTGAAGGGGCTGAAGAACATCAGCGACGATACCATTATGCTGCAGCCTTTCCCGCAGTACGACGCGGCGAAAGTGGATGCGGAAGCGATGGCGGACATCGAATGGATGAAGCAGGCGATCGTTGCGGTGCGTAATATCCGCGCCGAAATGAATATCGCCCTGAGCAAGCCGCTCGACGTGCTGCTGCGCGACTGTTCTCCTGCGGCACTGCGCCGTGTAGAGGCGAACCGTACCTTCCTGTCGCGCCTGGCGCGCCTGGAAAGTCTGACCATCCTGCCGGCGGGCGAGAAAGGCCCGGTTTCGGTGACGAAAATTATCGAAGGCGCCGAGCTGCTGATCCCGATGGCGGGCCTGGTAGACAAGGCAGCGGAGCTGGATCGTCTGGCGAAAGAGCTGGGCAAACTTGACGTCGAAATCGAGAAGATTCAGGTCAAGCTGGCGAACGAAGGCTTTGTTTCCCGCGCGCCGGAAGCGGTGGTAGCGAAAGAGCGCGAGCGCGTTGCCGAGCTGGAGCAATCGAAGGCGAAACTGATTGAACAGCAGGCGGTGATTGCGGCGCTCTGATTCAACGCCGCGTCTGTAGAAAAACCCTGCGTTTCGGCGCGGGGTTTTTTATTGGCTACTTATTGAGTTGAACAGAAACCAGCCGCACCATCCATATGGCAGAGGTGCGGGCGATTTTGATTTAGGGTTTAAAAAATCAGTTTAATCGGGCAGCGATTCAAGTAAAACTCTCAACGCCTCGCCTGCTCTCACCTGATCGCTTTTCGCTATCAAACAAAACTGACTCAGCTTATTGACTGCAAGTTTA